>NZ_JBGLYS010000009.1:0-179341 GCF_047304155.1 Rhizobium sp. Rhizsp42 | reverse complement strand
GCCGGTCAAAACACAACCAGAACCCAAGGAAACGCCGCCAACGCTGGTGTTTTATCCCTTGTGTTCTTTCATTGGAGGCACACCATGTCCCTCGTTCATGAAATCGACTACGGCACGCCGGCCTCCGCCTCCGAGACCATGGTGACGCTGACCATCGACGGCAACCAGGTGACGGTGCCCGAGGGTACCTCCATCATGCGCGCATCGATGGATGCCGGCATCGAGATCCCGAAGCTCTGCGCCACCGACATGATCGACGCCTTCGGCTCCTGCCGGCTCTGTCTCGTCGAAATCCAGGGACGCAACGGCCTGCCCGCGTCCTGCACCACGCCGGTTGCGGCGGGCATGGTGGTGTCGACGCAGACGAACCGGCTCAAGGACGTCCGTCGCGGGGTGATGGAGCTCTATATCTCCGACCACCCGCTCGACTGTCTCACCTGTGCGGCCAATGGCGATTGCGAGCTGCAGGATATGGCGGGCGCCGTTGGCCTGCGCGATGTGCGCTACGGCTATGACGGCGACAACCACGTCAAGGCGCGCGACAATGGCGGGCTCAACGCCAAATGGGCGCCGAAGGACGAGAGCAATCCCTATTTCACCTTCGATCCGGCGAAATGCATCGTCTGTGCGCGCTGCGTGCGTGCTTGCGAGGAAGTCCAGGGCACGTTTGCGCTGACCATCGAGGGGCGCGGCTTCGATTCCCGCGTGTCGGCCGGCATGCATGAGGATTTCGTCTCGTCGGAGTGCGTTTCCTGCGGCGCCTGCGTGCAGGCCTGCCCGACGGCGACGCTGACCGAGAAGTCGGTGATCGAGATCGGCCAGCCGGAGCATTCGGTCGTGACCACCTGCGCCTATTGCGGCGTCGGCTGTTCGTTCAAGGCGGAAATGCGCGGCGAAGAACTGGTGCGCATGGTGCCGTGGAAGGATGGGCAGGCGAACCGCGGGCATTCCTGCGTCAAGGGCCGCTTCGCCTACGGCTATTCCAGCCACAAGGACCGCATTCTCAACCCGATGGTACGCGAGAAGATCACCGATCCCTGGCGCGAGGTGACCTGGGAGGAGGCCTTCTCGCATGTCGCCTCCGAGTTCCGGCGTATCCAATATCAGTATGGCCGCGATTCGATCGGCGGCATCACCTCCTCTCGCTGCACCAACGAGGAAACCTATCTTGTGCAGAAGCTGGTGCGTGCTGGCTTCCGCAACAACAATGTCGACACCTGCGCCCGCGTCTGCCATTCGCCCACGGGCTACGGCCTCGGCCAGGCCTTCGGCACTTCGGCCGGCACGCAGAATTTCGACAGCGTTGAAAAGAGCGATGTCGTCGTCATCATCGGTGCCAACCCGACGGACGGGCACCCGGTCTTCGGGTCGCGCCTCAAGAAGCGGCTGCGGCAGGGCGCCAAGCTGATCGTCATCGATCCGCGCCGCACCGATATCGTCCGCTCGCCGCATGTCGAGGCGGCTTATCATCTGCCGCTGAAGCCGGGCACCAACGTCGCGGTCATGACCTCGCTGGCGCATGTGATCGTCACCGAGGGCCTGTTCGACGAGCGCTTCATCCGCGAACGCTGCGACTGGTCGGAATTCGAGGACTGGGCGGCCTTCGTCGCCGAGCCGCAGCATAGCCCGGAAGCAACGGAGGCCCTGACTGGCGTGCCTGCCGATATGCTGCGCGGTGCGGCCCGCCTTTACGCCACTGGCGGCAATGGCGCGATCTACTACGGGCTTGGCGTGACCGAGCACAGCCAAGGTTCGACGACGGTCATGGCGATCGCCAACCTGGCGATGGTAACCGGCAATATCGGCCGTCCCGGCGTCGGCGTGAACCCGCTGCGCGGCCAGAACAACGTGCAGGGCTCTTGCGACATGGGCTCCTTCCCGCACGAGCTGCCGGGCTATCGCCATGTCTCCGACGACGCGACGCGTGATATCTTTGAGAAACTCTGGGGCGTGAAAATCAGCGACGAGCCCGGACTGCGCATTCCCAACATGCTGGATGCCGCCGTCGATGGCTCGTTCAAGGGGCTCTATGTCCAGGGCGAGGATATCCTGCAGTCGGACCCAGACACCAAGCATGTGGCGGCGGGGCTGGCGGCGATGGAATGCGTCGTGGTCCACGATCTCTTCCTGAACGAGACGGCAAACTACGCGCATGTCTTCCTGCCGGGCTCGAGCTTCCTCGAGAAGGACGGTACCTTTACCAATGCGGAACGGCGCATCAATCGCGTGCGCAAGGTGATGAGCCCGAAGAACGGCTATGCCGACTGGGAAGTGACGCAGAAGCTGGCGCAGGCGATCGGCCTTGCCTGGAATTATCAACATCCGTCCGAAATCATGGACGAGATCGCGGCGACGACGCCAAGCTTCGCAATGGTGTCCTACGATTATCTGGAAAAGATGGGCTCCGTGCAGTGGCCTTGCAATGAAGCGCATCCCGAGGGATCGCCGATCATGCATGTCGATGGCTTCGTGCGCGGCAAGGGCAAATTCATCCGCACCGAATACATCGCCACCGACGAACGCACGGGACCGCGCTTCCCGCTGCTTTTGACGACGGGGCGCATTCTTAGCCAATACAATGTCGGGGCGCAGACGCGGCGCACCGAGAATGTCGTCTGGCATTCCGAAGATCGGCTGGAGGTCCACCCGCATGATGCCGAACAACGCGGCATTCGTGATGGCGACTGGGTGAAGCTGATGAGCCGTTCGGGCGATACGACGCTGCGCGCGCTGATCACCGACCGCGTTTCGCCGGGTGTGGTCTACACCACCTTCCACCATCCGGACACGCAGGCCAATGTGATCACGACCGACTTCTCCGACTGGGCAACCAATTGTCCTGAGTACAAGGTGACCGCCGTTCAGGTCTCGCCGTCCAACGGACCGACGGACTGGCAGGTCGAGTATGACGAGCAGGCGCGGCAGAGCCGCCGTATCACGGGCAAGCTTGAGGCCGCGGAGTAGACGATGTCACACGGCACACACGACAAGCTTGTCTACATGGCCAACCAGATCGCGGGCTTTTTCGCGACGCAACCCGAAGCCGAGGCCGCGCAGGGCGTGGCCTCGCATATCAACAAGTTCTGGGAGCCGCGCATGCGCAGGCAACTGTTCGAGATACTGGAGCAGGATGCAAAAGGGCTGAGCCCCTTGGTGTTGCAAGCAATGCCTTCAATCAGAAGGCCGTCGACAGCTGCAACTGACGTCATCTAAAAGTCGTATTATTCTACCTGATAAGTGCATATTTTATTACTATCCTCCTCAAGATATCTCTCGATCAGAGTGTCACCTAAGAAGGCCAGCACGTTCACCGAGGGCCACCTTCAGGTATGCGACACTCCGACAGAAAGCTTCGCCGGCCATGTAGCCGCCGTTACCGGCCTCCAACGGATCGGTGTCTTTCCGTGAGCAAGTCGCAATATCTCGAGGAAGCTACAAGCCGTGAAAAAAATCATTGGAACTGTCGCCTTCTGCCTGATCGCAGCAGTGATTGCCGAAGGCGTATCCACAGTATCGAAAGATGCGACGAAGATTGTCTCCACCTTTCCCATGCCGGGTTCCGTCAATGTACCGGGGGTCCGTGTTCAGATCGCCTTCGACCAGCCGATCGACCCGACGGCAATGGATCTCAAGGTATCGGCCACCAGGCCGGACGGATCAAAGATCGATATTTCCGGCGCTGTCGAGGTCAACGGACTACGAACGGCTGCCATCTTCCGTAGCTACCAGCCACTTCCTGAAGGCGAAATCGAAGTGCGCAGTGCGCTGCGAGATGATGTTGGCCACGATTGGCGGTTCACCGTTCTGGACAAGGTACCGCTCTATCTGGGACGCGACGGCCCTATACTGCTTGTTCTAGGCGAAGGCGCGCCGTTTGGACCCTATCTCTCTGAGATACTGAGGGCGGAAGGCTTCACGAATTTCAAGACGATCGCCAGCCCCGAGTTGCAAGCCTCGGCACTTGCCGAACACCGGCTGGTCATCACCGCCGGGACGATAGAAAATGCGGCGGTGGCGGCGCTTCGCAGCTGGGTCTCCAGCGGCGGAAATCTGATTGCCGTGCGTCCATCGGGCGAATTGGCGGATCTTGCGGGCGTGCGATCGGAAGAAGGGGCAATCTCCGCCGGCGATATCCTGATCGACACGGAACGACCGCCCGGACAGGGACTGGTCGGAGAGCCAATTCAGTTTCACGGCGTAGCGGAACGCTATGTCACCAATGCCGACACCGCGACGCTTGCATCATTTTCGGGTGGCATGAACCAAGCCTCGACGCCGGCGCTAACCCTCAGGTCGGTGGGCAGCGCGGGAGGCGAGGTCGCGGCTTTCGCGTTCGACCTGCCCCAATCCGTTGTCCTGACACGACAAGGCAATCCCGAATGGGCAGGCCAGGATCGCGATGGCCTTGCGCCCATACGACCGAACGATCTCTTTTTCGGCGCGGCCAGCGCCGACCCGCAGCCCGACTTCGTCGATCTCGCTCGCGTGCATATTCCCCAGGCTGATGAGCAGATGCGTCTTCTCTCAAACCTCATCCAGCATGTTCAGCGGGACGACGCACCCATCCCCCGCTTCTGGTATTTCCCAAACCGGGCCAAGGCGGTCCTTGTCATGGCTGCGGACGATCACGGCACGAAACGCGGGACAAGAGATTCCTTCAACCGGATGCTGACTCTGGACGCCGAAAACTGCGACGCCAGGAAATGGGAATGCGCCCGTGCAACGTCATGGCTCTATCCCGACTCAGGCCTGACTGCGCGGGAGGCCGCTGATTATGTCTCCAGTGGTTTTGATCTCGGCTCCCATGCCAGCACCTTCTGCCAGAACTGGTCCAAGGCGTCGTTGGACCAGGCTTTCGCGACCGATATTTTACGCTTTCGGGCCGCCTATCCCGATGTCCCAGTACAGGAAGCAAGCCGCCTTCATTGTATCGTGTGGAGCGATTTCACCTCACAGGCCAAGATCGGTCGTGACTGGGGGATCCGCTTCGACATGAACTACTACTACTGGCCAAGGACCTGGTTGAAGGGTCGCGCCGGCTTCATGACGGGTTCTGGAATTCCCATGAGATTCAGTTCGGCCTCAGGCGAATTGATCAACGTCTACCAGCAAGAAACGCATCTTGTGGATGAGATTTTCAACGACGAGCGCGAGGCCGTCGAGCGCCTCGTCCAGCGCGCCTTGGGACCGGAAGAGTTCTTCGGCGCCTTTGGGACGCACTATGATTTTCACAATGATTTCGACAAGTTCCTAATGGATCTTGGGCAAGAATACGAGATCCCAATGGTATCGGCGCGACAGATGCTGGATTGGCTGGACGGCAGATCGCGGACGGATATTCTCGAGCAGGGATGGGATGGCGAAAGCTTGGCGTTCACCATCGTAGGTGATCCCCGCACCCATGGCATGTTGACCGCTATGCTCCCTTCCTCGACAGCGGGAGGGAGGCTTTCTGAGCTTGCGCGGGATGGCATCCCAATCCCCATGGAAACTGCAAGGATCAAGGGCGTGGACTACATTCTCTTCCCTGGTCTTGACGGCAATTACCGTGCGACCTTCACCAACAAGGTGGCAGACAACCTCACGCCCGAGACGCCCGTCGAACGCCTTGCCAGATAGCAAGATCAACTCTCCGGGCGGTCATATGCCCGTCGGAGAATTGCCGGACGCGACCGAGTGCATTGATCGATATCAAGGCGCTTCAACGCCACATCAGACCAAGGTCTGAGGCGCCTCCGACTGAGGTCCGACCCCGGAACCTGTAGTAATTACAGCCGTTTGTCTCCCAGCGACAGAGCGTCGCAAAGAAGAGGAGATGAACATGTCTTTCAAACTTGCAGCGACTGCGATCGCAGCCATCACCCTCATGTCCGGCGTTGCCATGGCGCAGTCGGGCACCGTTAATGGCGCGGCAGGCGGAGCCGTTACCGGCGCTATCGTCGGTGGTCCCGTCGGTGCGGCTGTTGGCGGCGTCACCGGCGCCGTGGTCGGCACCATCATCGATCCGCCACCGGCGAAGGTCGTCACCTCTGTTCGCGAAGCGCCGGCTCCGGCAGCGCCCGTCGTCGTGCAGGAAAAGGTCGTCGTCGGTCATGCCTTGCCAGAGACCGTCGTGGTCACACCAGTTCCCGAAAATCCGAAATATGGCTACGCGATCGTAAACAACGAACGGGTCATCATCGAACCTTCGTCCCGCAAGGTGATCCAGGTCATCAATTGATCGCGCTCGGTTGGGCGGCGTGGCGCATGCCGTACCGCCCGGCCTGATTGATCCGGCGCCGCCGATTGGGTGGCGGGCGAACATCCTCACACAACAACGGATGACGACAATGAACGGGCTCGCAAGCGTTGCGTTTGGAATAGCCACGGTCGTGGGCACGGTTACGGTCGCAGCGGCCGTGGCATCGATCGGCATGGCGGAGAACACGGAGCAAGGCTTGCGCGGTCTGAGGGATGCCGATCTCTGGACGACAGAGCCCACGCGTGTCGATCCCGCGCTTCAAACCTATGAGCGGTTGCCTGCCGCACTTTCCACATATGCGATGGCTGATAGCCGGCGGGTTGCCGCCAAGCGACCGGCCGCGGCCGCGCCTGTGGTCGCCGATATCCCGCCGCCATCGAGCGAAATGTCGGCCGAACATCTGAATTGGTGCGCGTCGCACTACAGGTCGTTTGATCCTGCGACGAACACCTATCGTTCATTCCAGGGCCAAGTTCGCGTCTGCCAGCCCTCATCGGAGAAGAGTGGTGACGTTGTGGCCTCTACGACGCCTGCTGTCGCCGCCCCATTGGCGAACGCGGCAATCTGGTGCTCCAATCGCTACAAATCCTATCGTGCGGAAGACAACACCTATCAGCCCTACGATGGCCCCCGCATGACGTGCACGCCGCCGGCTGAAGCCCAGACGGTCGCCGCAAACGAATAGTCGACCCACCTGGGACCAAAGCCCGTGTTGTCGGCTGGTTCGTCGTGGTTAGCTTCATCGATACGACAGGAGGGCGGGTTATGCCGTCAAGAATGACAGCTGAGATCCGGCAAGCCCGCAACGGCTTGCAGTGGATGGGTCACGATGAGCGCATCGAACTGGTGTCTCGCATCTTGTCCGAGTTGCGCGATATCAGGAAGGACGTGCTGGGGCTTATCCGAGCGGACAAATGCATCTGGCTCGACACGCTCATCGCTCGAGCGTCTTCGGAGCTTATCCAGATCGCCGCCATGGATGATGTGGAGTTTCAGCTGGTGCTGATTGAGTTCGAGAAGCTCTTGGGAATCTTTGACGCGCCTGACCCCGACCTTCGCCACCTGTCACCGACGATACATTAGGAGCAACCATGCGTGTTCTGATTGTCGAGGATGAGCCGGCTTTTGCGCTGATGGTGGAAGACATCGCGATGGCCGAAGGCTTCGAGATCGCGGGGATCGCCCGGAACGCGGCCGAAGCGATGGAGTTGGCACCGGAGGCTGATATCGCAATTCTGGACGTGCGCCTCGCCGATGGGCTGACAGGGCCGGAGATCGCAAGGCAGCTGGTCGACCATTTCAACGTCGGTATCGTCTATCTGACGGGCAATCCTGATCTTGTTGAAGACCGGGACGGCGTACACGTCGTCGTCAAACCACCGAGCGCCCCAAGTGTTGTCGACGGCCTACGCCAGGCCGCGGCGTGGCACAGCCGCCGCGCGCGGCAACAGAATGCACAAGACGGCGCGGGAAATGCCACGTCCAAACCGCAACAGCACTGACAGGAGCACATCGTGAGAAACATTCAAGCGCGGCACGCCGACGCTGCGGTCGCCGAGATCATCTTGGCGGAGCCCGCGTCGTCACGGAGCGGTTCGCCTCGTGCCAACGACATGGCCACCGAACTCGAACGTGGCTTTGACCTGCTGTTCTTCCTCCGGGAAATGGACATTCTGGCCGATGAACTCGCCAAGCTTGCCCCATCGATGGATCGGACCGCGCTTGAGCTTCGCCTGGCGCAGATGCGGCAGGTGGTCGAATTTCGCCACAAACAGCGGACCGATCGCCCAGAGGTCGAATGATCGATGCGAAAGATCGGTGCAGCGCAGATCCATGCGCCGTCATCTGCGTAGACAAGGGCATAAGGCTGGAAAGGGCGCAATCATGCTTTCAAGGCGCTGCCTGCTGAGACTGGGATGCGGGGCGACGGTCGCCATTGTTATCTCTGCGATGCCACTGACGCTGAGCTTCGGGCCGCTTCCGGCGCCGACGACGAATGCCGCGCATGCGAAGGACGGCAATAACGGCAACGGCAATGGCGGCGGAAATGGCAACGGCGGCAATAATGGAAACGGTTCCAGCAATGGGAGCGGCAACGGTTCCAGCAATGGAAACAGCTCGGGTAACGCCGGCAACAGTTCCAGCAACGCGGGTGGAAATGGAAAAAGCAACGGAGGCGTCGGCGCAAGCGGCAACTCCGCCAAGGGCGGCGGCTCATCGCCGTCTTCTCCCTCCTCATCATCAGCCTCAGGCGTTAAGGCCACCGAAAGTTCAGACGGCAGTGTCGATGTCCGCCACGGCAATGGCATAACAGAAACGCTGCGGCGCGGTCGCTACATCATGCGCGATTCGAAGGGCCGGACGATTGTCGACAGGCAGGCGACAGCCACTGATGTTCGCCGGCTGAACCGGTTTGTACGCTAGGATCGGCAGACCCTAACCCTTGCCCCGCCAGCGCAGCGCCGCCTCGGTTCGATTGGAAACGCCCAACTTCGTCAGGATTTGCGTCATGTGATGCTTGACGGTCTTTTCCTGCAGATCAAGCCGCAGTCCGATATGCTTGTTGGAGAGACCTTCTCCCACAAGGTCCATCACCTCGCGTTCGCGTGGAGTCAAAGCGTTCTTCTGCGGCTCCTTGTCCAGCGAGACATCCACCACTTTCGCGGACATCGCTGGAGACACATAGCGGGTTCCCTTGAGGATCGTCCTGATCGCCTCAGCGAGCCCCCTGGAGCCGACGCCCTTCAAAACATATCCCATCGCGCCCCTTTGCAGCGCTGCCAGCAGCGTGTCGATCTCCTCCGACGCGGTCAGCATCAACACCTTCGTCGATGGGCTGCGCCGCAGGATCTCACCGATCGCGCTCAAGCCACCGCCCGGCATCGAAACATCGACCAGCATGACATCGGGATGCTTGTCGGCCGCGATCATCGCCGCGTCATCGCTGGTGGCACCCTCCCCCACGACCAGGAAGTCCTTGATCTCGGAAAGGCTGCGCGTCACACCTTCGCGAAACAATGGATGGTCATCCACGATCCCAACCGTAATGGACGTCATCTCCGCTCTCCTGTTTCCATGGGTTCAAAGGTCATCGTCAGGATCGTGCCCTTGTCCCCGGTCTTCACTTCGAACGTGCCGCCAAGACTATCGACCCGCTCTCGAAGCCCGACAAGCCCTAGGCTTGATGGCCTGACATGGTTTGGATCGAAGCCCTCGCCGCGATCGCTGACCTCGATCGTGACATGCCCGCGATGAAGGGTGGCCCAAACGGCTTGCTGGATGCCGCCGCCGTGACGATGGGCGTTGTTCAAGGCCTCCTGGATGAACCTATAGATACAGATCTTCACCGCCGCCACCGGCTCCGAGCCGTCCTGCTCGATCACGGTGTTGACCGTTGTATCGGTTCTCATCTGGTGGGCTACGGTGACGCGGTTGACGATTTCGGCAAATGAAGCCTTTTCGATCTCTGGAAGCACCAGTCCCTTGCAGATATCCCGGATCTCTGTCATCGCCTCGGCGAGGCTGGAGCGGATCCAGGAGAGCTCCTTCTCACGCTCCTCGGGCAGCGTTTCGGCGCTGATCAGCAATTCGCTGTCCAGCCGCAGCGAAGCATAGGCGATGTGTTGCGCCGGACCGTCGTGGAGATCGGCGCCAATGCTGCGCAGATATGTCTCGTTCAGCGATGCGGCACGCTGGGATGCGCGCTGGAGCCGGCCCTGCAGCCCCTTGTTCTCCGCAAGCAATGTGGAGAGTTCCGCGACGCGTTTGGCGAGATCCCTCTGCTGGTCCTCGATCGTTCGGCTCCCGCGAAAAACCAGTCCTGAGAGAACCGCGAAGAACACAGAGGTCAGACCCGCGACACCAAGCCAGCTCCACAATCTCGCCCGCGTCAGGCTTTCGCCCAGCCCTTCGGCCGTCTCGTAAAATTCGAGAACCGCGACGGCCTGGCCGGACCAAGGCTGGAGAACAGGGTTATAAATCTCCATCAATGGCTTGCCGAGCGAACGTTCGGTGGTGCTTTCGGGGTCGTCGGCGATCTCGTAGCGCGCGACCAGCGTTCCTGCGAATGCTTGGCGAAGCTTGTCGTTGACTGCAAACTGTTTTCCGACGAGCGCCTTGTCGTTGGAGTAGAGAATTGTCCCGTCGCCGCGCCACAGCTTGAACGACACCAATCGCTTTCCGAGCGCCCCTTGGCCAAGCGTCTCATCTAGCGCCAGCGCGCTCGCCTCATCGAGCGGCGCGGCCTTCTGCATGTCGGGAAGAAGCGGAGCAACGACACTGTCGACATAAAGGGCGGTCGCGGCGCCGGAATTGTGGATCACGGCATCTTCGATGACCTTTGACACCAGATAACCGACGATGAACATGGCCGCCAAGCTGACCAGGCCGCCAACGACGACAAATCGCAGCGCGAGAGAGCGGGCCGTCCAGCGGGAAATCCAGTTCATGATCAACCAGTTGTGAGAAGGTCCCGGATACCTATCGCTCATTCAGAGTTTTTCTAGGCGCAGCACGCCAAGCACTTGTAGGCAGTGCATTCAAGGGGAAACGCAAGCGGTACGCGTGCCGACCGAACTCTCGTAAGTGTTGTCGGTCGCGTGGTAGGACAGATAGCGCTCGGCGCACCAGCGGATATGGCTAACCTCTTCCTTGGAAAGCAGAAAATCGCCGCGGTCCTCAGAGCTTCCCTCCTGCGCATACGCAGCGACGGCGCTTTTCGAATGCGGCTGCATCTTCTCGGCGGCCCCTGCCATACTGAAGGCGTGCGCTGATCCGACGGAGGAGACAAGCAGAATAGCAATCGTGATAAGTGAAGATGCCGTTTTGCAAGTCTTGGCCATTGCTGCCTCTTTGGTAATACTGGGAAAACAACGGCGGTCTTCTGTTTTTGTTCCCAAGCTCTGGTTCGGACATGAAGACACGACGGCACGCTTGGGGCGAGTTCGAGTTACTCAAGCCATATTAGCGATCAAATTATGAGCAACTCAATATTTGATTGATTTTTAGGCTAAGATCGAGCATTTCATCATCACAAACATTGACGCTCTTTGAACGGAATGCTGGCTGCCTGTGGCAACGTCTGAACCATCCAAGTCCAGCCTGAATGTGCTGGTTATCGACGAGAACAGCATCCGAGCTTCAATCATCGAATTGGGGCTCCGCGAGGCGGGCTACCAGCGCGTGACTGTCGTAGCCGACATGAACGGCCTCGCCCGCCGCATCGAGGAGGTCAATCCTGATGTAATCGTGATCGATCTCGAGAACCCGAACCGCGACATGCTGGAGAGCATCTTCCAGATTTCGCGCGCGGTTAAGCGCCCGATCGCCATGTTTGTGGACAAATCGGACGAGGATTCCATTGTCGCGGCCGTGGAAGCCGGCGTCTCGGCCTATATTGTCGATGGCCTGAAGAAAGAGCGCGTCAAACCAATCCTCGAGATGGCTGTCAGTCGCTTCAATGCTTTCAACAGGCTGCAGCGCGAGCTGGCGGAAGCGAAGACCGCTCTCGAGGAACGAAAGATCATCGATCGGGCGAAAGGCATTCTGATGAAGATGCGTGGTCTTTCGGAGGAAGAGGCTTTTGGGCTACTCCGGCAGACAGCTATGAACGAAAAGAAGAAGATCGCCGAGATCGCGCAAAGTGTCGTGACCGCTGCCGGATTGCTGATGTGATGGCTACGGAATGCGATCAGCACGGCGCCCAGAGGAAACCGGAGTGAACAAGATGACGACCCAGAGCTCTGCGAGCGGATTGGCGGCTCCGGCCAGCATAGCGACGGAAGGACCGACGACCCTGCGTGCCGGGTTCATTCCACTCGTCGATGCGTCGGTGCTCATCGCGGCTGCGGAATTCGGCTTTGCCGAAAAGCAGGGCCTTGTGCTCGACCTTGTCAAGGATGTGTCGTGGGCGAATGTTCGTGATCGCCTCGCCTTCCGGCAGTTCGATATCGCCCATATGCTCTCGCCGATGCCCGTGGCCTCGATGCTCGGCCTCGGCTCGAACCCCTCGCCAACGATTACCCCATTTTCCCTCGGCCGCGGCGGTAACGCAATCACGCTGTCGTCTCCGCTGTTTGAGAGAATGCGCAACACGGCGCAACTTCCGGAGACGCCCAGCGCACTCGAAAGCGCGCGCGCGCTGGCAATGGTGGTGGCGGATATGAAGGAGCGCGGCGAAGCTTTGCCGACGCTTGCCATGACCTACCCATTCTCATCGCACAATTACGAGTTCCGCTATTGGTTGGCCGCCGGCGGCATCAATCCCGATAGCGATGTCAAACTGGTCGTCGTACCGCCCCCACTGACATCCGACGCGCTGGCGGCCGGCGCCATCGACGGCTTCTGCGTCGGCGCGCCCTGGAACATGATCGCGTCCGAACGCGGGGTTGGTCGCATCGTTGCCGCCAAGCAGGATATCTGGCCATCCGCCCCGGAAAAGGTGATCGGCATGCGGCCTGACTGGGCCGAGAGCCACCCGGAAACGGTGTCCCGGCTCATTGTGGCGCTTGATGCCGCGGCGCGCTGGTGTGATCGTGTCGAAAATCACGATGCGCTGGCGGAAGCGCTCGCAGACCAGCGGTACATAGCGGCCCCTGTTCATATCATTCGCCACGTGCTTGCCGGTGAATTCAGCCTCGACGCCAATGGCAACCGGCGCGTGATCGAAGACTACTTCCTGTTTCATTCGCGCTTCGCCAATTATCCGCGCCCCAGTCAGGCGCTCTGGATCTACAGCCAGATGGTACGCTGGGGACAGGCGGACATGTCGTTGAACCACGCCAGGGCCGCAGCTGCGGCCTACAGACCCGACCTCTACCGCGCGGCACTCGGCGCCGACAGCACTCCACCCGACGCCGACATTCGCGTCGAGGGCGACAAGGATGGCGATCGGTTCATGGATGGGCACATCTTCGATCCCACAAACTTCGCAGCCTACGTATCGGGCTTTGCCGTACGTAGCGAGCGACTGGGCGCGGTCGACGAAGCCGGCGCCTGATCGCCTGCAAAAACTTGCTGCCTTGCACAAATTCCCGGCATCGAGAAATGCCGCCGAAATGGCAGGAGCTTAAAAACTAGCCGCAACGCATCCAAGGGCACAAAATAGGCAGGCGACAAAACGTCGCCGGTTTGCTTGTCTTTTCAGCGCATTAGTAAATTAATCTCAAACTGGCATGCGCCTTGCAGAGCTTAATCCGCACCGGTCAACGGCGATCGGTGCGAGATGAGCGCGCGATAAGCGCTCGCAAAAGACATCGACGTCGCAAGGCCTTTGCAGTCCGGGACCCTCCCTCCCGATGACGCATCTGCCGAGCGGCGTTTTTTTATTCCCAAAATTCCGGCCAGCACCAAGCAGAGGGAACCTGCGCAATGAGCAAGATAATCACGACCGGCATCACGCGTCGCAGCATGTTGAAGACGACAGCAACCGCAGCCCTGATCACGGCGGTGCGCAGCGCCTTCCCGTCAGGCGCCTTCGCCGCCGGTGCGGGCCCCGAAGTGACGGGCGCCAAGCTCGGCTTCATCGCGCTCACCGATGCCGCGCCGCTCATCGTCGCGCAGGAGAAGGGCCTGTTTGCCAAGCATGGCATGCCCGATGTCGAGGTCGCCAAGCAGGCGTCCTGGGGCGCCACGCGCGACAATCTCATTCTCGGCGGTGCTGCCAACGGCATTGACGGCGCCCACATCCTCTCGCCGCTCCCCTACCTCATGCACACCGGCAAGGTGACGCAGAACAATCTGCCGATCCCGATGACCATTCTCGCCAGGCTCAACTACGACAGCCAGGGCATCTCTGTCGCAAAGGAATATGCCGATACCGGCGTGCAGCTCGATGCGTCCAAGCTGAAGGCGGCCTTCGAGAAGAAGAAGGCCGAGGGCAAGGAGATCAAGGCCGCCATGACCTTCCCCGGCGGCACGCACGACCTCTGGATCCGCTACTGGCTCGCCGCCGGCGGCATCGATCCGGACAAGGATGTGTCGACTATCGTCGTCCCGCCGCCGCAGATGGTGGCGAACATGAAGGTCGGCAACATGGACGTCTTCTGTGTCGGCGAACCCTGGAACGAGCAGCTGGTCAACCAGGGCATCGGCTTTACGGCGGCAACGACTGGCGAACTCTGGAAGGGCCATCCCGAGAAGGCGCTCGGCATGCGTTCGGATTGGGTCGAGAGCAACCCGAACGCCGCCAAGGCGCTGCTGATGGCCGTGATGGAAGCCCAGCAATGGTGCGACAGCATGGACAACAAGGAAGAGATGTCGGCGCTGCTCGGCAAGCGCCAATGGTTCAACGTGCCTCCGAAGGACGTGCTCGGCCGCCTCAAGGGCGACATCAACTACGGGAATGGCCGGGTTGCCCAGGGTACCGACCTCTACATGAAGTTCTGGGCCGGTGGCGTCTCCTATCCCTTCAAGAGCCACGATAGCTGGTTCCTCGCCGAGAATATCCGCTGGGGCAAGTTCGCGCCGGATACCGACATCAAGAAGCTGGTCGACGAGGTCAACCGCGAGGACATCTGGCGCGCCGCCGCCAAGGACCTCGGCGTCGCCGCCGCAGATATCCCGGCATCGTCCTCGCGCGGCAAGGAAACCTTCTTCGACGGCAAGGTCTTCGACCCCGAAAACCCTTCCGCCTATCTCGACAGCCTGACGATCAAAGTCGCGTCCTGATCCGTGCCGCCGGCGTGGACCGCGCCGGCTCTTCCATCCCGCAAGAGGAGCGTAGAATGCCCGCTTTGGCCAAGAAACAAACGATCGCGACATCGGCAACCGCAACAAACACCGCCACCATCCTGCCGCTCGCAAGGCGCCCGGTCGCCAAGATCAACGTCGCGAAGATAGCGGCCACGCTTGCCCGCAACGTGCTGCCGCCGCTCGTCGTGCTCGCCATCCTGCTTGGTGTCTGGCAGGTGCTCTGTTCGTCGCCGACCGCCTCGCTGCCCTCCCCGCATCAGGTCTGGCAGGAAAGCTTCGACCTCATCGCCTATCCCTTCTTCAACTACGGCTCGCAGGATATCGGGCTCGGCTGGCGCGTGCTGATCTCGCTGCAGCGCGTGGCCTACGGCTTTGGCCTGGCCGCCGTCGTCGGCGTCATCGTCGGCGCCGTCATCGGCCAGTCGGTCTGGGCGATGCGCGGCCTCGACCCGATCTTCCAGGTGCTGCGCACAGTGCCGCCGCTTGCCTGGCTGCCGCTTTCGCTCGCCGCCTTCCAGAACGCCAACCCCTCGGCGATCTTCGTGATCTTCATCACCTCGATCTGGCCGGTCATCATCAACACCGCCGTCGGCGTGCGAAACATCCCGCAGGATTACCGCAACGTCGCCCAAGTGCTGCGCCTGAACCAGATCGAGTTCTTCTTCAAGATCATGCTGCCTTCGGCCGCCCCATACATCTTCACCGGCCTTCGTATCGGTGTTGGCCTGTCCTGGCTGGCGATCGTCGCCGCTGAAATGCTCACCGGTGGCGTCGGCATCGGCTTCTTCATCTGGGATGCGTGGAACTCGTCCCGCCTGCCCGACATCATCGTCGCGCTTGCCTACATCGGCGTCGTCGGCTTCGCGCTCGACAAGCTGGTGGCGGCGGTCGGCAAGCTGATCACCCGCGGCGCTTCGGCCAATTGAAGGGAACGACCATGACCGCCTATCTCAAGCTCGACCATATCGACAAGCATTTCGACCGGGCCGGCGTGCGCGCCGAGGTGCTGAAGGGCATCAACCTGACGATCTCCAAGGGTGAGTTCGTCTCGATCATCGGCCACTCCGGCTGCGGCAAGTCCACCCTGCTCAACCTCATCGCCGGCCTGACGCCGGTCTCCTCCGGCGCCGTGCTGCTGGAAAACCGCGAGGTCAACGCCCCCGGTCCCGAACGCGCCGTCGTCTTCCAGAACCACAGCCTGCTTCCCTGGCTCACCGTCTACGAAAACGTCAACCTCGCGGTCTCCAAGGTGTTCAGCAATTCGAAGAGCAAGGCCGAGCGCCACGACTGGGTGATGGCGAACCTCGATCTCGTGCAGATGGCGCACGCCACGGACAAGCGACCTTCCGAGATATCCGG
Organism: Rhizobium sp. Rhizsp42; assembly: GCF_047304155.1. Taxonomy (NCBI): domain Bacteria; kingdom Pseudomonadati; phylum Pseudomonadota; class Alphaproteobacteria; order Hyphomicrobiales; family Rhizobiaceae; genus Rhizobium; species Rhizobium sp. Rhizsp42. The sequence goes on along the minus strand of NZ_JBGLYS010000009.1, from coordinate 163,050 downwards.
CGGCATGAAGCAACGCGTCGGCATCGCTCGGGCGCTCTCCATGGAGCCGAAGATCCTGCTGCTCGACGAACCTTTCGGCGCGCTCGACGCGCTGACCCGCGCCCATCTGCAGGATGCGGTCATGGAAATCCACGCCCGCCTTGGCAACACGATGGTGATGATCACCCACGACGTTGACGAGGCCGTGCTGCTCTCCGACCGCATCGTGATGATGACCAACGGTCCGGCGGCAAAGATCGGCGAAGTGCTCGACGTGCCGATCGCCCGCCCGCGCAACCGCATCGAGCTTGCCTCCGACCGAACCTACCTCAAATGCCGCGAAGCCGTGCTGAAGTTCCTCTACGAACGCCACCGCTTCGTCGAAGCCGCGGAGTAACCCCATGTCAGACACCCGCATCGAAAAACTCGTGATCATCGGCAACGGCATGGCGCCCGGGCGCATGCTCGAGCACCTGTTCGAGAAGGCGCCGGGCCAATATCAGGTCACGATCTTCAACGCAGAGCCGCGCGTCAATTACGACCGCATCATGCTGTCGCCGATTCTATCCGGTGAGAAGAGCTACGAGCAGATCGTCATCCATGGCGACGGCTGGTACATCGATCATGGGATCACGCTCTACAAGGGCCACAAGATCGTCGCCATCGACCGCGATGCCAAGACGGTGACGTCAGACCAAGGCGTGACGGAGATCTACGACAAGCTGGTGATCGCCACCGGCTCCGTACCCTTCATCATCCCCGTTCCCGGCAAGGACCTGCCAGGGGTCATAACCTATCGCGATCTCGACGACGTGCAGGCCATGCTGCTGGCGGCGCAATCACGCGAGAAGGCGATCGTCATCGGTGGCGGTCTGCTTGGTCTTGAGGCTGCGGCCGGTCTCGCGCAGCGCGGCATGGATGTGACCGTGCTGCATGTGATGCCAACGCTGATGGAGCGCCAGCTCGACCCCGCCGCCGGCTATCTGCTGCAAAAGGCTGTCGAGGAACGCGGCATCAAGGTCATCACCAAGGCCAACACCAAGGCGATCGTCGGCAATGGCAAGGTCGAGGGCATCGAGCTCGACGACGGTCGCATCATTCCGGCAAGCCTCGTCGTCATGGCCGTCGGCATCCGGCCGAATGTCGGCCTCGCGAAGGAAGCCGGCCTTGCGGTCAATCGCGGCATCGTCGTCGACGACGGCATGCGCACCTCGGATGGCGATATCCTCTCACTCGGCGAATGCGCCGAGGTCGGCGGCATGGTCTATGGTCTCGTCGCACCGCTCTACGAAATGGCCCGCATCGCCGCCTCGCACCTTGCGGGCGACACTTCGCCCGCCTTCGTTCACTCCGACACGCCGACCAAGCTGAAAGTCACCGGCATCGATCTCTACTCGCTGGGTGACTTCGCCGATGGCGATGACCGCGAGGAGATCGTGCTGCGCGACGCCACCGCCGGCGTCTACAAGCGCCTGGTGCTGAAGGACAACCGCATCATCGGCACCGTGCTCTACGGAGAGACGGCCGATGGCGCATGGTTCAACGATCTGAAGAAGAAGCAGACCGACATCACCGAGATGCGCGATACGCTGATCTTCGGCCAGGCGTACCAGGGAGGGTCGCCGCTGGACCCTATGGCGGCCGTTGCAGCCTTGCCGGATGATGCGGAAATCTGCGGCTGCAACGGCGTATGCAAGGGCAAGATCACCTCGACGATATCGGCCAAGGGACTGACGTCGCTTGACGACGTCCGCGCCCACACCAAGGCTTCCGCCTCTTGTGGCTCCTGCACCGGCCTGGTCGAGCAGTTGATGTCGTTGACGCTCGGCGACAGCTACAACCCCGCCGCCGTGACGCCGATGTGCACCTGCACCGAACTCGGCCATGACGACGTGCGCCGCCTGATCAAGGCCAAGGGCCTGAAGACGATCCCCGCCGTCATGCAGGAGCTCGAATGGAAGACCTCCTGCGGCTGCGCCAAGTGTCGCCCGGCGCTTAATTACTACCTCGTCTGCGATTGGCCGGACGAATACGCCGATGACTACCAGTCGCGTTACATCAACGAGCGCGTCCACGCCAACATCCAGAAAGACGGCACCTATTCCGTCGTGCCGCGCATGTGGGGCGGCGTGACGAACTCTAATGAATTGCGCGCCATCGCCGATGTCGTCGACAAATTCGAAATCCCGATGGTGAAGGTCACCGGCGGTCAGCGTATCGACCTGCTGGGGATCGAGAAAGAAGACCTGCCGGCCGTCTGGGCCGATCTCGGCAAGGCCGGCTTCGTCTCCGGACAGGCCTACGCCAAGGGACTGCGAACGGTGAAGACCTGCGTCGGTTCCGACTGGTGCCGCTTCGGCACCCAGGATTCCACCGGCCTCGGCATCCGCATCGAGAAGTTCATGTGGGGCTCGTGGACACCGGCCAAGCTGAAGCTCGCCGTCTCCGGCTGCCCGCGCAACTGCGCGGAAGCGACCTGCAAGGACATCGGCGTCATCTGCGTGGATAGTGGCTTCGAGATCCACTTCGCGGGGGCTGCCGGTCTCGACATCAAGGGCACCGAGGTTCTCGGCCTCGTCAAAACCGAAGACGAGGCGCTGGAGCATATCGCGGCGCTGACGCAGATGTACCGCGAGCAGGCCCGCTATCTCGAGCGCATCTACAAATGGGCAAAGCGCGTCGGTCTGGAGGAAATCCGCCGCCAGATCATCGGCGATGCCGACAAGCGCAAGGCCTATTACGATCGCTTCGTCTTCTCGCAGACATTCGCTCAGGTCGACCCCTGGTCGGAGCGCGTCTCCGGCAAGGACAAGCACGAATTCAAGCCGATGGCGACGATCGGCTTTCCCCAGGCAGCGGAGTGAGGAGATGGATATGAATTGGATCTCGATCGGCGACATCTCCGACATCCCGCTGCGCGGCGCCCGCTGCGTGAAGACCCCGCAGGGCAAGATCGCCGTTTTCCGCACGGCGGAGAACGAAGTCTTCGCGATCGAAGACCACTGCCCGCACAAGGGCGGGCCGCTGTCGCAAGGGATCGTGCATGCGAAGGCGGTCACCTGCCCGCTGCATAATTGGGTGATCTCGCTTGAGACCGGCAAGGCACTGGGGGCGGATGAGGGCGAGGTCAGGACCATTCCCGTGAGGAACGAGGATGGGGCGCTGTTTATCGCGTTCGAGAGCTTGATGATGGCGGCGGAGTAGTTGAGCGATGGTGGAGAGATTACCCCCCTCTGTCCTGCCGGACATCTCCCCCACAAGGGGGGAGATCGACTCGTTGTTGGCCCTTTGCCATGCAATAGGCGTTGAAGCTAGCGGTTGCGCCCAGCCAATCTCCCCACCTGTGGGGGGCGCGAAGCGCGGGTCGCGACCCGTGGCTCGACCCCGGCAGTCCGGCAGGACAGAGGGGGGTGACCACGCTCTCGACACCCTGAGAGGGCATCCCCATGCCCACTGAAACCAAGACCACCTGTCCCTATTGCGGCGTCGGTTGCGGTGTGATCGCAACGGTCACCGATGATGGCGCCGTCTCCGTCAAAGGCGATCCAGACCATCCGGCAAACTTCGGCCGCCTGTGCTCCAAGGGCTCCGCGCTCGCCGAAACGATCGATCTCGACGGACGCCTCCTTTATCCCGAAATCGGCGGCCAGCAAACGCATTGGGACACCGTCCTTGATCTCGTCGCCGACCGCTTCTCGAAAACGATCGCCGAACACGGCCCGGACTCCGTGGCCTTCTACGTCTCCGGCCAGCTGCTCACCGAGGATTATTACGTCGCCAACAAGCTGATGAAGGGCTTCATTGGCTCGGGCAATATCGACACCAATTCCCGGCTCTGCATGTCGTCCTCGGTCGCCGGCCATCGGCGCGCATTCGGTGCCGACACGGTTCCCGGCGTCTATGAAGATCTCGAACTGGCCGACCTCGTCATCCTTACCGGCTCCAACCTCGCCTGGTGCCATCCGGTGATCTATCAGCGTCTTGCCGCTGCCAAGGCCGCGCGCCCAGGCATGAAGGTCGTGGTCATCGACCCCCGCCGAACGATGACATCCGATATCGCCGACCTGCATCTGCCCATTCGTCCCGACAGCGACGTCGCGCTGTTCATGGGCCTCTTCGCGCATCTCATTTCGGCCGGTGCGATCGATCAGAATTACGTGGCGGAGTATACCAGCGGCTTCAACGAGGCTTTCGCCACGGCCGCGCTGCTCTCCTCAAACGACATCCTGGAGCAGACCGGCCTGCCGACCATGCAGCTGCGCGAATTCTATCGCCTGTTTACGGCGACCGAAAAAGTCGTCACCTGCTACAGCCAAGGCGTCAACCAATCCTCATCCGGCACCGACAAGGTCAATTCGATCATCAACTGCCACCTTGCCACCGGCCGCATTGGCCGGCCTGGCATGGGCCCCTTCTCGCTCACCGGCCAGCCGAACGCCATGGGCGGCCGCGAGGTCGGCGGCCTCGCCAACATGCTTGCCGCCCATATGGCGATCGAAAACGCCAATGACCGCGATCGCGTCCAGCGCTTCTGGCAGTCACCTGCCATCGCGGAAAAGCCCGGCTTGAAAGCGGTCGACATGTTCAAGGCTGTCGCCGATGGTCGGATCAAGGCGCTCTGGATCATGGCGACCAACCCTGTCGTCTCCATGCCCGACGCCGATGCAGTCGAAGCCGCGATCAAGGCCTGCCCCTTCGTGGTCGTCTCCGATGTCCTGCGCGACACCGACACCACCCGCCATGCCGATGTCTTGTTGCCCTCGCTCGGCTGGGGCGAAAAGAACGGCACGGTCACCAACTCGGAGCGCCGCATCTCGCGCCAGCGCGATTTCCTTGAGGCGCCGGGTCAAGCCCGCGCCGACTGGTGGCAGCTAGCCGAAGTTGCGCGGCGCATGGGCTTTGCGGAAGCCTTCCCCTACGGCTCCCCCTCGCAGATCTTCCGGGAGCACGCAGCTCTTTCGGCCTTCGAAAACGGTGGCAGCCGCGATTTCGACATAGGCGCCCATATCGGCGTGGACAACGCCGCATATGAAGCGCTGGCGCCTTTCCAGTGGCCGCAGGCAGCGGGTCGCGCAAGATCCGACAACCGTTTCTTCGCCGATGGTGGCTTTTATCACGCGGACGGAAGAGCGCGCTTTATCGCAATCCAGCCTACAGTCTGTGATCGCACCAATGCCGACCATCCCTTCACGCTCAATACCGGCCGGATCCGCGACCAATGGCATACGATGACCCGGACGGGCAAAAGCGCCCGGCTTTCCTCACATATTGCCGAGCCTTTCGCCGAACTCCATCCGCGGGATGCATTGGAAATCGGCGTTGGCAATGCCGCGCTGGTTGAAATCGAGAGCCCACACGGAAAATCCATCGCCCGCGCGCTCATCACCGAGCGACAGGCCCGTGGCAGCGTCTTCGTTCCCATGCACTGGAATGATCAATTCGCTGCGAAATCCCGTATCGATGCCGTCGTTGCGCCGGTTACGGATCCAGTCTCGGGCCAGCCTGCCTCCAAGAATGTTGCCGTTTCCGTGCGTCCGCTCAAGCCTGGATTTTACGGCTTCGCCATATCGGTCGCCAAGCCAACGGCCTTGAGCTCGGCCTATTGGGCATTGGCGAAAGCCGATGGCGGCTGGCGGACGGAACTTGCATTCGATGCGCAGCAAGAAGATTGGCATCGCTGGTGCCGGCAGACATTCGCCATCCCGGATCACATTGAGCCATTGGGTTATGCTGATCGTCAATCCGGCGACATGCGGCTGGCATTCTTTAACGGCAATCGCTTGATCGCCGCTCTGTTCATCGCCCGGCAGCCGGTGCCGGTCGCCCGCAACTGGGCAATCTCGCAGCTTGGCGCGACGCACGACGATCTGCGCAGACGTTTCGCGCTCGTCGCAGGTCGGCCGGGTGCAGATAAGCCGGACCCGGGCGCTACCGTCTGCTCCTGCTTCAGTGTCGGGGTCAATCAAATCGCTGCCGCCATCCGCGGCGGCTGCAGCAGTGTCGAGGCCGTTGGAAAGCAGACCAACGCGGGAACCAATTGCGGCTCCTGCCGCGCAGAGATCAAGGGGATTATCGATGGATGTCTTGCAGCCGCGGCGGAATGATGGCTCAGCGCGCCTGGAAGCGCTTGCGAAGCTTCCCGTCTTTTGGGCACTTGAGGGAAAGCGCGTTGTTGTCGCCGGCGGTTCCGATGCCGCGGCCTGGAAGGCCGAATTGCTGGCTGCCTGCGGTGCACAGGTTCAAATCTATGCGCAGACACTATCCGAAACGTTTGAGGCTCTCCTCGCGCGCGGTGCCGCCCATCCGCAAGGCACCCTCACCCACCTCCCACGGGGATGGGACGCCACGATCATGAGTGGGGCTGCCGTCGCGATCGGCGACTGCGAGCCAATGGAGGAAGCGCAACGCTTCTTTGACGCCGCCCGCGGCGCCGGCGTTCCGGTCAACCTTATCGACAAGCCGATGCTCTGCCAATTTCAGTTCGGCTCCATCGTCAACCGGTCGCCGGTGGTGATAGCGATCTCGACGGATGGCGCAGCCCCGGTGCTCGCCCAGGCGATCCGACAGAGGATCGAGACGCTGCTTCCCAGGACGTTGAAAGCCTGGGCGGAACTTGCCCAATCACTGCGCGCATCCGTCAATCAGCGCTTGCAGACCGCATCACTGCGACGGCTGTTCTGGGAGCGGTTTGTTGACCGCGTTTTCGCAAGTTCGGACAAGCCGGCGCGAGAACTTGGTGAACTCTTGCTTCAAGACGCAGACGAACTCGCAAAGCCATCCAGCCTGACGTTAACAAATGGGCGTGTCACGCTGGTTGGTGCAGGGCCTGGCGACGCCGAACTGCTGACGTTGAAAGCCGTTCGCGCGCTGCAGACCGCAGACATCATTCTTTTCGACGATCTTGTCTCGCCTGATATTCTGGAGCTCGCCCGACGCGAGGCACAACGCATGCCGGTGGCAAGTCGCGCCGACGGCAAAAGGACGGACGCCGACGACCTAATGATCCGGCTGGCCAGGAACGGAAAGCGCGTGGTCAGATTGAAAATGGGCGATCCGATGAGCTGTGGACGCACCGGAGCCGAGATCCAATGCCTCGAGCGCGCGCACGTTCCATTCGACATCATTCCCGGAATTCCCGCAGCCGGTATCAAGGTTGCTCGCCGGAGCGTTTCGGCAGCCACGTCGAACGCAAGAAGAATGCCGGACCTTCCGCAGCTTCACGCATGACGCGCAAACGTCGCGGGCTGTCAGCCTCGACACGCATGATACTCGTCCCTCGAGCGCCAATGTATCGGAAATCCGGAAGGTGCTGACCGCTTCCGTGTTCGCCTCTTGGCGTCCAAGTTTGTAACGTTGGGAAACAATCCTGACAACTGCAAGCAGGACATCCAGCAGCTATGCCCGGGCGTGCAGCCGGGCGACGGCGGGCTTATGGCCTGCGCTGGAAGAGCGTCATTGAGCCTGTCACTTCCTTCCGCGATCAGGTTGACGCGCGATCGGATGGCCAATTTTGCGAACAAAATTGCGTTCGCAGCGTTGAGTAGGGGATAGCTTTTTAAAAAGGAGCACCCCGATGAAACGGACATTAGGCGCAATTATTGCCGCGACGATCATATCGGCTGGGAGCCTGAGCCCGGCGATCGCACGTGATCACCACCACCACGACAACACCGGCCGGGCCATTGCCGGAGGCGTGGCCGCTGGTGTTGTCGGCGGTTTGATCGGTGGCGCAATCGCCAACTCCGGTCCTCGTTATGTCGATCCGCCGTCGCCGCGCCCGCGTTGCTGGTACGAGGATCGCGAGGTTGAGAACAATTACGACGGCGGGTCTCATATTGAAACCGTCCGCGTCTGCAACTGATTTGCGCGGAGGCTACGGAAGACAGCTTACGCGGCCAGAAACGCCGCGTAAGCTGTTGTGCGAAGTTTGAATTGACCGAACATAGTGACAGGAAGACAATCGCTGCCGAGAGGAACCGGGAGACGATGTGATGGACGAACCCCAACGTTGGCGCAACATTCAAGCGCGCCAAGAGACGGCAGCCGAATTCTTGTCACGATCTATCCATCCGAGCAGGGACCGGCGGAAGTTGACTTGGCTTACTGGTCGAATGGTGACCGGTTCGGGACCGAGGGTTGGCGCGCGTCCGACTCCTCGCCCGGCCGTTTGATCGAATATGCCGAACCGGAATTGAAGTGCTGGATGCCGATGCCCTCGGCCAGCCTCAACCGCACCTCAATGCCGACGCCCTGGGAAGGCGAGGATAGCTTGCAGCTGGACGGCTCTGGTATCTAGCATTGCCCACCTCTTTAAAGAGGCAGCCGCCGGGCTCCGGCATTCGCTATTTTTTTAAGGCACTCGCGGCGTAGATCTGGTCGATCGCGCGCTCGAGGCTTCGATCAAATTCAGCATTGCTCATCGTGACAAGAAGATCTTCCGCCAAAGCTCTGGAGAAGCTTGCGATCATACCATGATTGCGGCTCAGCTTTTCGCAGGCGTCAGCACGGCTGTAACCACCGGACAGAGCGACGACGCGGATAACCGACTTATGGTCGATCAGCGGCTTGTAGAAGTCCGCAACGGACGGAAGCGTCAGCTTGATCATGACCTTCTGACCGGACGGCAAGGCGTCGAGCTCGCGAAGAATCTCTTCGCGCAGGATAACCTCGGCCTCTCGCTTCGTCGTACTCTTGATCGACACTTCAGGCTCGATAATCGGAACCAGACCATGTCCAAGGATGCGTTGAGCAACGGAAAATTGCTGGTGAACCACCGCCGCAATTCCTGCCCTGTTGGCCTGGGCAATAACTGAACGCATTTTGGTGCCGAATATGCCCTTCTTGACCGCCCGGTCGAGCAGATCGTCAAGATCGGGCATTGGCTTCATGACCTGAACGCCATTCACTTCGGCCGCCAGCCCCTTGTCGACCTTCAAAAACGGCACCACGCCGCGCTCTTCCCAAAGAAAGGCGGGAACCGGCTTGCCGTTGGCCTCTCCGTCCATCGTCCGCTCAAAGAGTATGGCGCCGATCACCTTGTCGCCCGAAAATGCCGGCGCGGTCATGATGCGAACACGCATCTCGTGCACCAGGCGAAACATCTCTTCTTCGCCATGGTAGTCCGCATCCGCTATGCCGTAGAGACGCAACGCTCCTGGCGTCGATCCGCCACTCTGGTCAAGCGCGGCGATAAAGCCGGCTTTGTCGGCCATCTGGGACATCATTTTTGTGTCTGGCATTGTTCCCCCCTGTGCTGCATTTCGCGTGTTTCACAAATGGCGTTCAACCGGGCTTGCATTCCGGTACACAAGCAACCTCTCACATTCCTGCGTAAACAGCCACCTCCATGCGGGGCTCGTCAAAGCTAAAACTGCTTGCTCGGTGATTCCGGCGAACAAAGAGCCGAATGCGGATCTGCGATTATTCGTGACCGTCGCCGCGTCTCACAAAACGCCAGCACCAACGTCGCGACCATGCAAAAATCACGACGTGAGATCGAGGAATTGACGGCCTAACCAATCGAATCATCGTTCAGGGTTTGATCCATCCGCCATTTGCAAGTGCGACAGAAAACTGACTTAATAAAAATCCATTTCTTGGTACGCTAACGTAACAATGGAGGCGTCATGAGCGACTTTCCAAATATTACCTCTCGCGTCGAACGAATTACGCCCGACATCGCCAAGTCTATGCTTGAGCGTATCATTGGCAGCGCCAAACTTGATCATGCTTCCGTGCAGGCATTTCAACGAGACATGCATGATGGACGGTGGATATTGAATGGTTCTCCTATCGTATTGTCTTCCGATGGGCAGGTACTTGACGGCCGGGCACGACTTAATGCCTGCGCACGATCAAACGCACCCTTCGACACCTTGGTGATACAGGGCGTCGATATCAAAGCCTTCGAGACCATTGATTCCATCCGCAAGCGCACGCTTGCGGATGTTCTATCGATGCGCAAGGAAAAGCACGGTCGAGCACTAGGCGCAGCCCTTAAGATTGTTTGGACGTATAACTGGGGAGGAGCACCCGGCACAAGCAAAGGGCCGACCCCCACCACGCTTTTGAGTGTGCTTGAGGAACACCCGGAAATTCGTGACAGCGTCAAGCCGGCGCTACGCGCCATGCCACTCATGCCTCACGGTTGCGGCATCGCGCTCCATTACCTGACAAGTGCAGTTGATTCCGTTCGCGCCGACCAATTTCTAGCACAAATTCAAGATCCTATAACTGACGCCCCTGATGATCCAATCGTCCAGCTGCGGGAGATCTTGCAAACGACGCGCGGACAGGGTGGCGCCAGGAAGCAGACCTATATACTTGCTGTCTCAATCAAGGCCCTGAATGCCTTCCTGGCCGGCAGGACAATCAAGCTGCTGCGCTTTTCGCCAGATCGGGAGAGCTTCCCCCGCATTGTAAACAGCTCCGACTGGGGACCTTTGAGCCGTGCGATTGCTCCTCAGAAACTGGAGGCTGCGCCCCTAAACGCTCACCGGATCAAGATCAAGGCGCTCATGATTGGTCCCGAGATGGCGGACAAGCTATTGGCGGATCGCGGACCAAACAGGGCGGTATCGTCGGCGGTCATAGCCAAGTATGCGCGCGATATCGAGGCTGGTCGCTGGCAACTGAATGGCCAGACGATCAAAATAGATAGCGATGGACGACTGCTCGACGGGCAGCATCGTCTGGAAGCCGTGAAGAAGGCGATGAAGGCTATTCCAGCCATTGTTGTGGAAGGCCTGCCGACCGACGTCATCAACTCCCTCGACATCGGGCGCAAGAGATCGATGAACGACGTGCTTCGCGAGCATGGCGAGACCAATACGATCACTTTGGCATCAGCACTACGCTGGCTTTGGATGATCCGGACGGGCGTGGTTCTGGCCGCGAATTCATCTCCGTCTATCGGCGAATTGCTTGAGCTGCTCGAAGCGGTTCCAGAGATCAGAAATAGCCTGAGAAACGTGGCGGCGATCCACGAGATCATGGGAAACGGCATTGCCGCCGCGCTGCATTGCACCTTCGCGGAGAAGGATGCCGATCTCGCGGACGTATTTTTCGCAAGGCTGATCGACGGTGTGAATTTGGCGGAACACAGTCCCATACGTCATCTGCGCGAACGCTTGATCAAGACCCGTGCGTCACGTCGCGTACGGCTGGCGGAGGCGGAGCGCGTGGCCCTTAGCATCAAGGCGTGGAACGCCTTTCGAAACGACCGACCGCTTCAATTGCTTCTATGGCGCAATCGCGGCGTAGCCCGAGAGGGTTTGCCATCACCTCTGTAGGATAGCACGTTGAAAAAGAAAACAGCCAAGATCCATATCCGCTTGGAGCCCGATCAATACACATTCGTACTAAATGTTGCCCATTTGAGCGCGCTCAAACCATCAACCGTGGTCCGCTTGATGCTGCAAGATACGAGACGATTGGGCGAACGAGGGGCGGCCGAAGCAATTCGCCATCTCGTGCCGGAAGACAAGAGGGATCATATCCGAGGGGAAAGGAAGTAAGCTGGCGTCATTCAGGAGCCGTCAGCGGGAACTCTTGACACGCGGACCCTGATCCGGTCGCCTGCCCCGCCACTAGTCTCCAGCGCCCGCCCCTGTTTCAACCGCGTCTCGATCAGTTGGCGTAGCAGCGCACGGGCGTCGTTGGGCTGCGAGCCATATTGCTTCATCAGCCGATCGAGTGAGGGAACCAGTCTCGTCTCCGGTCATTAACCTGCGAGGAGCAGCGAAAGGAGATTGGACCAATGGCCAAAGACGTGACAAATCGCCGGGCGAAGGAGCATGTTGACGAAGATCAGAATGGTGTGATCGTTGCCGGACCGGAAGCACACGCACGCGAGCGTTCCGGAAAGGATCCTACTCATAAGACAGCACCGAGAGAAGACAAAGGTGCGGCGAAGTCAGATGCGGGTGCGGGACGTGGCCCGAAGAAGACCAGCTAGTCTGGCGATGACCAGCGCGAAGACGGCCCGACGATAGCCCGCCAGAAGACAGAGAACCTCCCGTGCGCTGTGGCACACGGGAGGTTCTTTTTCGAGTGCTGCTGCAGCTCGTTTCGCCTTTAGGCGTTTAGGTCGAAGCGGTCGGCGTTCATCACCTTCGTCCAGGCGGCAACGAAGTCCTTCACGAACTTCTCCTTGCTGTCGTCCTGGGCATAGACTTCGGCATAAGCGCGCAGCACCGAGTTGGAACCGAAGACAAGGTCGGCACGGGTCGCGGTGAACCGGACATCGCCTGTCTTGCGATCACGAATCTCGTAAGAGTTCCGGCCGGTCGGGACCCATGAATAGGCCATATCGGTCAGCGTGACGAAGAAGTCCGTGGTGAGCGCACCAACCTTGGACGTGAAGACGCCGTGGCTGCTGCCGTCGTGATTGGCGCCGACGACGCGCAGGCCGCCAACAAGAGCCGTCATCTCAGGCGCGGTCAGGCCCATCAGCTGGGCACGGTCGAGGAGCAGTTCCTCGGCGCTGACCACGTAATGCTCCTTCTGCCAGTTGCGGAAACCGTCGGCGAGCGGCTCGAGCGGCGCGAAGCTGTCCGCGTCGGTCTGCGCGTCGGTGGCATCGCCACGGCCAGCTGCGAACGGCACCTGGATATCGAAGCCGGCAGCCTTGGCGGCCTGTTCGACGCCGACGTTACCGGCGAGAACGATGACGTCGGCAACCGAAGCGCCGCTTGCCGCAGCTATCGGCTCCAGCACCGCGAGAACGCGAGCAAGGCGCTCAGGCTCATTGCCGGCCCAGTCCTTCTGCGGCGCCAACCGGATGCGGGCACCGTTGGCACCGCCGCGATTGTCCGAACCACGGAAGGTGCGGGCGCTGTCCCATGCCGTGCTGACGAGGTCGGCGACGGAAAGGCCGGAAGCGGCGATCTTCGCCTTGACGGCCGAAACGTCGTAGCTCGTGCTGCCTGCCGGGATCGGGTCCTGCCAGAGCAGGTCTTCCGCCGGCACATCCGGACCGATGTAGCGCGACTTGGGGCCCATGTCGCGGTGGGTCAGCTTGAACCAGGCGCGAGCAAAGGCATCCGAGAATGCCGAGAAATCGTCGCGGAAACGCAGCGAGATCTCCCGGTAGATCGGGTCTACCCGAAGCGCCATGTCGGCGTCCGTCATCATCGGATTGAGGCGAATGCTCGGGTCTTCCACGTCGACGGGCTTGTCGGCGTCGGCGATCGAGATCGGCTCCCACTGGGTGGCGCCTGCCGGGCTCTTCACCAAATGCCATTCATGCTTGAACAGCATTTCGAAGAAGCCGTTGTCCCACTTCGTCGGCTCGGTGGTCCAGGCACCTTCGAGGCCCGAGACAACTGTATTGCGACCAATGCCGCGACCCTTGGTGTTCATCCAGCCGAGACCCTGGGCTTCCGGACCTGCCGCTTCAGGATCGGCGCTGAGATCAGCGGGGTTGCCGTTGCCGTGGGTCTTGCCGATGGTGTGGCCGCCGGCGGTCAGCGCAACAGTCTCTTCGTCGTCCATGCCCATACGGGCGAAGGTTTCGCGCATTTGCGCGGCGGTGGCGAGCGGATCGGACTTGCCGTTGACGCCCTCGGGGTTGACGTAGATCAGACCCATCTGGACAGCCGCGAGCGGGTTCGACAGCGTCGCGGGCTTTGCCACATCGCCGTAGCGGCCATCGCTTGGCGCGAGCCATTCCTGCTCATCACCCCAGTAAACATCCTTTTCCGGATGCCAGATGTCTTCGCGGCCGAAGCCGAAGCCGAAGGTCTTCAGGCCGGCGACGTCGTAGGCGATCGTGCCCGCGAGCGCGATCAGATCGGCCCAGGAAATCCGGTTGCCGTACTTCTTCTTGATCGGCCACAGCAGGCGACGGCCCTTGTCGGTGTTGACGTTATCCGGCCACGAATTCAGCGGAGCAAAACGCTGGTTGCCCGTGTTGGCACCGCCACGGCCATCCGCGGCGCGATACGAGCCGGCTGCGTGCCAGGTGACGCGGGCCATCATGCCAACATAGCTACCCCAGTCGGCCGGCCACCATTCCTGGCTCTCGGTCATCAGCGCCCTGAGATCGGCCTTGAGAGCCTCTACGTCGAGCTTCTTAAGCTCCTCGCGATATTTGAAATCCCTGCCGAGTGGATTGGTCTTGGTGTCGTGCTGGCTCAGAATGTCCAGGTTCAGCGCGTTCGGCCACCATTGCGTAACGGATTTGCCGAGTGCCGTGTTACCACCGTGCATGACCGGACACTTGCCGGCCGATTGTGTCTTCGTGTCCACGTTAACTCTCCCTAAAATTCGAACTCGGGTTGAAATCGCGTACCAAGTGTTTGAGCGGGTCGTTGAACCTCGTGTCGGCTTCAAGTCCCGAGATAGGGAATAAGCAACTCACTCGATAAATTCCAATTGTATATTCTAAAGGGTCTGATAGGTTTTGATTATGATAGGCCTATCCATGAAGCACCTGCGTTATTTCGAGGCTCTTGCACGGTTGGGGCATTTCGGCCGCGCCGCCGAAGCCTGTGCAATCTCCCAGCCCGCACTGTCGGTACAAATCCGTGAGCTCGAGGAACTGATCGGGGCGCCGCTTGTGGAACGCGGCGGCAGGCAGATCAGGCTGACGAGCCTCGGTGAGGAGTTTGCCGAGCGCGTGCGTGGCATCCTGCGCTCGGTCGACGATCTGGCGGAACTGGCCCGCGCTACGCAGACGACGCTTGCGGGCCGGCTTCGCATCGGCGTCATTCCGACAATTGCCCCCTATCTCCTGCCCGACGTCATCAAGACGCTGACGCATCGCTATCCCGGGCTCGATCCACGCCCGCGCGAGGCGGTGACACAGAGGCTGATCGAAGACCTGCACGAAGCACGGCTCGATGCCGCGATCGTCGCCCTGCCCGTTTCAGAGCCGACGCTTGAGGAAATTCCACTCTTCGACGAGGAATTCGTGCTGGTGCGCCCGCTGGAGGACGCTGGCAAACCTGTTCCAAGCTCCGAGATGCTGCACGAGATGCGTCTGCTGCTTCTCGAAGAAGGGCACTGCTTCCGCGAGCAGGCGCTCTCCTTTTGCAACATCGCAGCCGCGCCCCCTCGCGAACTCATGGAAGGAAGCTCGCTCACCACGCTGGTACAGATGGTGGGCGCCGGCATCGGCGTCACGCTGCTGCCGCAGATGGCAGTGCGCACCGAAACCCGCTCAGCCGATGTCAGCGTATTTCGCCTTCTTGAGCCGCGGCCCTTTCGCACAATCGGCATGATCTGGCGCAAGACCAATCCCCTGGTGGCGCAATTCGGCCCGATCGCCGACATCGTCCGCGAGGCCGGCGCTCGCAGGACAATTGAACTTGGCGCTTTTCCCGACCAAGCGCGAACACTGATCGCTTAAGAAAGCCCGCCCAACCTCGCCAAGGTCGTTGATCGATCTGACGGGTTGCAAGTGGCGCAGCGATCGATATATCCGACAGGATATAATGATTGTCGCGGCATGCCTGTTGGCGGGGTTCGCAGTTTCAGTATCGGAGTATCGATTTGACGTTCGAGATCATTTTTTGCCAGGGACGCATTGCCGACCGTACGCCTGGCGCGATCAAAGGCGCGGCCAAGACAGCAAGAGCCTTGCAGGAACTGACAGGACTACCACTGCGTTCCGTGGGAACACCTTCACCACCCAAACAAGATGACTGGTCCAGCAGCCTGCCCGAAGCAACCGGCACGCTGACAGAACTTCAAAGCGAAGTGGCTGACATCTTTCGTCGTGGCCAAAGGCCGTTGATGGCCATGAACACCTGCTCCGCGAGCCTCGCAACACTGCCGGTTGTCGCGCGTGTCCATCCTGAAGCAACGATCCTCTGGATCGACGCTCACGGCGACTTCAACACCCCTGAGACCACCGGAAGCGGATATCTGGGCGGCATGGTTCTCGCTGCGGTCTGCGGCCTCTGGGAAAGTGGTCTCGGACAGGGTGTCGATCCGGCCAGAATCGTGATTGCGGGCGCACGCGATATCGACCCCGCGGAGGCAGAACTGCTCAAACAGGCTGGTGTCTGCGTGCTCTCGCCTGAAAAAACAGACCCGGATTCGATCGTCTCAATTATCGGCGATCGACCCGTGTGGATTCACGTCGATTGGGATTCTCTGGAGCCCGGATTTGTGCCGGCGGCATATACCGTGCCGAATGGCCTGCGGCCAGAAACGCTGCGCACCATATTCGAGAAAATTCCGGTAGACCAAATTATCGGCGTTGAGCTTGCCGAATTCGAGGCATCCTCAGACGGCGAGAGGGATGCCACGTCGCTGCGTTTCCTGATCGACGCAATCTCGCCGCTGCTTGGATCGAAATAACGCAGTGAACGGCGCCTACCGAACAAACCGATGACTTAGAATGCGTCTTCGATAGAGCGGACAACCGCAAAACCTGCGCGCTTCAACGCGCAGAGCAGTAGCCATTCTTTGAATGGTCAACGACAGCGACGGTTCTCAGTCGTGGCGAAAACGAGAAGCGTGACGTCAGTCATCGATACCAATTAAACGACCGCCGCACGCCGCTCGGTAAACCTTCGCGTGATGGATCGCGCTCAGTTTCGGCGGCCGGCAACCAACCGCAACCCCGTTTCGGCCTGCTGTTCGCTGGCGACCCTGAACACCGAGACAAGTTCGCGCAAGCGATTGGCCTCGCCGGCAAGCACTGCGGATGCGGCGTTGCTTTCCTCGACCATGGCTGCGTTCTGTTGGGTATCCTGATCCATGCCGTTCATCGCCGTGTTGATCTCGACCAAGCCGATGCTCTGTTCGCGCGAAGACAACGCGATTGCTTCCATATGCTGGTTGATGGCGACGACGTGCCTGCCGATGCCGTGGAGAGCCGCCCCCGTGTCCTTCACCGCCCGCACCCCCTCCTCAACCTCAATAGTCGAACCATCGATAAGAGCCTTGATTTCCTTGGCCGCGTTGGCCGAGCGCTGGGCCAATTCGCGAACCTCATGCGCTACAACCGCGAACCCGCGACCAGCCTCACCGGCACGGGCCGCCTCAACGCCGGCGTTCAGGGCAAGAAGATTGGTCTGGAAGGCAATCTGGTCGATCGTCGCGATGATGCTTGCGATACGCTTTGAAGACCCCTCGATCCGTTCCATCATGGCAACCGCCTCATCCACAAGCGCCGTCCCCTTCGAAGCGCTGTCATTGGCCTCTCGCGCCACCTGTTGGGCGTCCTCAACACGCTTGGTCGCGTTTGACACATTTGCCGTTATCTCGTCGAGCGCAGCCGCCGTTTGCTCAAGAGAGGCTGCCTGGCGCTCCGTTCGCTGAGCCAATTGGCTGGCACCGCTGCTGATCTCCCGGGTACCGTTGTCGATGGAATGGCTGGACTGCATGATGTCGCCCATCACACCAGCAAGCTGTTTCAACGTCGCATTCAGATCGCCCCGCAGGCTTTCGAAATCCGGTGCGAAGGGTTCGACGAGTTGGAAGGAGAGATCGCCTGCGGCCAACCGCTTCAGGCCCGCGCCAAGGTCGCCGGTAGCCTGCAGCAGCCGTTCACGCGCCAGCGCCTCGGCCTGCTCCTGCATCTGAGCCCGGTTGGCCTCGGCATCTCTGCGCGCGGCTGCCGCTTCCGCTTCAAGTGCCGCTGCGGCGATCGCCTGCTGCCGGAACACCTCAAGCGCCTTCGCCATCGCCCCAACCTCGTCGCGCCTTGCTGCGCCGGGCGCCGTTTGACCGGTGTCTCCTTCGGCCAGGCGGCGCATTGCAGCGGTAATCATGAGGATCGGAGCGCTGATCGACCGGCCGATCAGCCAAACGCTGAGCAGAATGAGACCGATCGCGGCGGCGATCAGCGCGACAACGATCGTGATATTGCGTTGACCGACGCGATCATTCTCCTTGAGCGTGGCGACCTCTGCCGCGGCGTAGCTTTGAATGATGTCCGAAAGCACCGGCTGCACCGCGGAATAAGCAGAACTGACCGCCTCGCGAGCGGAGGCCTCCTCCAGCGTTGCATTGCCATAAAGCCGGAACGCATTCTGGTAGACGGAGAGTGCTTCCGCAGCCCGCATGCGCTGTGCGCCGGGCCGGAATGCCTTCTTCATCAACTCGGTAAACGTCGCGACTTCGGCGGCGTGTTTGGCCAGGTAATCGGCATTTCGGCGCAAGATGAAGTCCTTCTCGTGCCGGCGCATCATCAACATGCTGGCCTTGAGCTCGGCATCCGCGACGCCCTCAAGCTGGCCCTCGATCGAATGCACGGCATCGCGCATGGCCCCTTCAAGACCCTGCGACGGATCGAGACCCAACTCCTTGTCCTTGGCCACAAGCGCCGAAAACGTGCCCGCATAGGCCTGAAGCGCACCGCTCAACGCGTCAAGCTTCCCAGCCTGCTCAGGCGCCGCATCGCCCTTTAGCTTGTCGATCACCGAGTTTGCTCTCTGAAGCGCTTTGTCGAAGTCTTCGACGGCACCGAGTTGCCGCGTGAGCAGGAATTCTTTTTCCCAGATCAGAGTGTCACGAATGTCGTCCCGCGCGGCTGCGACATCACGTTGCTGTTTCGCCAGGCTGTCAGCCGTCTGCCGATAGCCGGCTTCCACTTGCCGTTGGCCGATGAAGATCGCGGAAATCGCGACGATCCCGATCAACGCCACCAAGGCAAGCAACATCACCCGATGGGCAATTTTCAGGTTTGAGAGTAAGGCC
The DNA here is from genome assembly GCF_047304155.1 of Rhizobium sp. Rhizsp42. Taxonomy (NCBI): domain Bacteria; kingdom Pseudomonadati; phylum Pseudomonadota; class Alphaproteobacteria; order Hyphomicrobiales; family Rhizobiaceae; genus Rhizobium; species Rhizobium sp. Rhizsp42. Next base: position 144,417 of record NZ_JBGLYS010000009.1, on the reverse strand, counting down.
ACGATACACCCCCGGCAATTTCGTCCCGGGCTTACACCACCCATGACGTTAAGCATTCACAAACCGGAGATGAAACTTTGATGATTTGGCGAAGAAAATAACCTGGGCGCGTTTCACGGCTATCATCTCAACCTGTGCTGCCGCGGTGACAGCGCATCGGCGGCGGGTCCGGATGCAATCGCCTACGCGATGTTACAGTTTGCTCGCGAGAGAGCCATCGGCACTTGTTGTACGCTTGATGGCGATATAGCGTATACGTGATCGAAACATTCATTGAAGTCCCATGTCATCGAATTCCGACCGGGTAGACATCGCCCATCGCACCCTTAGACAGGCCATCATCGAGCAGGCGATCAAAGCCGGCACCAAACTGCCGGAGGATGAGATCGGCAAGCACTTCTCCATGAGCCGCACCCTGGTGCGCGCCGTGCTGGCCAAATTGCAGGCACAGGGGCTTGTCGACACTTATCACAAGCGCACCGCCACGGTGGCGCAACCAAGCCTTGACGAAGCACGCGATGCGTTCGCCGTGCGCCGCGCGCTGGAGCGCGAGGTCATGAAGGCGGTGGCCAAACGCTGGAGCCCGGCCATCGAGAAGAGCCTGCGCGAGCATGTGCAGGAAGAGGAAGCCGCCCATGCCAAAGGTGATGTCCGGCTTTCGACGCGGCTCGCCGGTGAATTCCATCTGAAACTTGCCGACCTTGCGGGTAATGCGCTACTGGAGCGCTATCTCTCCGAACTGGTGTCGCGCTGCTCGCTGATCCTTGCCATGTACAGCCGCCCGCATTCGAGCGAATGCGCCATCAGCGAGCACTCCGGGCTCATCGCCGCACTCAAGAAGGGCGATATCGCCGCCGCCGAGCGCTTGATGGACGATCACCTCTCGTCAGTGGAAAGCCGGGCGTTGTTCGAGGACGAGCCTGCCGCCGAGCCTGACCTGGGATCGATCCTCTCGCGTTTCTCCGCACGCGCCGCGGGCTGACTGCCGCTTTTTCAATCAAGTATACATGATGTTGCATTTTATGTAGACGAAAATTCGTGCGCGATTTCCCGCCTTTTTGGACGCCATTAGGCGCCGCGCGCGTTTTATCTCAATGAATACATACTTGTAGGGCTTCAGCGCGGCGTTTGACGCGCTCATCGATACAGGCTGGCATCAATATTGCATACGTGATTATAGAGATCATGTAGCCAAGATTGTCATCATGCCACATACGATATCGCCACATACCGAACACCGCCTCGAGCTGCGAGGGATCCGTAAGGCCTATCCGGCCGTCGTCGCCAATGACGGAATCGACCTTTGCGTCCGTCCAGGCGAAATCCACGCCGTCGTCGGCGAGAACGGGGCCGGCAAGTCGACGCTGATGAAGATCATCTACGGCATGGTTCGGCCAGATTCCGGCGAACTGTTGTGGGATGGGCGCGAGGTGTCGATCGCTTCGCCGGCCGATGCGCAGAAGCTCGGCATCGGCATGGTGTTCCAGCATTTCGCGCTGTTCGACACGCTGTCGGTGGCCGAAAACATCGCGCTGGCGCTGCCGGGCCGCCCGGCGATCGAACCGCTGTCGAGAAGGATCGCGGAGGTCGCCGCGCGTTATGGCCTGCCGGTGGAGCCGGATCGGCACATCTACACGATGTCGGTCGGTGAGCAGCAGCGGGTCGAAATCATCCGCGCGCTTTTGCAAAATCCGCGCCTGCTCATTCTCGACGAGCCGACCTCGGTGCTGACGCCGCAGGCGGTCGAGACACTTTTCGTCACGCTGCGCCAGATCGCGGCGGAGGGATGCAGCATTCTCTATATCAGCCACAAGCTGAACGAGATCAGGGATCTCTGCCATACCGCAACGATCCTGCGCGGCGGCCGCGTCACCGGCATGTGCGATCCGAGGCAGGAAAGCCCGGCCTCGATGGCCCGTATGATGATCGGCGCCGATCTCCCGAGCTTCCGTCATCGCGGCGACACATCGGCCGGCAAGACGCGTCTCAGCGTGTCCGGTCTGACGCTTCCCACCCAAGACCCGTTCGGAACGGCGCTTGGCGACATCAGCTTTGCGGTGCGTGGCGGCGAAATCCTCGGCATCGCCGGCGTCTCGGGCAATGGTCAGCAGGAACTGCTGGCAGCGTTGTCGGGCGAAACGCCGCTCTCGAACGCCCAAACGATCACTATCGACGGCAAGCCGGCGGGCCATCGCGATCCGGCCGGCCGGCGGCGGCTTGGCCTCTGCTCGGTGCCCGAGGATCGGCTGAAGCAGGGTTCGGTCCCCTCGCTGCCGCTCCTGGAAAACGTGCTGCTCACCGCAAATCGCAACGGCGCCGTACGCGCCGGCCTCATCCGCTTCGATCGCGTCAAGGCCTATGCCGAGCGTTGCATCAACGCCTTCGACGTCAGGACGCCCGGCGCACATGCGCGGGCCGGCAGCCTGTCGGGCGGCAATCTCCAGAAGTTCATCATCGGCCGCGAGATCCTGCAGGACCCCGGCGTGCTGATCGTCTCGCAGCCGACGTGGGGCGTGGACGTCGGCGCGGCGCTCGTCATCCGCCAGGCGCTGCTCGACCTGCGCGACCGGGGTGCTGCGATCGTCGTCATCTCCGAGGAGCTCGACGAACTCTTCGAGATCTCCGACCAGATCGCCGTGATCGCCGGCGGCTGGCTGACGGCGGCCATACCGATCGCGGACGCTAACCGCGATGCGATCGGCATTGCCATGTCCGGCCAAAGCGCTGGCGACGAGCCAGATGAACGCGCCAGCAAGGAGCTTGCCCATGCGCTTTGAACCGCGTCCCAATCCCTCGCGCATCATGATCCTGATGTCGCCGGTCATCGCGATCGCGCTGACGTCGATCGTTGCCATGGCGCTCTTCGCGCTCGCCGGCCAGAACCCACTTGAAGCACTGATCACCTTCCTGACCGCGCCACTCGCCGATCTCTATGGCTTCGGTGAGCTCCTAATCAAGGCCGCCCCCCTGGTGCTGATCGGCGTCGGGCTGGCGATCGGCTTTCGTGCCGGCATCTGGAACGTCGGCGCCGAAGGGCAGCTGACCTTAGGCGTCATATTCGCCGGTTATGTCGCGCTGAAGTTTGGCCCGGCCGGCGGCTGGTGGGTTTTGCCCTTGATGGTGATCGCCGGCGCCGCTGGCGGCATCTTCTGGGCGTCCATCCCCGCGCTGTTGCGCGTCAAGTTCAATGCCAGCGAAATCCTGGTCAGCCTGATGTTGAACTATGTCGCGGCACTCTGGCTCTCTTGGCTGATCTTCGGCCTCTGGCGCGACCCGGCCGGGTTCAACTTCCCGCAGTCGGAGCCGCTGGCGCCGGATGCCCTATTCCCGATCCTGATCGAGGATACCCGCGCGAATGTCAGCGTGCTCTTCGCGCTCGGCGCGGTCATCGCGGGCTGGGTGTTCATGAACCACAGCTTCGCCGGCTTCCAACTCAAGGTCACTGGCCTTTCCGAAGGTGCCGCGCGCTATGCCGGCTTCGGCGTCAGCCGCGCGGTCTGGATCGGCATGCTGGCAAGCGGGGCCGCGGCCGGCATCGCCGGCGTCGGCGAGATTGCCGGTCCACTTGCGCAGATCTTCCCCACCGCCTCGCCGGGCTACGGTTACGCGGCGATCATCGTCGCTTTTCTCGGGCGGCTGCACCCGGTCGGCATCCTGCTCTCCGGGCTCCTGATGGCGCTGCTCTACCTCTCGGGCGATGTCGCGCAGATGTCGCTTGGCATGCCGTCTTCGATCACCGGCCTGTTGCAAAGCACGCTGCTCTTCTTCCTGCTGACGACGGATGTCTTCATTCAATACCGCATCCGCTTCCAGCCCTCCAACCGGCAGGGAGCCGCCGCCTGATGGACCAGATCCTTCCCATTCTCATCGCCACGCTCGTTGCCGGCACGCCCCTGATCTACGCAGCACTCGGCGAGCTCGTCGCGGAACGTTCCGGCGTGCTGAACATGGGCGTCGAGGGCATGATGGTGATCGGCGCGGTGATCGCCTTCATCGTCATGATGGCAACGGGCAGCCTGTGGCTCGCCGTAGTCGCGGCGATGCTTGCGGCGATGTTGCTCGCCCTGATGTTCGCGGTGCTCGCCGTCGGCTTCCGCGCCAATCAGATCGCTGTCGGGCTGGCGTTGACGATCTTCGGCACCAGCCTCGCCTCGTTCATCGGCAAGCCCTACATCGGCATGGCGATCGTGATCGAGCCTTCGGCGGCATCCAGGCTTGCCACGAAGATCCCGCTGCTGGGCGTCGTTCTCGGCCAGCTTCATCCGTTGACGTGGCTGTCCTGGGCCTTCTTCGCCGGCGTCTGGTACTTCCTCAACCGCAGCCGCAGCGGACTGATTTTGCGCGCCGTCGGCGAATCGCCGACATCCGCGCATGCGCTCGGCTACCCCGTCAACACGATCCGCTATCTCGCCACGGTGTTCGGCGGCGCCAGCGCCGGCATCGCGGGCGCCTATGTCTCGATCGTCTACACCTCGCTTTGGACCGAGGGGCTGATTGCCGGGCGCGGCTGGATCGCCGTGGCGCTGGTGGTCTTTTCCACCTGGCGGGCGGGACGCTGCTTCCTTGGCGCTTATCTCTTCGGCGGCGCCACCATCGCTCAGCTCTTTGCCCAGAGCGCCGGCATCGGCCTGCCGTCGGAACTGATGTCCGCCCTCCCCTATCTCGTCACCATCCTTGTTCTGGTGCTGATCTCGCGCAACGCCGCACTGATGCGCCTCAACGTCCCCGCTTCCCTCGGCAAGCCATTTGCCGCCGAGGGCTGAAACAGCCGCCAATCATCCAGATCAAACATCAACAGAGGGAACCGAAATGACCACATTTTCCAGACGCGACTTCCTGAGAACCAGCGCCGCTGGCGCGCTTGCGATCGGCGCGGGCGCCAAACCGCTTTTCGCCGCCGAAGAACCGCTCAAGGTCGGTGTCATCCATATGGGCGCCATCTCCGATACCGGCTGGGAATATTTCCAGGCCAACGCCTGGAAAGCGCTCGAGAAGGAATTCGGCGATAAGGTGAAGGTAACGGTGCTCGAAAACATCGCCCAGGTGCAGGACTGCGAGCGCCTGTTCCGCCAGCTTTCAGCCCAGGGGAACAAGCTGATCTTCGGCACCACCTTCTCGCAATACGCTTCGCTGAAGAAGCTGGCGCCGATGCTGCCCAAGTCGCATTTCGAATGCTGCGCCGGCATCGAGGCCGGCAACAATCTCGGCGTCTTCGAAGCACGGCACTATGAGGGCACCTACCTCACCGGCATCGCCGCCGGCCGCACGACCAAGACCAACGTTCTCGGCTGGGTCGGCGCCTTCCCCGTGCCGCAGGTCATCTATAGCCTCAACGCCTTCCTGCTCGGCGCCCGCTCGGTCAATCCCGACGTGACGCTGAAGGTTGTCTGGGCCAACGCCTGGGTCGATCCCGGCAAGGAAAAGGACGCCGTCGCGGCATTGATCGCACAGGGAGCCGACGTCATCTCCGGCAGCCCCAACACGCCGGTGCAGGGACTGGCCGCCGAGGAAAAGGGTGTCTGGTCGATCGGTTCGACAGGCGATTTCTCGGCCTATGTAAAGAAGAAGCAGCTGGTTTCCTTCGAACTGGACTGGAGTGCTGCCCACATCAACGCCGCCAAGGCCGTGATGGCCGGTGACTGGAAGCCGGAGAGTCGCTGGCTCGGCCTCGGACCGGGCGGCTACGTCAAGATGACGACGAGCAACACGGAACTGCCGGAATCCGTCGCCGCCGAAATGAAGGCGGCTGAGGCCGCGATCATCAGCGGCAAGCTGAAGCCCTTTGCCGGCGAGATCAAGGATCAGAAGGGCGATGTGAAGGTCGCCAAGGGCCAGGAACTCGCTGATGCCGACATCAAGGGCATGACCTGGCTGATCGAAGGCGTGCAGGGCACCCTGCCGCAGAACTGATCGGCGCCGCGCCGATTGCACGACATCGCTCCTCCCCTCATCCTTGGGGAGGGGCATCGCAAATGACGATAGAACAAAGACATCAAGGGAGACCCCGGTGACCGAAACACTGTTCACGAACGCCAAGCTGGCCGACTGCACGCTCAACGACATCCTCGTCTCGGACGGCCGCATCTCGGCAATCAACAAGGCCGGCACGAGCACGACCGCCGCCAAGACCGTCGACATTGCCGGCGCGCTTCTGGTCCCAAGTTTCGTCGAGGGGCACATCCATCTCGACACCAGCTTCTACGGCGACAAGTGGATTCCGCACAAAGCCTGCACCAACGGCTTTGACGTGCATGAGCGCGTCGCCTTCCAGGCCGAGAACATGGCGGCCGCAGCACCGATGGACGAGCGCGCTCGCAAGCAGCTCGACCTCTGCATCGCAAACGGCGCGCTGCAGATGCGCAGCCATGTGATGGTCGACGGCTCGGTGGGGCTGAAATCGCTGGAGACGATCCTTGCCGTACGCGAGGCCTACAAGGATATCATCGATATCCAGCTGGTGGCGTTTCCGCAGAGCGGCATTCTAAAGAGCCCCGGCACGCCGGAACTGATGGACGAGGCGATCGGCATGGGCGCCGATCTTGTCGGCGGACTGGATCCGCTCTCCTTCGACCGCGACATCAAGGGGCATCTCGACGTGGTCTTCGGGATTGCCGAAAAGCGCGGCGTTGACGTCGACATCCATCTCCACGACGCCGGCACGATGGGCGCGATGACCATTGAGGAAATCTGCGCCCGAACAGTCGCGCTCGGCATGCAGGGGCATGTCGCCGTCAGCCACGCCTATGGCCTCGGCGATCTCGGACCGGATGCGCTGAAGAAGATCGCCGCTCTCATTGCCAAGAGCGGCGTCGCGATCATGACCAACGCGCCCGGCAACCACAACTTCCCACCAGTAGCGCTGCTGCGGGCGGCCGGCGTCACGGTCTTCTCTGGCAACGACAATATCCGCGATTCTTGGTGGCCCTTCGGCGATGGCGACATGCTGCGCCGCGCCGAGATCATCGCCTATCGCTCCGGCTTCTACACGGATACGGAACTCGCCGCCGCCTTTGACGTGGTGACCGCAGGCGGCGCCAAGGCGCTCAATCTCGAGGGCTATGGCATAGCCATCGGCGCCAAGGCCGATTTCGTGACACTTGCGGCCGGGCATATCCCGGAAGCAGTCGTCGCCATTCCGAAGCAGCGCCGGGTCTTCAAGGAAGGCCGGTTGGTTGCAGAGAACGGAGCCGTGGTCCGCTAATGAACTACCGGAGCCAGCAGACCGAAACAGCCGTCGCTCAATCGCGCGACGGTATGGTGACGACGCCACATTGGGCGGCGAGCGAGGCCGGCGCCAAGGTGCTGGCGCGCGGCGGCAATGCAATCGAGGCGCTGGTCGCGGCAGGCGCCGCGCTTTCCGTCACCTACCCGCATTTCTGCGGCCTTGGTGGTGACGCCGTCTGGATGGTCTGTGACCGGAATGGCGACGCGCGCACCTTCCTCGGCATCGGCCAGGCTACCGCGAAGGCCGAGGTCGACGGCGCGATCCCGCCGCGCGGACCGGATTCGACGCTGACAACCGCCTGCCTGGTCGATAGCTGGGAGAAGGTGCTCGATCACTCCACGACGGTCTGGGGCGGCTCCGAGCACCTTGCTGCATTGCTCGACGATGCCATCACGCTCGCCGAAGACGGCTTTGCCGTCAGCCCGTCGCAGACATTCTGGCATGATTTCCGCGCCGGTGAATCCGCGGCATGGCCGGGCTTTCGCGACCTCTTTCGACGCGAGGGTATCCAGCGACAAACTGATCTGGCGCGAACGCTCAAGGCCATTGCCTCCAACGGAGCCAGGGAATTTTACGAGGGCGAGTTGGCGGATCGGATCGCTCGAGGTCTTGCCGCGGCAGGCTCACCGCTGACGGCCGCCGATCTCGCGGCGACACGGACCCGCATGGTGGAGCCGGTGCGGCTCGCCTATGGCGACACCGTTCTGTTGGCACCGCCCCCGCCGACCCAGGGCGTGACCACCCTTGGCATCATGGCCGTCCTCGCGCAGCTGGCGCCGAAGGACAAAGCACCTGACAGCGCTGCCTATTACCATGCGCTTGTGGAAGCCGTGAAACAGGCCTTCCTCGATCGCCATCTGATCGCGGATCCAGAGTTTGGTATAGATGCAACGAAACTGCTTCTAGACTCTGAGCGTCTGGCCGCAAAGGCCTCGGCGATCGATCCCAACCGCGCCGTCGACTGGCCCGTACCCTACAGGCAGGGCGACACGGCGCTGCTGGCCGCGGTCGATGCCGACGGCCGGGCCGCCTGCCTGCTGCAAAGCATCTATTTCGATTGGGGAAGCGGTGTTGTTGCCGGCGACACCGGCATCCTTTGGCAAAACCGGGGCGCAGCCTTCAGCACCGATCCCGCCAGTCCGAATTTCATTCAGCCCGGCAAGCGGCCCTTCTACACGCTGAATCCTGGCCTTGCGCTCAAGGACGGACGCCCGCATCTGGTCTACGGAACACAGGGTGCGGATGGCCAGCCGCAGACACTGGCACTGCTGCTCAGCCTGTTGATCGATCATGGGCTTGATCCATTGGCCGCCCTCTCGCGGCCGCGCTTCCTGCTCGGCCGCACCTTTTCCGATACTCGCGATAACCTCAAAATCGAGGAGAATATCGGAGCTGATACCCTCGCGACCCTGGGCTCCATGGGCCACGAAGTCGCGACCATCGCGCCCCTCAGCCCACTTGGCGGGCAGGCAGGCATCATTCGCATAAATGGAGACGGACAAATGCAAGCAGCTCACGACCCGCGCAGCGATGGCGGAGCCATCGGCCTATGAGAAGTTTGTCCGATAATCTTTTCGACCTCGTCATCCGCAATGTTCGCGTGGAGGAAGATGGTGCTCTCGTCGACATCGCGGTGCACGATGGCCTGATCGCCGCGATCGAACCGAATTTCCGCTGCGATGCCGTCTCGGATGTCGATGGCAAAGGCAGCTTCGCGTTCGGCGGCTTCGTGGATACGCATGTGCATCTGGACAAGGCCTGCATTCTCGACCGCTGCTCGATCTGCGAGGGAACGCTCGCCGAAGCGGTGCGCGAGACGGCGCGCGCCAAATCCGGCTTTACCGTGGACGACGTTTACGAGCGAGCCGCCCGCGTCGTCGAGAAGGCGATCTCGCATGGCACGGTAAGGATGCGCACCTTCGTCGAGATCGACCCGCGTGCCGGTTTCCGCTCCTTCCACGCGATCAAGCGCATCAGGGCGGATTACGCCTTCGCGATCGATATCGAGATCTGTGCTTTCGCGCAGGACGGCCTCACCAGCGAGCCTGAAACCTTGGCGATGCTCGACGCAGCACTTGCCGATGGCGCCAATCTTATCGGCGGCTGCCCTTACACCGACCTGGATCCTGAAGCCCACATCGCCAGTATCTTCGAACTCGCGGTGAAACACGACGTCCCCGTCGATTTTCATCTCGACTTTAGCCTCGACCCCAAGAAGACCGACCTGCCCGCCGTCATCGCGGCCACCAAACGCCACGGCTGGCAAGGCCGGGTCTCGATCGGTCATGTCACCAACCTCTCGGCATTGCCGGAGGCATCCGTAATCGAGATCGCAAAGAACCTCTCCGAAGCAGGGATCGCGCTGACCGTCCTGCCTGCCACCGACCTCTTCCTCAACGGCCGCGGTCACGACCATCTGGTGCCACGCGGCGTCGCCCCCGCCCATATCCTCGCGGCCCATGGTGTCGTGACCTCGATTGCGACCAACAATGTGCTAAACCCCTTCACGCCCTACGGCGACGCCTCGCTGATCCGGATGGCCAATCTCTATGCCAACGTCTCCCAGCTCTCGCGAGATGTGGAGATATCAGGCGTATTCGACATGGTCGGGCGATCCGCCGCCCGCCAGCTCGGCCTTCCCTACGGCCTCACCGTGGGCGAGGAGGCGACGATCATTCTCATCGACACCGCAGGACCGAAGGCAGCCGTGCGCGAAATCGGCCGGGTGGTCGCCGGCTGGAAAGCCGGTCGGTCGAGTTTCCACAATGGCCAACCGCAGATTCACAAGCCGCTTTGACGATGATCGCCTTGGCAGACGAGCAGAAACTTTGGTGCGGGCGCGTTATCGACAGCGCAATTGTCCAAATCAAGCAATAACTTGCATGACGGAGCTCGGCGATCCGGTATAGATGGTCATCATCTAATCACCAGCAGCCGGACCTCCCGTGGATCAGATACTCGCCATTCGAACATTTGTCCGTGTCGCCGAGGCCGGCTCTTTCGCCAAGGCGGCGGACACGCTGAACCTGCCCCGATCCTCCGTCAGCAAGCTCGTGCAGGATCTCGAGGCGCATCTCGGGACCAAACTGGTCGAGCGCACCACGCGGTCGGTCACGATGACCACCGAGGGCGTTGCCTATCACGAGCGCGCGCTGAAGCTGCTCGCCGATCTTGATGACATGGACGGCACGGTCGCCGGCTCCCGCAGCGCGCCCAAGGGAAAGCTGCGCGTCGACATCGGCTCCGTACTGGCAAACCAGATCCTCATCCCAGCGCTCGCCGACTTTCAGCACCAGTATCCCGATATTGACCTCATGCTCGGGGTCAGCGATCGACCCGCCGACCTCGTCAGCGAGGGGATCGATTGCGTCATCCGCGGCGGGATGCTGAGTGACTCATCGATGAAGGCGCGGAAACTGTGCGAACTGGACTACGTCATTTGCGCGTCGCCGAGCTATCTGCATGGCCTACAGTTGCCGGAGCGGCCGGATGATATCGAGAGGCATCGGATCGTCAGCTACTTCTCCGCGTCATCTGGCAAGAGGTTTCCGTTGCGGTTCCAGCGCGGCGATGAGCGAAGCGAGTATCTCCCGACAACAAGCGGCATTTCGGTGAACGAGAGCACCGCACACCTGAATGCGCTGCTATCAGGACTGGGGATCGGCCAGAGCTTCGGCTTCCTCGCACGGCCGCACTTCGAGAGCGGCGCGCTGGTCGAGTTACTGCCCGATTGGAAGCCGGACAATCATCCGCTGCACCTCGTCTATCCGGCCGACCGTTTTCCAAACCCACGGCTGCGCGCCTTCACGGAGTGGGCGGCGAAAGTATTCGAAGCCGTCGATGCCCGACGCAATGTGACGACGGAGACCATCCATCCCCATGGATAATGTCTCCACCCTGAGCGGCTTCTCGCCGCCAAGCTGACGAACTAACTTCTCCTCATCGGACGGCGACGAGGCCAGCAGCCAACGCCACCTCCCGAACAGTTTCAGAATTTCAACAGGCCGCGCATTCGGGCTGAACCCTTTCGTGCGCCCAGCATCAGGAGAGTAAAATGACCAAAAGACTTGAAAACAAGATCGCCGTCGTGACAGGAGCAACCAGCGGCATCGGCCTCTCGACCGCCAAGCTCTTCGCCGCCGAAGGTGCACGCGTCTACATCACCGGCCGCCGCAAGGATGCGCTCGACAAGGCGGTGGCCGAGATCGGCCATGGCGCGGTCGGCGTGCAGGCCGACTCATCGAGCAATGCGGATCTCGACAAGCTTTTCGCCCAGGTGAAGGCGGAACAGGGTCGCCTTGACGCCCTCGTCGTCAATGCCGGTGGCGGCAGCATGCTTCCGCTTGGCCAGATCACCGAGGAACAGGTCGACGACACCTTCGGCCGCAACGTGAAGGCCGTCATCTTCACGGTACAGAAGGCGCTTCCGCTTTTGGGCAAGGGTTCCTCGGTCGTGCTGACCGGCTCGACCGCCGGCACCGAAGGCACGGCTGCCTTCTCCGTCTACTCCGCCTCCAAGGCCGCCGTCCGCAACCTCGCCCGTTCCTGGGCGCTTGATCTCAAGGGCACCGGCATCCGCGTCAACGTTGTCTCGCCCGGCGCCACACGCACGCCTGGCCTCGTCGAACTCGCCGGCGACGACAAGGAACAGCAGCAAGGCCTGCTCGACTATCTCGCCTCTCGCATCCCGCTCGGCCGCGTAGGCGAATCCGAGGAGATCGCCAAGGCAACCCTGTTCCTCGCTTCCGACGATGCGAGCTTCGTCAACGGCGCAGAGCTCTTCGCCGATGGCGGCCAGGCTCAGGTCTAACCCCACAGCAGGAGCGGCGAACAGCCGCTCCACTTCACATTCTCAAGGAGAGCCCGCGATGCGTGCCGCAGTCTATTTCAAGCATGGGAAGCCTGAGGACGTTCTTCAGGCAGTCGACGTCGAAGATCCCAAGCATCCAGACCACAACGAAGTGCTGATCCGGGTGCTTCTCCGGCCAGTTCACCACGGCGATCTTCTCGGTATATCGGGACGCTACCAGCCGGGAGCAGTCGTACCGAAAGAGGGCGTGCGCGTCGGCTTCGAAGGCTACGGCATCGTCGAGGAAGCCGGCAGTGGCGTCGATCTGAAGCCAGGCACCCGCGTCGCCTTCTTCCCCGGCCGAGGCGCGTGGAGCGAAAAGGCAATCGTCCCGGCTGAATACGTCACCGAAATTCCTGATGACGTATCGGACGAAGTCGCGGCACAGCTACATGTCAATCCGTTGACGACGGCGCTTCTCTTGCGGGCCGTCGAGACATCCGGCGCGAAGCCGGGCCGCGACGTCGTCGTTCTCACCGCCGCCGGTTCCGCGGTCGCCAGACTGGTGATCGGACTGCTTCTCGATCGCGGTTTCGACGTCGTCGGCGTCGTCCGACGGGAAGCCGGCGTGAACGAACTCAACGTCGTGTTTCCGGATCTGCCGGTGGTTTCCACCGACAAGCCGGGCTGGCAGGACAAGGTCGTTGCAGCCGCCGACGGCCATCCCATCGGCGTCGTGCTCGACCCTGTTGGCGGCGAAACGGCCAGTGCGGCGGTCGGCCTGCTCGCCCAAGGCGGTAGCCTGGTTTCCTACGGCGATCTTTCCGGACAGCCGATCTCTGTCCCCGCGCTTTACTTTTCGACACGCGACATCCGGCTGTCGGGCGTCACGGTCGGGCGGTGGGCTGGCTTGCCTGTAGACGTCCGCAAGGCCGATCTGAAGCTCGCGCTTGAGCTCGCAGCCGGCAAGCCGGAGCTCTTTCAGGTCGAGCAGACGTTCGATCTCGCGGATGTCGGCAAGGCTGCCGCACTGGTCGAAAAGCCAGGCAAATCCGGCACGGTTCTGATCGCGTCACGCTAGGCGCCGCGCAACGGAAATACATCATCAGCCAGCCAAAGGAGAAACGGCCATGGCCGACCACGACAAGACACTGCCGACGAACATGCTCGTCAGCGCCTATTATCGCGTTCACCCGGATGATCGACAGACCTTCATCGACGCGGTGATCCCTGACATGACGGCGGCGGCCGAGATCGACGGATGCGTCTTCTACGCCGTCGCGCAGGATCTGACGGATCCGAACACCTTCCACCTTGTCGAGGGCTGGAGAGACGAGGCCGCCTACGAAGCGCACGAGAACTCGCCGATCTTCCTCAAGGCTCTGAGCACTGTCGTGAAGAATGTCCGGATCCTCGACCGACAGGGTATTCGCTACGATGTCGCAAAGCAGCACATCGACGACCCACGCGGCCGCGTCTCCTGACACCATTGGGATCGGATCGTGACCCAAGCGGACGCTTCCGATCCCGCAAAGCTCGAGAGCGGGCTCAAACAGCAATCAAATCGAGGAATAAGAAATGACCGCCCCATCGACCGTCGCCACGCGCCGGCGTATTCTTCAGTTCGCTCTGGCAGCACCCGCCGTAGCCTCGCTGACATCCCAGGCGGTTGCGGCGCAGGAGGAGCTATCGTTTCCGCCGGCAACCGACGCGATCACGCCTTTCAAGGTTTCCGTTCCGCAAGCCGCCATCGATGACCTGAAGCGCCGCCTCAAGAATACGCAATGGCCCAATCAGGAAACCGTCTCGGACTGGTCGCAAGGTGTTCCGCTCCACAAGGCGAAATCATTGGTCGCCTATTGGGAGCGCAAATATGATTGGCGAAAATTTGAGAAGCGTATCAACGCATTTCCGCAGTATCGCACCCGCATCGATGGCCTCGGCATCCATTTCATCCATGTGAAATCGAAGCATGAGAACGCGCTACCGATCATTCTCACCCATGGATGGCCGGGGTCGGTCGTCGAGTTCCTCAAGGTCATCGGCCCCCTCACCGACCCGACCGCGCACGGCGGCACGGCCGAGGACGCGTTCCATGTCGTCATTCCCTCGCAGCCCGGCTTCGGCTTCTCCGACAAGCCGGCCTCGGAAGGGTGGACAGTCGTTCGGACGGCCAATGCCTGGGCCACGCTGATGAAACGCCTCGGCTACGACAAGTGGGTTGCGCAAGGCGGAGACTGGGGATCGGGCGTCACCCATGCGCTCGGCCATGTCCGCCCCGAAGGGCTCGTGGCAGCGCATGTGAACTGGCCGCTCGTCTTTCCGGAAAAATTCCCGGAGAACCCGACGCTTGAGGAAAAGGCCGCTATGGACGCGGCGATGAAGTTCGCGAACGATCAGTTCGGCTACTTCAAGGAGCAGGCGACCCGGCCCCAGACGATCGGATATGCGCTCGCCGATTCACCCGTCGGCCAGGCGACGTGGATCTACGAGAAATTCCAGGCTTGGACGGACAATCGCGGCGAGCCGGAAGACGCGCTGACGATCGATGAGATGCTCGATGACATCTCGCTCTACTGGTTTACGGACACCGCCGCCTCATCCGCTCGCATCTACTGGGAAAACGCCCGCAACGGCGGCGGCTTCGACGCTGGCCGGATCGAACTGCCGATGGCAGCCACGATCTTTCCGAAAGAGATCTACCGCGCGCCGAAGGCGTGGGCGGAAGCCCACTGGCCGAACCTGTTTTACTGGAACGAGGTCGACAAGGGCGGTCACTTCGCCGCTTTCGAACAGCCCGACCTCTTCGCGCAGGAAATGCGCAAGGCCTTCAAATCCATCCGCTGATCCAGCTCCAGCAAAGCCAAGGAACCAACATGCCTACCAACGAAGAAATCATCCGCGAACTCTACCGGACTGCAGAAGTGAAGGACGTAGCGGCATTCGTCGCCCTCTTCGCCGAGGGCGGCTATTTCTGGGACGTGTCGGCCGGCGCGAAGTATTACGGCGCCGATATCGGCAAGACGGTCGACATCTACGCCACCGCCTTTCATGACATGCACCGCGAGCTCGGAAACTTCTACGTGACCGACGACGTGGTCATCGTGGAACTAACCCTCAACGGCACCCATACCGGCCCTCTCGCGCTGGCAGCCGGCACGATCGCGGCCACAGGCAAGGAAATGCACGCACCATGCTGTGACGTCTTCCATCTGAAGGATGGCAAGGTGACGTCCTTCCATTGCTACACCGCCGCGACCATCATCTTCGGCCAGCTTGGAGTGCTCGGCAATCTCGCGGCGTCGCTCCAGCACGCGTGAAAAAAAGTTACGCCGCTCGGGAATAGAATCTGCGCCCGGGTGTCTACCTCGATGTAACAACAAGGAAGAAGCCGATGAACCTCTGGTCCTCCCGAAAATCGATGATCCTTGCGGCCACCATCCTCGCAACTGCGGGCGCCTGCGCCGCCTTCGCCCATGATCCCTCGCAGCACGATCATTCGGCGATGCAGATGGATGACGCCGGGCCTGAGGCGGCCTACCTCGCGGAGAACGACGCGGCCATGGACAAGATGATGGCGGACATGGAGGTCAAGCCATCAGGCGATGTCGACCGCGACTTCGTGGCGATGATGACGCCCCATCACCAGGGCGCCATCGAGATGGCGCTAGCCGTCCTCAAATACGGCAAGAACGAGCAGCTCAAGCGCATCGCGCAGGAGATTATCGTGGATCAGCAGCAGGAGATCGCGGCCATGAAGCTTGCGATCGGCGATCCGCTCCCCCCATCCGAATCGGCCCCAACCCAGGTCGCACCGGAGACTACCCCCACCGGATCCACGTCCAGCAAGACCATGCAGGGCATGGACCCCAACATGAAGATGTAACCCAGAGGTCCTCCCAATGAACATTCGTACATCTTTTGCCGCCAGCTTGCTGGCGGGCAGCATGCTATTGCCTTTTTCCGTCCTCGCCGGACAGGCCCCCTTTGCCGCCGCTGATCCCGACATCCCCGTCAGCAGCAAGGACCGCGTCTATGCCGCCGAGCAATTCTCCAATACCGTGTCGGTGACCGATCCTGCGACCAACAAGCTTCTCGGCGTCATCAAGCTCGGCGACCCCCAGCCCGGCAACCTCTCGCCGCTCTACAAGGGTCAGGTGCTGGTCCATGGCATGGGCTTTTCGCCCGACAAGAAGACAATCGCGGTGGTCTCGATCGGCTCGAACTCTGTGACCTTCATCGATACCGCAACGAACGAGGTGAAGCACACCACCTATGTCGGCCGCTCGCCGCACGAGGCATTCTATACGCCCGACGGTAAAGAGGTCTGGGTGACGGTCCGCGGCGAGGACTATATCTCCGTCATCGACGCCGCCACATTCGGGGAGAAGACGCAGATCAAGGTGCCGGCAGGTCCCGGCATGCAAATCTTCTCGCCTGACGGTAAGTACGGCTACATCTGCTCGTCCTTCAATCCCGAGACCGTCGTCGTCACCGTTGCCGATCACCAGATCGTCGGCCACGTGAAGCAGGCAAGCCCCTTCTGCCCGAATATCGCGGCATCGCCTGATGGAAAACAGGTCTGGTTCACGCTCAAGGACATCGGCAAGACGCAGGTCTTCAATGCGCAGCCGCCCTTCGATCTGATCAAGACGATCGACACCGGCCCGATCACCAACCACGTCAACCTCGTCACCAACAAGAACGGCAGCTTCGCCTACATCACCGTTGGCGGCCTCAACCAGGTGAAGGTCTTCCGCACCGACAATTTCGAACAGGTCGCGACCATCCCCGTCGGCAACCTGCCACACGGTGTCTGGCCCTCCGGCGACGGCACGCGCGTCTATGTCGGCCTGGAAAACGCCGATGCGATGGCCGCGATCGACACGCTGACCAACAAGGTGATCGCGACGATCCCGATCGGCCAGGCGGCGCAAGCCGTCAACTATGTGCCCAATGCCGTTCCTGAGGGCGATGGCATGCAGAACCTGCAGCCGCTCGGAACGGCAGGCGTCGCCGCTCATCTGACGCTGTCGGCAAAGGGCGACAAGGGCAAGACGGCGCCGACGAGTGTCACGCTCTTCGACCAGGGGTTGACGCAGGTATTGCAGGCATCTGTGACCGGGCTGGAACCGAAGACGATGTACGTGCTGGCACTCTCCGACAAGGCGGACGGCAGCGGACCGCTCCAGGGCCTGTCGAACTTCATGACGAACCCGGCCGGCTCGGCGATTGTCAACGCGGTCGGCCCGATCCGGCAGATCGTCGAATCCAAGCACAAGGATGAGCGCAAGTATATCGTCGTCGCCTCATCGGTCGACGGCAAGCCCGGCAAGGTCCTGCAGGTGCAGGGCGATTGATGTGACCCGACTGGGGTAAACCGGTGGCCCGCAGCTTGACTGCGGGCCATTCACCCCCGAGGATTTGAGAGATGGATGATCTGCTGACGCAGGTGGAGCCAATGATCCCGGCGCTGAGGCGATACGCGCGCGGCCTGATCCGCGATCGCGAAGCGGCTGACGATATCGTCCAGGATTGCCTCGAGCGGGTCGTCACGAACTGGACGCACCGACGCGATGCAAATGCCCGCTCCTGGGTATTCGCGATCCTTCACAATCTTGCGGTCAACAAAATACGCCAGGACGTCAGGCGCGCCGGCATCGTCACGATCGAGGAGATGCCGGAGGCGACAATGGCGGTGAATGCCAGCCAGGACAGCACGTTGTTTGGCCAGGACGTTCTTGCCGCCATCGAGCGGCTGCCGCCGGACTATCGGAGCATCCTGCTATTGGTCGCGGTCGAGGACCTGAGCTATGCGGAGACGGCTACCGTCCTCGACGTGCCCGTCGGAACCGTGATGTCGCGTTTGTCTCGTGCACGCGAGCAGCTGAGGCTTATCCTTGAGACCAAACCAACGAGCGCCAAACCTGTTGGTCCATTTATCCGGAGGGTCAAATGACGAATAGACCGATCAACGAGGATGACCTTCAGGCCTTTGTCGACGGCGCCTTGGATGCAGAACGGCATCAGGACGTGGCTTCATTCCTTGAAACGAACGAGGATGCCGCGACACGTGTCTCCGCCTATCAGCAAGGCTCTACGGCGCTTAGATCGGCCCTGGCTCCGATCGCAGCCGAACCTATCCCAAGCCGGCTGAACCTCGCCAGCATCATCGACAGAAAGCGCCCGACCAACAAAATTCGGATTGCGCCAATGGTGGCCGCCGCCGTCGTATTATTGGCGATCGGCGCCTCTGGCGGCTGGCTGCTGAAGGGCTACAGCATGCCTCCAACAGAAGGTGTCGCCGCCTTGGCGCAGGAAGCATCAGCAAGTTACAGCGCCTTTGCCGCTGATCGCCTGCGACCGGTCGAGGTCAGGGCTGATGGCAGCGATGATCTGAAAAACCTGGTTTCCGTGACGATCGGTGGCTCGGCGATCATCCCCGATCTCAGCAAGGCCGGCTACCGCCTGATGGGCGGCCGCGTTGTCCCGACGCCGCATGGATCCGGGCTCATGCTGATGTATGACGACGACAAGGGGAACCGATTGGTGATGCTGACCCGGCGCATGCAGGTCGACCAGGACAAGCCCATGGTCGCAAGCGACCAGCACGACATTCGGGGATGGAGCTGGGCCAGGAACGGCCTCGGTTATAGCCTCGTCGGCGCAATCGGCTCGGAACACCTCCATACGATTGCTGACGAGATACGGTCACAGATTTGACTGGCGGCGGCTTCATTCGCACCCCGACCAACATCAGCCGATGCGGGCAACGGATCTGAGCTCATCGGCCGTTGTGGTCGGGAAGCCGAAGAACTCGAGGTAGGCGGGGATTTGCTCGAACAGCATGTCGGTGCCCACCTGGAAGTCGCAGCCGGCGGCGCGCGCCGCCTCGAGAAAGGGCGTGATCTCCTGCTTCATCACGACCTCGCCCACAAAGGTTGAGGGAGACAGCCGCGACACATCGATCGGCAACGGATCGTCGCTCTTCATGCCGAGCGGCGTCGCGTTCACCACGATGTCGAATTTGTCAGGATCACACGAGCCGGCCGTGACGTCCACGTCGGGATAATGCTGACGAAGCCGTCCCATCAGCCCGTCCATGACCGCCGTGTTCGCGTCGAAAATCGCGATCCTTCGAACGCCGGCAGCGGCAAGCGATGCGGCGATCGCCGAGCCGACGCCGCCGGAGCCGACGACGAGGACATCGGCGCCAGATACCCGCCTGCCCTTGCGCAGCACGCCTCGCACAAAACCCTCGCCATCGAACATGTCGCCGATCAGCCGGCCGTGTTCATCCAGCCGGATGGCATTGCAGGCGCCGGCGACCTGGGCGCGCGTCGACAGTTCGTCGAGCAGGCCCATGGTGGTCACCTTGTGCGGCATGGTGATCAGTGCGCCGTGGATGTTCGACAGGCGGAACACAAGCCTCAGAAAATCCGGAAAGTCCTCCGCGCGACAACCCATGGGAACGACCACGGCGTCGATGCCGTGCTTTTCGAAATAGGGGTTGTAGATCAGCGGCGACTTGAAGGTCTCCGTCGGATAGCCCAGATGGGCGATGATCCTGGTGGTGCCGGAAATCATGCCGAAAACTTTCAGTGACGCAGAATTTCGCCAAGGAACTTGCGCGTACGCTCGTGCCTTGGATTGCTGAAGAATGTGGCGGGCGGTGCCTCCTCGACGATCGCGCCGCTCGCCATGAAGATGACGCGATCGGCGACCTGACGCGCAAAGCCCATCTCGTGGGTGACGCAGATCATCGTCATCCCCTCCTCCGCGAGGCCGATCATCGTATCGAGCACTTCCTTGACCATCTCAGGATCGAGCGCCGATGTCGGCTCGTCGAACAGCATCACCTTCGGCCGCATGCAGAGCGCACGCGCAATCGCCACGCGCTGCTGCTGGCCGCCGGAAAGCTGCGCCGGATATTTCTCGGCCTGTTCGAGGATCTTGACGCGGTCGAGCAGGCTGCGTGCGCGCTCCTCCGCTTCCGCCTTGCCGAGGCCGAGCGCACGCATGGGCGCCAGCATGCAATTCTGCAGCACGGTCAGATGCGGAAAGAGATTGAACTGCTGAAACACCATGCCGACGTCGCGCCTGATGGCGTCGATATCCTTGGAGCGGTGGCCAAGCAGCGTGCCGCCGACGCGGATCTCGCCCTTCTCATAGCTCTCCAGGTGGTTGATGCAGCGGATCAGCGTCGACTTGCCGCTGCCCGAGGGGCCGCAGAGTACGATCCGCTCGCCCTGGCGGACATCCATGTTGATATCGTGCAATGCCTGAAAGGCGCCAAACCATTTCTCGACCTGCGCCAGGCGGATCATCGGTTCGGTGGTCGTCGTTGTCGACACAGTGGTCATGGTTCAATTCTCCCGGACAGGCAGGCGCACTCAGCGCGCCGACATCGCGAAGCGCCGCTCGAGGCGGGCGCCTAGGATCGTCAGCGGGCAGCACATGATGAAATAGAGGATGCCGACGATGCCGAAGACCGTCAGCGGCTCGAAGATCTGGTTGGAGATGATGTTGCCGGCACGCGTCAGTTCGGTGAATCCGACGATCGCGGCGAGCGACGTCCCCTTGATCAGCTGCACCAGGAAGCCGATCGTCGCCGGCAGCGAGATGCGGATCGCCTGCGGCAGGATCACGTCCTTCATGCGCGAGACGTATTTGATGCTGAGCGCCTTGGCGGCCTCGGTCTGGCCGCGCGGCACCGCCTCAATCGAGCCGCGCCAGATTTCGCCGAGATAGGCGCTGGCATGCAGCGTGAGACCGATTGCGACGGCGAGCCACGCGTCGAGCTTCAGGCCCACCAGCGCCAGCCCGTAATAGACGACGAAGAGTTGCATCAGGAGCGGCGTGCCCTGAAACACCCCGATATATCCGGCCGTTATCCGCTCCAGAAGCGGCGAGCCGCAGGTCCGCAGCAGCGCGATTATAAGCCCGCCGATCGAACCGCAGATGAAACCGACGACGGACAACACCACCGTCCATTTCAGACCGATCAGCAGGAAGATGAATTCATCGCGACCCATGGGAGCCTCCTACTTGACCGGGTAATTGAAGTAGCGGGATGAGAAGAGCCCGAAGAGGCGCATCATCACCCAGGAGATCACGAGGTAGAAAACCGTGACAGTGAAGTAGACCTCGAAGCTGCGGAAGCTTTCCGACTCGATCCTTTGCGAGACCGAGGTCAGTTCGTAGGCCGAGATCGCCGAGCAGATGCTGGTAGACAGCGTCAAAAGCACGAACTGGCTGGTCAGCGACGGATAGATCGCCCTTAGCGCAGGCTTCAGCACGATGAAGCGGAAGACCTGCGCCTTATGCAGGCCGAGCGCCAGGCCGGCCTCCTTCTGACCCGCGGGGATGGACTGCACCCCGCCGCGAATGATCTCGATCGCGTAGGCGCCGCCATTGATGCCGAGCGCGATGATCGCCGTCGGAGTCGGATCGAGCCTGATGCCGGCGAGCGGGAGCGCGAAATAGATGAAGAAGATCTGCACCAGGAACGGCGTGTTGCGGATGATCTCGACGAAGCCGATCACCAGCCAGCGTATCGGCTTGAAGCGCGAATCGCGCAGCATGACGCCGCCGATGCCGATCAGGACCGCAAGCAGCATGCCCGAGATCGCCAGCAGGAACGTACCGAGACAGGCAAGCAGCAGGCTTGGCAGACCGTCGATGACAGGCGTGAAGTCCAATGTGTAGTTCATGGTGTTACTTCTGGCCTTTCCTGTCCGGTCAGCGGCTGCGAGCGACCAACTGCGTCATGGCCTGGATCGCGAGTTCGTACCCATCCGCACCGAAACCGATCATGATCGCCGTCGCGATCGGCGAGATCAGGGATTTGTGGTAGATGCTCTCGCGGGCATGGACATTGGAGATGTGCAGTTCGATCTTCGGCGGATCGAAGGTCTTCAGCGCATCGAGAACCGCGATCGACGTAAAGGTGAAAGCCGCCGGGTTGATGATGATCCCGCAAGCCTTACGGCGCGCCTCGTGAATGCTTTCGATCAGCGCTCCCTCGAAATTGGTCTGGCGAAAATCCACCTCGTAGCCGAGGTCGCGCGCCTTGGCCGTGCAGCGCTGCTCGATCTCGGCAAGCGTCGTCGAGCCGTAGATATGCGGCTCCCGTTGGCCGAGAAGATTGAGGTTTGGCCCGTTCAGTACAAAGATCGTCTTGCTCATCATCGCTCCCGCATTCGGCACGAGACATTCATCGCCGCGGCAAAGCGGCGGCGGCCGCCTTCAAGACGCCGCCGTCGCATCGCCCCATCAGGAAGGGCTTAGTTTGCAGCGAAGGGAATGCCTTCGAGGCTTGCCGGGAATTCAGGCACGGGAACCTTCATCCACTTGTCGTAGATCTTCTTCAGCTCGCCGTTCGCCTTGATCTTGTCGATGAAGGTGTTGAGCGAGGCGTTGATTTCCTTCTCCCCCAGGCGGGTGCAGGCACCATTGTAGAGCTTCTGGAACTCAAGCTTGTTCTCGAACTCACCGGGGCGCGCCTTCTCGACGCGATCCATGTAGAAGATGTTGCCGCCGAGTGCCTCGGCCTGTCCGGATACCAGTGCCTGGACGCTGGCCGCATCGCCATCGAAACGGCGAATGGTGGCCGAAGCCGGTGCATTCTTGGTCACCTGCGTATCCTGTGCAGCACCCTTCGCCACGGAAATCGTCATATTGGCCATGTCGTCATTCGTCTTGATCGACTTGTTCTTCGGCCCGATCAGCACGATGGCATTGGCATTATAGGGCTGGCTGAACTGCACCGCCTTGGCGCGGTCGGGCAGCATCGCCATCGTCGCGAAGAGAACGTCGACGCGACCCGACGTCAGCGCCGGAATGCGGTTATTGACCTCAAGCGGCACGAACTCGACTTCGACGCCGAGTTCCTTGGCGTAGAGCGCGCCCATGTCGGCATCGAAGCCGTCCTGCTTGCCGGCGCTGGTAACGAAGCCCCATGGCGGATTATCGCCCTGGATGCCGACGATCAGCTTGCCGCGGGCTTTGATTTCTTCCGGGGTGACGGCGGCGGCCGGCTGAGCCAGCGCGATGCCGGTGAGCAGAGCGGCCGCGCCAAGCATGGCGTTGCGACGTGACAACATGGACTTCAACATCTTTTTCTCCTCCTCAATGGTCGTTGCGACCCCACAGCCTTCCTTCTCCTCCGACTGTGAGACCAAAACTGCCTGACACGGACCGATAAATCAACATAGTTTTTTCAAATCGTATGAGACTTCCATTTTCAAACGTTGAATTGAACTTCTCACGACATTCGTCATAATGATTATCACGACGATATCGGCCAGGGAGGATAAGCGAGATGAAGACCTCGATAGCGACGGTTTCGATCAGCGGCGAGCTGCCGGAGAAGCTTGAAGCGATCGCGCGGGCGGGCTTCGATGGCGTGGAGATTTTCGAGAACGACTTCCTGGCCTTTGACGGCAGCCCCGCCGATGTCGGCAAGATGGCCCGCGATCTCGGCCTGAAGATCACGCTGTTCCAGCCATTCCGTGATTTCGAGGGCATGCCGGAACCGCTGCGCAGCCGCACCTTCGACCGCGCCGAACGCAAGTTCGATATCATGCAGCAGCTTGGCACGGACCTCGTGCTCGTCTGCTCGAACGTCTCTTCCGCCTCGCTCGGCGGTATAGACCGCGCCGCGGCAGACTTCCGCGAACTGGGCGAACGCGCAGCAGCGCGCGGATTGCGCGTCGGCTACGAGGCGCTGGCATGGGGGCGCCACATCAACGACCACCGCGACGCCTGGGAGATTGTGCGTCGTGCCGACCACGACAATATCGGCCTGGTGCTGGACAGCTTTCATAGCCTGTCGCGCAAGATCGACATCAATTCCATCCGCTCCATCCCGAAGGAGAAGATCTTCATCGTCCAGCTGGCGGACGCGCCGCAGATCGACATGGATCTGCTCTACTGGTCGCGACACTTCCGCAACATGCCCGGTGAAGGCGACCTACCGGTGACCGCCTTTACGTCCGCGATCGCCGCGACCGGCTATGACGGCTACTATTCGCTGGAGATCTTTAACGACCAGTTCCGTGGCGGCTCCACGCGCGAAATCGCCGCCGACGGCCACCGTTCGCTGATCTATCTGGGCGATCAGGTGCGCCGTAGCCTCGGCGGCGACAACCCGATTGGAAAGCCCATGCCGCCGCGCGCGACGGTGAAGGGCGTGGGCTTCGTCGAGTTTACGGCCGATGAAGGCGATGCGGCCGAGCTGATCGGCATCCTCGAGGTGCTGGGCTTTCGCAAGACGGCCAAGCATCGCAGCAAGGATGTCAGCCTCTACGAACAGGGCGGCATCCGCATTCTCGTCAATATCGACCAGGCGGGTTTCGCCAATGCGGCATACGCCGTCCATGGGACGCTCGCCTATGCATTCGCGCTCGTGGTGGACGATGCCTGGGAGGCCCACCGGCGCGCGGTGGCACTCAATGCCGAACCCTTCCGGCAGCCGGTCGCCGAAGGCGAACTTGAGCTGCCGGCAATCCGGGGTGTGGGCGGCGGCATCGTCTATCTGATCGACGAAGCCTCGCCGCTCGGCCGCTTCGCGGAAGTCGACTTCACCCCCCTCGATGAACAGCAATCGGCCTCAAGCGCGGGTCTGCTGCGCATCGACCACATCGCGCAGACCGTCGCCTACGACGAAATGCTGACCTGGCTGCTCTTCTACACGTCGATCTTCGCGACCGAGAAGACGCCGATGGTCGATATCATCGATCCCGGTGGCGTCGTGCGCAGCCAGGTGGTCGAGAACGAAGAGGGATCGCTGCGGATCACGCTCAACGGCGCGGAAAACAGGCGGACGCTCGCCGGCCATTTCATCGCGGAAAAGTTCGGCTCGGGCATCCAGCATCTTGCCTTCAGTACCGACGATATCTTCGCCACCGCCGAAGCATTGCGAAAGGCCGGCTTCAAGCCGCTGCACATTTCGCCGAACTACTACGGGGATGTTGAGGCGCGTTTCGGGCTGGATCCCGATCTCACCGAACGGCTGAAGGAACACAACATTCTCTACGACCGCGATGAGCACGGCGAATATCTCCAGCTCTACAGCGGCACCTACGGTGAGGGCTTCTTCTTCGAGATCGTCGAGCGCAAGGGTTATCGAGGATATGGCGCGGCCAATGCCATTTTCCGCATCGCGGCGCTGAAGAAGCAGATGCGCCCGGAGGGCCTGCCGCGCGATAGCGACTAGGCCGGGAATAGCACGCGATCAGGCGACGATGCCGCTCTTCAGAATGTGCTCGACGCCGCTATGCACATGCCGGCGGATCACGGCCTTTGCCTGTTCCGCATCCCGCCGAAGCGCGAAATCGAAGAGCGCCCGGTGATCCTCGACCACCGGCTTGCCGCGGAAGCTCTCCGCCAGCATGTGATAGCGCAAAAAGCGGTCGAAGACCGACGAGAGCGTCGTCATCAGCGTCGCGGAGTTGCACGCCGAGACGATCGCCTGGTGGAACTCCCAGTCATAGCGAACCCATTCGATGGTGCGCGAGGCATCGCCGGCAAGAAGCCGCCGTTCAGCAGCCGCGAGCTTGTGGTGCGCCGCAACGATGGAGGCCTCCCACTCGAGATCGCCAGCGGCGAAGGCGAGATCGAGCGCATGGGTTTCGAGCACCACCCTGAGGTCAGCAAGCTCGAGCAGTTCGCGACGCGACGCCGGGCTGACCTCGAAACCTTTTTGCCCCTCGGCGACGACGAGATTTTCCGTCGTCAGGCGGCTGAGGATTTCCCGCAGCGGCGAGACGCTGATCGAATAGCGTTCGCGCGCCTGCTCCAGCTTGATCTTGGATCCCGGCGGCAAGATGCCGGAAATGATATCCTGGCGGATCTGCCGAAAGACGACCTCACTGACGGTTTCGGCCGTCTCTCCCGTTTTCTTCAGCATTGCGTTACGCGGGCTCCAGTCGCCATGACTTGGAAAATCATACAGCAGATTGCCATTCCTATGTCTTTCTTAAATATGGCAGACGATAGGATTTCAGCGGCTGTGACAATGAGGTAACGTGCACGGCACAGTTCGCATCGAAATAGCAGAGCATCGTGATGTTGCAGCAGACAGAAAACGAGACCATCGCGGAGAGCAGCTACCGCCGCATCCGTGCCGACATCATCTTCGGCCGGCTCGCACCGGGCCAGAAATTGAAGCTGGATGCGCTGAAAGAATCCTACGAGACCTCGATCAGCACGTTGCGTGAGATCCTGAACCGTCTTTCCTCGGAGGGGCTGGTGCTCGCGGAAGGGCAGCGAGGATTCCAGGTGTGCCCGGTCTCCGTCGCCGACCTCAAGGAGATCGCCGCCTTGCGGTTGCTTCTGGAGACGCATGCGCTGGAGCAGTCCTTCGCGCAAGGCGACATGGAGTGGGAAGCGCGCCTCGTATCCGCCCACTACAAGCTCGCCAGCCTGGAACGACTGATGGCGACCGGTGACGCGAGCCGGGCGGAGGACTGGAAGCGATATGACTGGGAGTTTCACCAGGCGCTGATTTCGGCCTGCGGCTCCAAGCTTCTGATCGAGACGCACTCGGTCATCTTCGACAAGTATCTGCGCTATCAGATGGTCGCACTATCCTACCGCGGCGACGTCGCGTCACGCGAGCATCAGGCGCTTCTCGATGCCGCGCTTGAACGCGATGCCGACGCGGCCAAGCAGATCCTTGCCGCACATATCGAAGGCGGTGTCGAGCATGCGCTGGCGCGCGGTTTGCTGAAGCAGGATAGCTGAGCCCTAAACCAGAATTCCGCTCAGCTCGGCCTTTATTCGCAGCAGCGCCGGAAGATAACGCGACACCATTGCCTCCATCGGCTCTTCCGTCGCCGCAAGCCCGACATTCAGCGCCGCCAGCGTTTGCCCGCGCGCACCGACCAGCGGCACCGCGACCGAGCGAAGGCCGATCTCGACCTCCTGGTCGATGGAGGCGTAGCCGGCGGCCTTGACGTCCTGCAGGATGCGTTGGAGCTCCCCGACATGCGTCTGCGTTCTCGCCGTTCTTTGCACAAGCGGTTCGGCCGAGAGCAACTCCAGCGCCCGCTCCGAAGGAAGTGCAGCCAAAAGAACGCGTCCCATCGACGTGCAATAGGCTGGAAGCCGCGATCCCGGCATCAATGCGATCGACATGACCCGGCGCTGCGACGCGCGCGCCACGTAGACGATCTCGGCATCATCGAGGATCGAGACCGAGGTGCTCTGGCCAATCTCCTCCGACAACCGGTCCAGCCATGGCTGGACGATGCGCGGCAACGGCATGGAGGCGAGGCATCCGGTTCCAAGGCGCAACACGCGCGGCGTCACCGTGAAATACTTGCCGTCATAGGCGCAGTAGCCAAGTTCCGCCAACGTCAGCAGGCATCGCCGTGTCGTCGCGCGGTCGTAGCCCGATATGTCCGCAGCCTCAGAGATGCTGAGACGCGGGTGCTCGGCGGTGAACGCCTCGATCACCTTCAGCCCCTTGGCGAGGCCACCCATGATGTCACGTTCCTTCACCTGCATGTGCCGTCTCCAATGTGCGATATTCGAACAAATATTACATACCGCACAAACACGATTGCCGTCCACACCGCCCTCCCCTACAAATCGACGTGCTGCCGGTGACAGGCGGTGATGGAGGATCAATGGACAAGACAGTGCGAAGCGCGGCCGAAGCGGTCGACGGGATTGGCGATGGAGCGGTCGTGATGATCGGCGGCTTCGGCGGCTCCGGCGCCCCGATCGAACTGATCCACGCCCTGATCGACAAGGGGCCAAGGAACCTGACCGTTATCAACAACAATGCCGGCAATGGACGGATTGGCATCGCGGCGATGATCGATGCGGGCATGGTCCGCAAGATGATCTGCTCCTTCCCCCGCTCGTCCGACCCGCGCGCCTTCACGGACCGATATCTTGCTGGCGAGATCGAGCTGGAGCTTGTGCCGCAGGGAACACTTGCCGAGCGGATCCGCGCCGGCGGCGCCGGCATCCCGGCATTCTATACGCCGACAGGCTATGGAACCGAACTTGCACAAGGCAAGGTCATCGCCGAGTTCGACGGTCGGCCGTATGTGCAGGAGCGCTGGCTGAAGGCCGATTTCGCGATCGTCAAGGCGCATGTCGGCGACACCCACGGCAACCTCACCTATCGCAAGGCCGGCCGCAATTTCAATCCGCTGATGTGCATGGCGGCAGAGCAGACGATCGTCCAGGTTTCGAGCCTCGTGCCCCCCGGCGGCATCGACCCCGAGCACGTCGTGACCCCCGGCATTTTCGTCGATCGCGTCGTCGAGATTACCAATCCCAAACAGGAAGAAGAGCTGATCCGCGAGGGAGCGACACGCCCATGAGCAACGAAAACAAGCTCTCGAACGCACAGATGGCCTGGCGTGCCGCACAGGACATCGCCGACGGCGCCTATGTCAATCTCGGCATCGGCTTTCCCGAGATGGTGGCACGCTACCAGCCGCCCGGCAGACAGGCGATCTTTCATACGGAGAACGGCGTCCTCGACTTCGGCGAGGCGCCGCCGGCTGGCGAAGAGGATTGGGATCTGATCAACGCGGGCAAGCGCGCCGTGACCCTGAAGCCTGGCGCCGCCTTCTTTCACCACGCCGACAGTTTCGCCATGGTACGCGGCGGCCATCTCGATGTCGCGATCCTCGGTGCCTACCAGGTTGCCGAGAACGGTGACCTCGCCAATTGGCGGGTGGGCTCCAAGGGCGTGCCCGCCGTGGGCGGCGCGATGGACCTAGTGCACGGCGCCCGGCAGGTCTTCGTCATCACCGAACACGTGACCAAGAATGGCGAGCCGAAGCTGGTCGAGAAATGCACCTTCCCGCTGACAGGCGTTGGCTGCATCACCCGTGTCTACACCAGCCACGCGGTGGTCGATATCGCCAACGGCCGTTTTGTGCTTCGGGAAAAGCTGCCGGATCTGGCGATCGAGGATCTGCAAGCCATGACCGGCGCAAGGCTGCATATGGACGGGCCGGTCCTTGATCTGATCGTGCCGACGCTTTCGGGAGGTGAAGCATGACCGAAGCCTATATCTGCGACTATATCCGCACGCCGATCGGCCGCTTCGGGGGGGCGCTCGCCTCCGTGCGCGCCGACGATCTCGGTGCTGTCCCTCTGCGCGAGCTGATTGCGCGCAACGTCTCGGTGGATTGGGAAGCGGTGGACGATGTCATTTTCGGCTGCGCCAATCAGGCGGGCGAAGACAATCGCAACGTTGCCCGCATGTCGCTCCTTCTCGCCGGCCTGCCGGCAAGCGTGCCGGGCACGACGATCAACCGGCTGTGCGGCTCCGGGATGGACGCCATCATCGCGGCTGCGCGGGCGATCAAGGCTGGCGAGGCCGAACTGATGATCGCCGGCGGCGTCGAAACCATGTCGCGCGCGCCATTTGTCATGCCCAAGGCGGATACAGCATTCTCGCGCCATGCCGAAATCCACGACACGACCATCGGCTGGCGCTTCGTGAACCCCGTGATGAAAGAGCTCTACGGCGTCGATTCCATGCCCGAAACCGGCGAGAACGTCGCCGAAGACTATAAGGTCAGCCGCCAGGATCAGGACGCCTTCGCGCTAAGGTCCCAGGAGAAAGCGGCGGCGGCGCAGCAGAATGGCAGACTTGCCAAAGAGATCGTCGCGGTTTCGATCCCTCAGCGCAAAGGTGACCCCGTTGTCGTCGATCGAGACGAACATCCTCGCGCTACCACGATCGAGGCGCTAGCCAAGCTCGGGACGCCATTCAAGCGCGAGGGCGGAACGGTCACCGCGGGCAATGCGTCTGGCGTCAACGACGGCGCCGCAGCGCTGATCATCGCTTCGGAAACAGCCATCAAGAAATACGGCCTCACGCCAATCGCCCGCATTCTGGGCGGGGCGTCAGCCGGTGTGCCTCCTCGCATCATGGGCATCGGCCCGGTGCCCGCTTCGCAAAAACTGATGGCCAGGTTGTCGATGACCCAGCAGCAGTTCGACGTCGTCGAACTCAACGAGGCCTTCGCCAGCCAGGGCCTCGCGGTGCTACGCCAACTCGGCATCGCCGACGACGACCCGCGCGTCAACCGCAACGGCGGCGCGATCGCGCTCGGCCATCCGCTCGGCATGTCTGGCGCGCGCATCACCGGCACGGCAGCCCTGGAGATGGCCGCCAGCGGCGGACGCTTCGGCCTTGCGACCATGTGCGTCGGCGTCGGCCAGGGGATCGCCATCGCGCTGGAGCGTGCCTGACGCGCCGTTAAGCTTCGCGGGAGAGGAAGCTGGGAGGATACATGCGCACCAAAGTCGCCATCATCGGCTCGGGTCCATCGGGGATGTTGCTCGGCCAACTGCTGACCGAAGCCGGCATCGACAACGTCATACTCGACCGGGTCTCCAAGGATTACATTCTCGGCCGTGTGCGGGCGGGCGTGCTGGAGGACGGCACGGTCGGCCTGATGGATAGGGCGAAATCCGGCGCACGGATGCATGCCGAAGGGTTGCTCCATAACGGCTTCTCGCTTGCCTTCGATGGCCGCGACCATCGCATCGATCTCGTCGGCTTGAGCGGCGGAAAGCGCGTCATGGTCTATGGCCAGACAGAGCTGACCCGCGACCTGATGGAACAGCGCGAGGCAAGCGGCGCGACGTCCATCTACGAGGCGGCCAATGTCACGCCGCACGATTTCGATGGCGATAATCCATACGTAACCTACGAGAAGGATGGCGTAACCCATCGCATCGACTGCGATTTCATTGCCGGATGCGACGGTTTTCACGGCGTGAGCCGCAAGGCGGTGCCGGAGCGGTCGATCCGCACCTTCGAGAGGGTCTACCCTTTCGGTTGGCTCGGCATTCTGGCCGATGTCGCGCCTGTTAGTCATGAGCTGGTCTATGCCAACCATCCGCGTGGCTTTGCGCTCTGCTCGATGCGCTCGCAGACCCGCAGCCGCTATTACATCCAGGCTCCGCTCGATGAAAAAATCGAGGACTGGAGCGACGACCGCTTCTGGGATGAGCTGCGCCGCCGACTGCCCGCACATCATGCCGAAGCGCTGCTGACCGCCCCGTCCTTCGAGAAGTCGATCGCCCCGCTTCGCTCTTTCGTTGCCGAGCCCATGCGTTTTGGCCGCTTGCTTCTGGCAGGCGACGCGGCCCACATCGTGCCGCCGACAGGCGCCAAGGGCCTGAACCTTGCGGCCAGCGATGTGCACTACCTGTTCTCAGGCCTTTCGGAATATTACGCGGAACATTCGCGCGCCGGGATCGACGCCTATTCGCAACGGGCGCTATCGCGGGTCTGGAAGGCGGTCCGTTTTTCCTGGTGGATGACGACCATGTTGCATCGCTTCCCTGATACCGACGACTTCGGCCAAAAGATCCAGGAGGCGGAGCTCGATTATCTCACGCATTCGCAAGCAGCAGCGACGGTCCTGGCCGAAAACTATGTCGGATTGCCCTTCTGAGCGTCCGTCTTTGAACCGGGCACCTCCATGGCCGCCTCACGGATGGTCTGCATCAGGATCGAAAGCGGCAGCGACGGGATGGCGTCGTTGCGCATGGTCAGGCCCACGGGGCCCTTGGTCTCGCTCGTATCAATCGGCAGCACCGCCAGCGCGCCATCCTCGATGTCGTTGGCGACGACGCCGGCGGAGATGATCCATATCGCATCGCTCGCGCGCACGAAGGCGCGGCCAAAGCTGTCCGAGACCGTTTCGATCTGGTTCGGGAGGCTGGGCACGCCGTTGGCGATCAGGAGCCCCTCGACGAAGGGGCGGATGATCGACGCGCGGGTCGGCATCAGGATCGTGTAGTCACCGAGCGCATTGAAGTGCGACTGCCTTGCCTTGAGCAGCGGATGGCCGGCGCGCACCGCGAAGACCACCTGCTCCGAGTAAAGATGCTCGAAGGAAAATCCTGTCATCTTTTCCGGCCCTGCAAGCCGCCCCACAACGAGGTCGAGATCGCCGACACGAAGCTGCTCGAGAAGCACCGCGTTCTCGCCGGTAACGATCTTCAGCCGGCTCCAGGTGTTTTCCTTCAGAAAAAGCTGCATCGCCCGCGGCATGATCCTCGTCGATACTGTCGGCAAGGCGCCGATGCGGATCGGTGGCGCATCGCCGATGCGCTCCTGCGTGACTGAATCGAGCCCCTGCCGCAGTGCCGTCAGCGCCGCGCCGGCGTGTTTCAGAAAGACCTCGCCATAGCGGGTGATCTTGATACCGCGGCCGTCGCGCTCGAAGACTTCGACGCCCAGAACGCCTTCAAGCTCTCGAATGGTCTTGGTCACCGCGGGCTGGCTGACATGCAGCAGCTCTGCCGCCTTCATCACGCTTTTCTGGCGCGCGACCTCGACAAAGGTTTGCAGATGGCGGAACTTTATGCGGCTGTCGATCATCTCTTACATAACTCTCAAGTTATAGGATCGCCACGAAATATCATTTTACCTAACCAGATTAAACATTCAATTTCCTGTCAGGAGGAGTTTCCAGTGCAGTTTGCCCGCGTCAACGACATCGCGATCCACTACCAGGTTATCGGCGACCCGGCCGACAAGCCGGTACTTGTCTTTGCGAATTCGCTTGGCACCGATTTCCGCATCTGGCGCGACGTGATTGTCCGGCTGGCAGGCGATTTCGCCATTCTGCTCTACGACAAGCGCGGCCACGGCCTCTCAGATGTCGGCCAGACGCCCTACACGATCGAGGACCACGCATCGGACCTGATCGGCATCATGGAAACGCTTGCGATCAAGAAGGCGATCATCTGTGGCCTTTCGGTTGGCGGGTTGATTGCCCAGTCGCTCTACCGGCAGCGGCCCGATCTCGTCAGCGCGTTGATCCTCTGCGACACCGCCCACAAGATCGGTACCGCCGACAGCTGGAACACGCGCATCTCGGCGATTGAACAGAACGGCATCGACAGCATGTGCGATGCCATCATGGAGCGCTGGTTCACACCGGCTTTCCGCCGCCCGGAAAACACTGCCTATAACGGCTATTGCAACATGCTCGTCCGGCAGCCAGTGGCCGGTTATGTCGCCACCTGCGCGGCCGTGCGCGATGCCGATTTTACCGAAGCGGCGAAAGCGATCGCCGTGCCGACGATCTGCGTCGTTGGCGATCAGGACGGCTCGACGCCGCCCGACCTGGTCAAATCGCTGGCACAGCTGATCCCCAACGCCCGCTACGAAATCATCCGCGATGCTGGCCATATTCCCTGCGTCGAGCAGCCCGAGGCGCTGACGGCGGTGATCCGCGCATTCATCGACTTCGCATTAGATGGAAAAGCTCATGAGTGACACTCCGCTTGCCTCCGAGCGCTACAGGCAAGGCATGGCGACCCGCCGTGCCGTTCTGGGCGACAGCCATGTCGATCGTGCCGAAGCCGCTTCGACGGCATTCGACAAACCGTTTCAGGACCTCATTACCGAGGCAGCCTGGGGCCACCTCTGGTCGCGCCCGGGGTTGACCAAGCGCGAGCGCTCTGTCGTCACGATCGCGCTTCTGGCCGCACTCGGACAGGACGACGAGGTGGCCATGCACGTGCGCGCCACCGCCAATACAGGGGCCAGCCGGGACGACATCTGCGAAGCGCTGCTGCATGTCGCGATCTACGCCGGTGTCCCGGCCGCCAATCACGCGATCAAGATCGCCAAGCAGGTCTTCGAACAGATGGACGCCGAAAAGGCGGTTTGAGAGGAAGTCATGTCCGAAATACCGAACCGCAAGCCCGAGACGGGCGCCTTCTTCGCCCGCGACCTCAGCTGGCATCCGCCTGCCTATGCGCCCGGCTACAAGACCTCGGTCCTGCGCTCGCCGAAGCGCGCGCTTCTTTCGCTCGACGGCACGATCTCGGAGATCACGGGCCCGGTCTTCGGCCACTCGATGATCGGCGAACTCGACAACGATCTGCTCCACAACTTCGCCAAGCCGGGCGAAAGCGCGATCGGCGAACGCATCATCGTCCATGGTCAGGTGCTCGACGAACGCGGTCGGCCGCAGGCCGGCGTTCTGGTCGAGTTCTGGCAGGCGAACGCCGGCGGTCGCTACCGCCACAAGAAGGAAAGCTATCTGGCGGCGATCGATCCGAATTTCGGCGGCTGCGGGCGCGCGATCACCGATGAGGACGGCCGCTATTTCTTCCGCACGGTCAGGCCCGGCGCCTATCCATGGCCGAACGGTGTCAACGACTGGCGCCCGGCGCACATCCACTTTTCGATCTTCGGCCACGGTTTCTCGCAGCGCCTGATCACCCAGATGTACTTCGAAGGCGACCCAATGATCTGGAAGTGTCCGATCGTCGGCACCATCCCCGACAAGGCCGCCATCGAACAGCTGATCGCGCCGATGGATTGGGGCAACACCATCCCCATGGACAGCCGAGCCTACAGGTTCGACATGGTGCTGCGCGGGCGGCGTTCGACGATGTTCGAAAACAAGCTGGAGGGCAACTGATGGCCCAGGAACTGCGCTATCTCAAGGAAACGCCCTCGCAAACGGCGGGTCCCTACGTCCATATCGGCCTGACGCCGAATTTCTGCGATATCGGCGGCGTGTACGAACGCGATCTCGGCGTCGCGATGGTCAACGACAAGACAACAGGCGAGCGGATCACCATCACCGGCCGCATCTTCGATGGCGCCGGCGCGCTGGTGCGCGATGCCGTCATCGAGATCTGGCAGGCCGACAGCGCCGGGCTCTACAACAGCCCGTCGGAAATGCGCGGTGCCGCCGATCCGAATTTCACCGGCTGGGGCCGCTGCCCGACCCGCGCCGAGGATGGCGTCTATAGCTTCGATACCGTCAAGCCGGGCAAGGTCCCTTTCAAGGACGGGCGCAGGCAAGCGCCGCATATCAGCTTTTGGATCGTCGCGCGCGGCATCAATGTCGGCCTGCAGACGCGCATGTATTTTCCGGACGAGACCGAAGCGAACGGCGCCGACCCACTCCTTCAGCGTATCGAACACCGGGATCGCGTTGCAACGCTTATTGCCGTGCGCGACGGTTCTACCTATACGTTCGACATCCGGCTGCAGGGCGAAAACGAGACCGTGTTTCTCGATATCTGACGACGGAGCGGAACCGTTCATTCCACATCCGCCGAAGACCATGAACAACGGGACGACACATGGGCGCGACTGCCTTCGACCACCCCTTTCTCTCCGGCCTAGCTGGCGACGAGGAGACGTCGGCCTGGTTCACGGCCGAGGCCGATATCCGCGCCATGCTGCAATTCGAGGCGGCACTTGCGCGCGCCGAGGCCGCCCATGACGTCATTCCTGAGGCTGCCGCGCAGGCGATTTCCGCCGCCTGCGCCGAGTTCAAGGCCGGCCTACCCGCTCTTCGCGCCGCCACTGCCCGCGACGGCGTCGTCGTTCCCGAGCTTGTTCGCCAGCTGCGCGCCACCGCCGGCGACGCGTCCCCTCATGTCCATCTCGGCGCCACCAGTCAGGACGTCATCGATAGCAGCCTGATGTTGCGGCTGAAGCCCGTCGCCTTTGTGTTCGCGGCGCGTCTGGCGACACTCGAGCTGCGCTTCGGGGAGCTGCAACAGACCTTTGGTGACAAGCCGCTGATGGGCCGGACCCGCATGCAGGCGGCAATTCCGATCACCGTTGCCGACCGGCTGCGCGCTTGGTCAGCTCCGTTCGCCGGCTACCGCGAGACACTGACTGCGCTGCGCTTTCCCCTGCAGTTCGGAGGGGCGGCCGGCACGCTCGATAAGCTTGGCGACAAGGCGTCAGCGGTGCGGAGCTCGCTGGCGCAGGAACTTGGTCTCGTCGATATCCAGCAATGGCAGAGCCAACGGGCCGTCATCGCGGAGTTTGCCGGTCTGCTCACACTGATTTCGGGCAGCCTCGGTAAGTTCGGCCAGGACGTCGCGCTGATGGCGCAGGCGGGAGACGAGATCGAATTGACGGGTGGCGGTGGGTCATCCGCCATGGCGCACAAGCAGAACCCCGTCGCGGCCGAAACGCTGGTGGCACTAGCACGCTTCAACGCGACGCAGATCTCCGCGATCCAGCATTCCATGGTGCACGAACAGGAGCGCTCCGGCGCGGCCTGGACGCTCGAATGGCTGGTCCTGCCGCAAATGACGATCGCCACCGGTGCTGCGCTGCGACTGGTGCATGAACTGGCGAGTAACATAAGCCGCCTCGGCACCGCCGATGCATAACTTGTAGATCATGAATTATGGCATTTATTTCATTTTACATCACCGTTTCGCATGACAAACTGGCCTGAAAACTTTAGCTGCGCGCTAAATTGGCGTTGGAGTCGCCAAAAAGGGAGAGAGAAAGAATGAGGAAGCTGCTTCTGGCCGCCGCCGCGGCCCTGCTCATGGGTTCGGGCGCTTATGCCGACACGATCAAGGTTGGCGTGGTTGGCCCGTTCTCCGGTCCGTTCGCCCTTCAGGGCAAGAACTTCAAGGCCGGGATCGACGCCTATATGGCGACCAATGGCAACAAGGTCGGCGACAACACGGTCGAGATCATCTATCGCGACCTCCCGGCCGCCGACCCCGCGCAATCCAAGTCGCTCGCCCAGGAGTTGGTGGTTAAGGAAAAGGTCCAGTATCTGGCCGGCTTCTATTTCACCCCTGACGCGATGGCCGTGACGCCGATCCTGAAGCAGGCCAATACGCCGCTGGTGGTCATGAACGCTGCGACCTCTGCTATCGTCACAAAGAGCCCGCTGGTCGTGCGCACCTCCTTTACCACTTGGCAGACATCGACACCGATGGCGCAGGTTGCCTTTGACAAGGGCGTCAAAAAGATCATCTCGGTAGTCAGCGACTACGGACCGGGCGTCGACGCCGAAAACGCCTTCAAGGCGGGCTTTGAGAAGGCGGGCGGCGAAGTCGTCGAGGCGATCCGCATGCCGCTTACCACCAATGATTTCAGCCCGGTCATGCAGCGCATCAAGGATTCCGGCGCCCAAGGCGTCTTCGCCTTCCTGCCGTCGGGCCCGACAACGCTCGGTTTCGTCAAGGCCTATAACGAGAACGGCGTGAAGGGCGCCAACATCCAGCTCTTCGCCCCCGGCGACCTGACACAGGAATCCGACCTGCCAGCGCTCGGCGATGCAGCACTCGGCATGCTCACGACCTTCCACTACGCCGTCTCGCACGATTCCCCTGAGAACAAAGCCTTCGTCGAAGCGGCCGGCAAGGCGATCGGCAACCCCGCGGAGCTCACCTTCCCGGCTGTCGGCGCCTATGACGGCATGCACGTCATCTACAAGATGATCGAAGCGACCGGCGGCAAGCAGGATGCGCAAAAGGCAGTCGACGCGGTTAAGGGCCTCGCCTGGACAAGCCCGCGCGGTCCTGTTTCCATCGATCCCGAGAGCCGCCACATCACGCAGAACATCTATCTGCGCGAAGTCGCCAAGAGTGACGACGGCAAGTTCATCAACAAGGAAATCCAGACCTTTGAGAAGCAGGGCGATCCGGGTCTTGCTGCTTTGAAGTGAGCGGTTTCGCAGGAAACGTTATGCCAGCGGTTACGACGTGAACGTTGTGCCGCAGGCCCCCTCACCCTACCCTCTCCCCGCTGGGGAGAGGGGAAGTGAACACGGTGCCTGACATCCCTTCCGTCCTTCGGGGGCCGAAGGACGGGTCAAGACAAGCGGCGCAACCTCGCGGTGCCGCCAGGGATAAGGGGCCACGCGGGGCAAAGCCCGGCAGTGTCTGCCTCGTATATAACAAGGACCATACCGAACCCATGCAAACTGTCTTCAGCATAGCCGTCGATGCGCTCGCCTATGGCATGGTGTTGTTCGTAATCTCGATCGGCCTTTCGGTGACCATGGGCCTGATGCGGGTCGTCAATCTGGCGCACGGCGCCTTTGCGATGATCGGCGGCTATATCGCCTCCTATGCGGTGCGCGACCTTGGCCTCGGCTATGGCATCGGCGTGATTGCAGCCGTGGTCGGCACGATCATCATTGCCATTCCGATGGAGCGCTTCCTTTATCGCCGCATCTACGGCGCCCCCGAGTTGACGCAGGTGCTGATGACGATCGGCATCACCTTTTGCATCATCGGCATCGCCAACTATGCGATGGGACCGACGCTGAAGACCATACCATTGGCTGAGAGCCTGCAGGGCTCAGCCAACCTCGGCTTTCGCACCATTCCCGTTCACCGCCTGTTCGCGATCGTCTGCGGCCTTGGCGTCGCCGTTGCTCTGTGGTTCACGATCGAGCGGACGAGCTTCGGCGTGAAGCTGCGCGCCTCGGTCGACAATGCGGCCATGGCGGCAGCACTTGGGGTGCGCACGGAGATCATCTATGCGCTGAGCTTCGCGGTCGCCGTCGGGCTTGCGGCTTTCGGTGGCGTCGTCGGCGCCGAACTGCTGCCCGTCGAGCCATACTACGCGCTGCGCTACATGGTGACCTTCCTGGTCGTCGTCTCCGTCGGCGGCGCTGGCTCGATCCCCGGCGCGTTGATCGCCTGCTTGGTGCTCGGCGGCATCGACACGACCGGCCGCTACCTGATGCCCGAATTCGGCGAATTCTTCTTCTACCTCGCCGTCATCGCCATCATCTGCATCTTCCCGCGTGGCTTTGCCGGAAGGGCGAAATAGGATGACGCTCGCCATGAACACCAACACCGACACGACTGCCACTGTCCGAAGCCACCGCTCCGCAGGTCGCGATCTCGCGGGCATCGCGGTAATCATTGTGCTCGCCGCCATCGGCTACCTGTTGTTTCCCGACAACCTGGCGCTCTTGACGCGCATCATCGCCATTGCGCTGCTGGTGCTGTCGCTCGACCTCGTCACCGGCTATTGCGGTATCGCCACGCTCGGCCATGCGGCCTTGTTCGGCAGCGGCGCCTATGCCGCGGGGATCGTGTCCGCTCACTATGGCATCACTGATCCGCTGCTGATGACGCTGGCAGGCATCGTCGGCGGCGCGGTTGCGGGGCTGATCTGCGGCGCGATCATTCTGCGCGCGCATGGGCTTCCACAGCTGGTGCTGTCGATCGCGCTGATCAACCTCTTCCACGAATTGGCCAACAAGGCCTCGTCCTGGACAGGCGGGAGCGACGGCCTCTCCGGCATTTCCGCCGATCCCCTGCTCGGCTATTTCGAATTCGATCTC
Source organism: Rhizobium sp. Rhizsp42 (assembly GCF_047304155.1). Taxonomy (NCBI): domain Bacteria; kingdom Pseudomonadati; phylum Pseudomonadota; class Alphaproteobacteria; order Hyphomicrobiales; family Rhizobiaceae; genus Rhizobium; species Rhizobium sp. Rhizsp42. The sequence goes on along the minus strand of NZ_JBGLYS010000009.1, from coordinate 105,308 downwards.
TATGGCCATACCGCCTATGTCTTCGGCGTTGTCCTGCTGCTCGTCGTCTTCGTTTTGCTGCGCCTGCTTGTGCGTTCTCCCTTCGGCATGCTCTGCCGCGGCATCAAGGAAGACCCGCTGCGCATCAAGGCGATGGGCGCATCGCCGAAGGCGGCGCTGATGAAGATATACGTCATATCGGGCGCCGTCGCCGGGGTTGGCGGGGCGCTGACGGCGATCTCGACGCAGGTCGTAGGCCTCGACAGCCTATCCTTCACGCTGTCGGCTGAAAGCCTCGTCATGCTCGTGCTTGGCGGCACCGGCTCGCTGTTCGGCGCGCTCTCGGGAACCGTCATCTTCATGCTCTTCGAGGATTACGTCTCGGCCGCCAATCCTTTCCATTGGCTGACCATGGTCGGCGCGCTGTTGATCCTCGTCGTCCTCTTCGCGCCGAAGGGCATTTACGGCACGGCCGCCGCCCTGCTTTCGAGCCGCAAGGAGGCCGCCGAATGAGCGCGGTCTTCGAAGTCGCCAACCTGAAGAAATCCTTCGGCGGCCTGGCCGTCACCAACGACGTGTCGATCTCGATGCATCCCGGCGACCGCGTCGCGCTGATCGGGCCGAACGGCGCGGGCAAGACCACCTTCGTCAATCTGGTCACCGGCAATCTGGCGCCCGATTCCGGCGATGTCCGGCTGGGCGGAGAGACCGTGACCCGGGTGGACGCCGCCGGTCGCGTCAAGCGCGGGCTGGTCCGCTCGTTCCAGGTCACCAGGCTTTTCCAGGATATGACGCCCGCCGAGCATGTCGCGCTCGCCATCCTGCAGCGAGACGGACGGACGGGCCGGATGTTCGGCAACTTCCTGTCGATGCCGGGTGTCATGGACGAGGTGACCAGCATGCTGCACGCGCTGGGCCTCGAGCGCCTGATGCACCGCAAGGTCAACGAGATCGCCTACGGCCAGCAGCGCCTGCTGGAGATCGCCGTCGCCATGGCGCTGAAACCGAAGGTGCTGCTGCTCGACGAACCGGCGGCCGGCGTGCCGCAGAGCGATACCGGGCGCATCGAACAAGCGCTGGCAGACCTGCCCGCCGATCTTGCCGTGCTGATGATCGAGCACGACATGGATCTCGTCTTCCGCTTCGCCAAGCGCGTTATCGTGCTCGCCGCCGGCGCCATCATTTTCGACGGCTCGCCCGCCGATGTCACCAAGGACGAGCGCGTGCGCGAAGCCTATCTCGGGAGCTATGCCAATGCCAGCAACGTCGCTTGAGGTCGAGAACCTATCGGCCGGATACGGCCCGACGCGCGTGCTCGAACATGTTTCCTTCTCGGTTCCTGCCGGCGCGCGGCTTGCGGTACTCGGCCGCAATGGCATGGGCAAGACCACGCTGCTCGCAACGCTTGCCGGACAGACAAAACGCTACGACGGCCGCATCAAGCTGGGCTCCGCCGATGTCACGGCGATACCGAGTGCGGCGCGGGCGCACCAGGGATTGGGCTATGTGCCGCAGGCACGCTGCATCTTCCCGACGCTGACGGTCGAGGAGAACCTCTTCGTCGGCTTGAAAGGACGCCCAAAGACGGCGATCGAGGAAGCCTATCAGATGTTTCCGCGCCTCAAGGAACGCCGCCGCAATCTCGGCAACCAGCTTTCCGGCGGCGAGCAGCAGATGCTCTCCACCGCCCGCTCCATTCTCGGCCGCCCCTCGGTGCTGTTGCTGGACGAGCCGCTGGAGGGCCTGGCGCCCGTCATCTGCGAGGAACTGATGACTGCTTTCGCCGAACTCGCGAAGACCGGCGACATGACCATCCTCCTCGTCGAGCAGCGCATCCAGAGCGCGCTGGAATTCGCCGATCAGGTCATCATCCTTGAGCGTGGCAGATTGGCATGGAGCGGCACGCCGCAGGCGCTGGCTCAAGACCACGACGCCGTCGAGCGGCTACTGGGTGTGGGCGGCCTGCACTGAGATGAGCGCCTTTCGGCGCTCGGTCAAAGGTCCATGACCATCTCGTGCCAGGCCACGCCGCCATGATCAGAGGCGGATGGCTGCGTGTATCGGTAGCCCATCTTCCCATAGAGGGCCACGTGCTGCTCTTTGCACATCAGATGAATGCTCTTCTTGCCCGCTTCCCGCATTTCCTGGATGAACCGTTGCATGAGCGGCTTAGAATAGCCCTTACCCTGCTCAGCCGGATCAACGACCACCGACATGATGACGACGTTCGGCGCCGCTGGATCGTGACCGACCAGTTCCTTGAACGCCTCGTCGGACATGACGACGTCGAATGCGCAGCCGCTGTTGATAAAGCCCGCGATCCTGCCTTCCGCCTCCAGGATCAGAAAGCCCTCGGGATATTGCGCAATGCGTGTGGCGATCTTCTCCAACGTCGCCGCCTCGTCACCTTCATAGGCGGCCGTTTCGATCTCGAAGCAGCGGACTGCATCGGCTGGAACGGGATGGCGGAAAGTGGGGCTGGCGGTCATGGCATCGTCCTATCGGTTGCCCGGCTTGCTTACCAATTTTCGCATGGCCGCGCCATGCCCCCCACAAGCCGGCAGTTGCCGGACGTTGAACCTGTTCGGCATCCATCGGCGCGCCTTTAGCCAAGCCTCAGCCCGGTGGAATGTCGCCATCGTCGTCGTTCAAGCGCGCGAAGACCCGAGCGATATCACTCTCCTTGACGCTATCGCCGACATACCAGCTCAGCGTGTCGTAAAAGCCGAGGAAAGACCCCTTAGTCTTGCCGAGAAGGGCTGTCGCCTCGATCTCAGAGATCGAAAGCGCCGCAACCATGAAATCGACAAGGGCGGCCTCGGCCTTCGGATGAGAGAAGACGATGGCCGTGGGAGAATTGGGCAGGATGACGGGCAGCGCGGCGGCTTGTGGCCGGCACGGCACAATCTTGGACAGACGGATGTCGCGCGACGAGGCCGCTGCCTCGATCTCGAAGGCTTCGGCGTCGAGAACCCAGGCCGAGCGCGCGGTATCGAAATAGCGGAAATCGCGTGACGCGAGCGTGAAGCACACCGTCTGCGCTTCGCCCGGCTGCAGATCCAGCTTGCTGAAGGCCTTGAGTTCGCGGACCGGCCGTCTCAGGCCCGGCGCATGCGGACGCACATAAAGCTGGACCACTTCCTTGCCGGCGACCGGGCCGCTGTTGCGGACGGTGACGCGCACGGTGCAGGCCGTATCCGCGGCAATCTCGTCCTGATCGATCTCGATCGTCTCATAGACGAACGAGGTGTAGCTGAGCCCATGTCCGAAGGGGAATGCCGGCGCAATCGCCTTCAGATCATAGAACCGATAGCCGACGAAAATACCTTCGCTATAGAGATGACGGCCACGTTCGCCCGGATAGGTATGCCATCCCGGAATGTCCTGCATGCGAACCGGCATGCTGGCTGAGAGCTTGCCGCAAGGGTTCTGCTCGCCGAACAGGATGCGGGCGAGGCCTTCGCCACCGCCCTGCCCGGCGTAGAAGCCGGCCAGCACGGCGTCGACATCCTTGATCCAGGGCATCTCGACCGTATCAGGCATCGAGAGCACGACGATGAGCTTGCAGCCTGTCGCCGAAAGGGCCGCGATGAGAGCGTCATGGCTAGGCGCAAGCTTCAGTGAGTGGCGATCGTTGCCTTCGCCATTCAGGCTTGGCTCGTTTTCAGCAAACACTAAAATAGCATCAGCGTCCGACGCTGCATCGACGATCACGCCGATCGAAGCCGACAAGTCCTCATGCGCGGATGATGAGAAAGGCAGGTGCCGCACCTTGAAGCCCTGCCCCGCCCGCGCGGAGATCTGGGTGAATGGGCTATCGACACGATAAGGATTCGTGGTGGCAGAGCCCGATCCCTGGATGACGGGAGTGAGTGCGCCATCGCCAACGATCAGGAGGTTGCCCAAGCGCGCGGGATCAAGAGGCAGCGCCGCGCCTTCATTGCGCAGCAATACGATCGATTCCGCCGCGATGTCGCGCGCCAGCGCATGGTGAGCCTCGAGGTCCGCCGTGACGCCGCGCCGCTCATGCGTCTTGCATTGGGCGACCAATGACAGAACCCTCGCGCAGGCCGCGTCGATCACCTCGGGCTTGATATCCCCGGCTTCGATTGCCGCAAGCAGGCGCGTCTTGCGCGGCCGGCTTTCCGGCATGTCGAGTTCGGTGCCGGCGCTGAGCGCGGCGCCACGATCCTTGATCGCATGCCAATCGGACATGACCAGACCGTCATAGCCCCACTCCTCGCGCAGCACCGATGTGAGCAGCCAGGGATGTTCGGCGGCCTGGACGCCGTTCAGCGGATTGTAGGCGCTCATCACGGTCCACGGCGTGCTCTTTTCGATCGCACGTTCAAAGCCTGCCAGGTAGATTTCGCGCAAGGCCCGCTCATCGACATCCGAGCTGGTGGTCGTTCGTTCGATCTCGGAATTGTTGCAGGCAAAGTGCTTCAGCGAGGAACCGACACCATTGTCCTGCAGCCCCGAAATGACCGCCGCCGCGATATCGCCGCTGATGACAGGATCTTCGGAGTAATACTCGTAGGCCCGGCCCGCGAGCGGGGTGCGGCGGATGTTGATGCCGGGGCCAAGCAGCAGGTGAACACCGAAATCCTGGCACTCGGCCGCCAATGCGGCGCCCATGCGATAGGCCAGGTCGACATCCCACGAACAACCAAGCAGGTTGCCATTCGGGAAACAGGTTGCCGGGCGGGTCGTGCCGAACATGCCGCCCGATCCATCGCCCTGTTGGCCGACGACGTCGAGAAACGCTTGAAGACTATCCTCGTCGTTGTCGCCAGCATCGATCTGGGTCGTCGAGTAGCGGACGCCGTAGGCGCCGTCGGTCATCACGATCGAGGGTATACCCAGTCTTTCGATCGCCGCCGTCTTCCACAAGCCGCGTCCACTTAAGAGATCGACCTTCTCGGCAACCGTCATCTGGTCGACAAGCGACCGGATCTCGTCGTCGCTGGGGTTGAACATGCTTGCTCTCCGATATTGCCGCTCAGATGGTAATCAGCAGATTTTCTGAAGGAGTTCCATCAGCATCATCCGCTCGGCAAGCGTCAGGGTGCTCAGTGTTTCCTGCGAAATCTGCAGCGCGACCGCCAGGTTGCGATCGACCATCGCCTCGCCATCCGGCGTCAGGGTCAGCACCAGCCGCCGCGCATCGGTCGCGTCGGGTGCGGTGTGGACCAGCCCGCGCTTCACAAGGCGATCGACGACGCCCTTGATGGTCGCCATGTCCATGGCGGTCTCGCGGCCGAGATTGCCCTGCGAACAGGGCTGGAGATCCTTGAGCCTCACCAGTGCCGCCCACTGGGTGGTGGTCAGCTTTTCCGCCATCAGGCTCGCAAAGATCGCCACGTGACGCTGGTTCGCCTGCCGGAGATAGAAGCCGATCTGCTCGCCAAGCGCGTACTGGGCCTGCTGGCCGTCGGCATCGCGCGCGGTTGCTCTCTTCCTTGCAACCTTGTCTTTGAACGGGACGTCCATGGGATCTCTCAAATCTGCCTCGCCATGGTGATGACCAGCAATCACGCTGCCGAATTCGGCTTCACCACAAATTCAGGATGGTTTCTGTCGACAAAATTTCAATCTGGTCGGTAAGCCTCGCCGCCAGGATATCGATGACCATGGCGTGGGCCTTCATGTCGCCGCTTGCCAGCGCATCCTTAGCCAGAATGACGCGATAGCCGGCATCCACGGCATCAAGAACGCTGGCGTAGACGCAAACATCGGTCTCGACGCCGGAGAAAATCAGCGTATCGATATCCGATCCCTGCAAGCGCTCGGCGAAAGCCGGCGATCCAAAGATCGAGTAGGTTTCCTTATCGACGATGGAGCCGGGGCCGGCGATCGCCGCAAGCGGTGCGACGAGATCCAGCATGCCGACATCAAGTTCATCGAGCGTCACCGACGACCAACGGCGGTAGTAATACTTCCAACGGCCCTTAGCCTCTGCCGCGTTCCGCGGAACGACGAAGCGGGCAAAGAGGGTCTTTGCCGGTCGCGCTTGGCTGAGCGCGACCACGTTTGGAAGAATGCCCGCTATCGCCGGCGTATGCCACGCCGTCTCTTCGGCAAACAGGCGTTGCATGTCGATGACGACGTGCAGCGCGTTCTGAGAAAGCGGCGCGGACGCCATGATCAATCCGCCACCGGAACGGTGTGTTCCGGACCCCAGCTCAGCGTAACAGTGTCGCCATCGCTCAGGACCTTGCCGTCGCGGTTCTGCGCGAACAACTTCAGTGGCAAACCACCGGGTCCCTCAAGCAGATAGGAAAGCACGGGACCTGCATAGATGACCGTCGTGATCCGCGCCGTCAGGCTGTTGCCATCTGCCGGGCCGGACACGATCGACATTTTTTCCGGGCGCACCGCGAGCGTCACGTTCGAGCCGCTGGAGGGCAGCGTTCCGGTCGTCTTCACCACTGTGCCATCGGCAAGGCGCACGGCGCCGTTCTCGACGGTACCCGACAGGAAGTTCGAGTCGCCGAGGAATTCCGCCGCGAAGCGCGTCAGCGGCCGTTCGTAGACGGTTTCCGGATCGCCGATCTGGACGATGCGGCCCTTGTCGAGAATGGCCACCTTGTCGGACAGCGTCAGCGCTTCTTCCTGATCGTGGGTCACGAAGATCGTCGTCAGGCCGCTCTCGCGCTGGATGCGCAGCAGTTCGACCTGCATCTCCTGGCGAAGGCGGCGGTCGAGCGCAGACAGCGGCTCGTCAAGCAGAAGCACGCTCGGCTTGATCACGATGGCGCGGGCGAGCGCTACGCGCTGCTGCTGGCCGCCGGACAGCTGCTTGGGCGTGCGATCGCCAAAGCCGGGCAGACGCACCATCTCAAGAGCGCGTTCGACCTCCTTGCGGGCGGCGGCACCCTTGATGCCGCGGCGCTCAAGGCCGAAGGCCACGTTCTGGGCAATCGTCATGTGCGGGAACAGCGCGTAGGATTGGAACATCATGCCGATGTTGCGGCCCCATACCGGGATGTCGGTAACATCGTTGTTGCCGATCGTCACGACGCCCTGATCCGGTTTGATGAAGCCCGCGATGATGCGCAGCAGCGTGGTCTTGCCGGAGCCGGATGGGCCGAGAAGGCTGGTGAACGAGCCTTCGGGGAATTCGGTGCTGATATCGGACAGGACCGGCGTCGTGCCGTAGGTCTTGGCGACGGAATTGACTTTAACGTTTGTCACGGGTGTCTCCGGGCTTGGCGAAGCGCGCAAAAATCAAGATGATCGTCATCGAGCCGAGCAGGAGAACGGTCGAGATCGCGTTGATTTCAGGGGTGAAGCCCTTGCGGATCGAGGAGTAGATCTGCACCGGCAGCGTGGTGTAGCCGGGCGTGGCGAGGAAGTACGAGATAACGAACTGGTCGAGCGACACGGCGAACGCGAACAGCGCGGCGCCAAGGATACTCGGATAGAGCAGCGGCAGGGTAACCGAGAAGAACGCATGAACCGGTGTCGAGCCAAGGCTCATCGCGGCTTCTTCGAGGTCCGCGCGGATCGTCCGGAAACCCGTGCCGACGACCAGCACCACGTAAGGGATCGCAAGCGCGACGTGGCCGATCAGCAGCGCGTGCATGCCGCGCCCGATCCCGCTCCAGTAGAAGAAGATCAGCATCGCGGTGCCGGTGATCAGCCACGGAATGGCGATCGGCGGCAGCAGCATCAGCTGCAGGAAGCTCTTGCCGCGAAACGTCCGCCGCGACAGCGCCACCGAGGCCATGGTGCCGAGCGCCGTCGCCAGGACGGCGGTAATCGAGGCGATGATAATGCTGTTCAGGCCCGCGGTCAGGAGCACGGAGTTGTTCCACAGCGCCTGGTACCATTGCAGCGAGAAGCTGAACGGCAGTTCGTAAAGCGGCGATGCGTTGAAACCCATCGCCATCATCACGAGAATGGGCGTGTAGAGGAAGATCAGGATGGCGATGAGATAGACACGTCCAAGCGGTTTCATGATCTTCTCCTCAAGCTGTCGCGCCACGGCGCAGAACGCCGGAGAAGGTTGCGAAGATTGCGAGCACGACGGCAAGCAGTGTGAAGGAGAGCGAGGCGCCCAGTGGCCAATTGAAGGCCTGCGTGAACTGGTCCTCGATGACCGTGCCCATGGTCACCCCGACACGACCACCAAGGATGCGCGGCTCCATGAACGAGCCAATGACCGGGATGAAGATCAGAACGGAGCCGGAAATCAGGCCGGGAGCGGCGAGCGGCACCAGAATCTTGAACAGGATGGTCCACCAGCGCGCGCCAAGGCTTGCGGCGGCCTCGATGATCGCGTCGTCGATCGCGACCAGCGCGATGTAGCAGGTCAGGATCATGTACGGCAGGTAGCCGTGCACGAGACCAACCACGATGGCATATCGTGTGTAGAGAAAGCCGATGGAACCGACATCGGGTGCGATCATGTGCAGCAGATTGTCGAGGAAGCCGTTTTCCCGGAGCACCATCGTCCACGAAAAGACGCGCACCAGGCCATTGGTCCAGAATGGCAGAAGAATAAGGATCAGCAACATCTCGCGCGTCTTGCCGAACGTCGAGCGAACAAGCGCCACGGCTGCCAGGAACCCGAGAACAGCGCAGAACAGCGTCGTCCAGAAGCCGATCAACAGCGATGTGATGCCGATACCGACCAGATAAGGCTGATCGATAAACGCGCGGTACTGCTTCAGCGTAAAGACGATCGGGGCCTTGCCCATCGGTGTCGCCGACATGAAGCTGAACACCAGCATTGTCAGCAGCGGCAGGAAGACTGCTAGCGTCAACCAACCATAGGTCGGAAGAAGCAAGGCGGTCGCCGAAACCCAAGACGGGAGTGCGCCCCGACTGCGCGGACCCGAAGGTCCGCGCTCTGACGCCAATGTCGCTTGATTACTGTGCATAGAAGGCTTTCACTTCCTGCCATACGTTGTTGAAGGCTTCCCGGCGATCATCCGGGATGCCCGAAACGATGCCCATGGTCTTCAGGTATTCAGGCTTATGCACCTGGCGGCTCAAGTCATCCGCCGGCAGCGCCTCGAGAGCGGCCGAGTTGGACGAAGCCGGTGCGCCGACCTTGGTTGCCCATTCGACATAGAAGGTGGGATCGATCATCCAGTTCGCGAAAGCGAGTGCGCCTTCGACGTTCGGAGCCGATGCCGGGATGCCGAGGCCATCCACCCAGCCGATGCCGCCTTCCTTGGGGACAACGAACTGAACGGGAAGCTTCGAGTTGCGCTTGGAGCGCACCGAACCACCCGACCAGAACAGGGAGAGGTCGAATTCCTTGGCCGCGAACGACTTGTTCCACTGATCCTCGGTGGACCAGAGAAGCTTGACGTTCGGCTTGATCGACTTCAGCGCGGCCGTGACCGCGGCAAGGTCCTTCGGGTCGTTGATATCCTGGCCGCTCATCAGCGCGCCGACACCAACATTGATGATGGCATCGTCGTCCATCGCGACGCGGCCCTTGTAGGCAGGGTCCGCCAGAGCGGCATAGCTGTCTGGAACCGGCATGCCTTCACGAATGGCGAGCGAGGTCATGCCCCAGACCCAAGGAACAGCATAACCCTTGCCGTCCTTGTTGAAATTCGCGTTGGAACGGAGGTTCTCGTCAACGGTCGCGACATTCGGAACCTTGCTGAAATCGATCGGCTGCAGCAGGTCTTCGGCGACCGCCTGGGCGCAGCGCGCGGCGTTGAGGACGACGAGATCATATGCGCCCGGATTGGTGCGCATCTTGGTCAGCATTTCCGATTCCGAGCTGTAGTAGTCGTGAACGACTGTGATGCCGGTCTTCTCGGTGAAAGCCTTCACGGACCAAGCTTCGTCCGTGCCGTAGCCCTGCCAATTCAGAACTGTGATGGTGCCGGCCGAAAAAGCCCTGCGCGGCAGGCTGGAGAAACTAACGCCGGCGACAAGCGCTGCGGACATCAGCTTCATCGTGTTGCGTCTGGTGAGTTCAGTCATTGTGGCACCCCTCTGGAACATACACGGTTATGGACGATCGTGACTGCGTCAGCGACCTCGACGGATCGGCAGAGCCGAAAACAGAAGACGTGCTGAACGCACATCAAACCGTTTGTGTACAAACTATAATCAGGGAAGGCCGAATTCTCGAACCGCATGACTTCAGGCCGAGCAGAAGCCTGCGCCGCCAGAAGGCGACACATCGCTATACAATCGACACAAAGGCACTCAGTTTCAATAGTGATCCGCTTCAATCGATCGATTGTCAGCAGACCTTCAGTTCAACCCTCTGATTTTAGCAATCAGTCTTCTATTTTTTTATTTGCACACAAACTATTAATGACGATTTGACAAGTGTCAAGCGCTACCTTGCGTCAGCCTGCGTTCGTGGCGGAAAAATAGACGTCGAGCCGGCGTTCATCGCCGCTCTCCGCAATCGAGAGGCGCAGCCCATCAGCGCTTGCAAGATAACCGATATCTTGGCCGTCGAGACGGACTGCAAGGACATTGCCTGTCTCCAGACCCGGCAGATCGATGTAGCCGGCTGCAGCAACAGGCGCGACGGTGCAGGACAGCCGCCCATCGCTCATCACGATGCGCGAGAGCGTCGTTTGCAAGTCCGTCCGCAACATTGCGCGACCATTGAGCGTCATGGACAACTGGCCAGCCTCGCCCCGCAATTCCAGCGTTCCCGCCGGAGAGACCATTGGCCCTACGGCCAGATCGCGGCCGGTGTTGCGGACGGTAAAGCCTGTCCATGGATCGAAATCGACGATTTCCCCTGCCGCCATCAAGGGAAGCATTGCCGCCCAGATGTAGAAGGGATCGGTATCGCCCTGATCCATCGCCTCGCCCGTTACGGCATTATAGTTTTCGGCGGCGATGCGATCCGTGCGCCAGGATTTCATGAAGAGGTCGTAGCTCTGGCTGGCGAGCTTGCTCGCTTCCGCCATAAAGCCGTAGCGCCGCAGGCCAAGCCAGACCATGTAATTGACATTCGGCCAGATACGGCCACGCCAGTAAACGTTGTCGGCGAAGGCCGGATCGTCACGCGTCGCATTCGGCAGCACGAAATCGCCGCCGAACGTATTCTCGTCGCTCAGATGCTCGAGCAGACGCGCGGCGTGCTCCGGTGTCGCAGCGCCGCACAGCAGCGGGTAGAAGCTGGTCGGCGACAGCGAGCGGACGAAGCCGCCGTGGCGTTGGCGATTAGCGAAGATGCCGCGCGCCTCGTCCCAAAGCGTCTCGGAGATCAGCTTCCGCTGGCGTTCAGCCAGCGCCGCGAATTCGCGCGCGTCATCATGCTTGCCAAGCACCGCGGCCATTTTGGACAGCATTTCCGCGTCGAGCGTTGCCGCGCAATTCAAGCCCAGATCGAATGTCGACAGCGTACGGGTGACGGGATCGTAGATCGCCTCATCATGGGTCGCGGAATTGTCCATCCCGGTTTCGTTGCGGGCGGCGAACGCAGTCCCCTTGTAAAGGCCCTCGCCCACATCGGACGTGCCGCAAGACAGCAGACCGAAGCCATCGGGATCGCGATTATCCTGCCACCAGCGCCGATTGCGCGCGAGCGCATCATAATTCGCCTGGATCATCGATCGTTCGCCGGTGCGCTGATAAAGCTGCCAGGCGACGAGCGCGCCGAACGGCAACTGGGTTCGATCGACCCAGGCGTCGTTGGAGGTAACGATGCAGGCGATATTGCCCTGCGGGGTGGCGCTGGCCATGGCGGTCGCCATGTTCTCACGCGCGAGATCGGCATCGAACACGCCGGCGAGCAGAGCCGCGAAAATCTGGTCGTTGAACCAGACCGCGAATTTTCCGAGGTTCCAGATGCGCGTTACCGCGGTGTAGGAACGCGCGTTGGTTTCGTCCCAGATGGTGTTCCAGGCAACGACATCGCGCATCGCGTCGAGCGCACCCTCGAACACGCCTGTCTGTGCATCCGAGAGCTCAGCCGGCGCCCCGGCCGCAAGGCAGGCCTGTGCCTTGGCGATCGCCAGTTCGGCACTGTCGGCAACGCCCGCCGCATATGCGCCCTCGCGCATCATTTCGAGATTGAAACGCAAGGCTATGACGGGCGCCTCGTTCTTTCGTGTCGCGGTATAGAAGTAGCCATTCGCTTCGAAGTCCGCCCGCAACGCCTCGATGCTGTCGTGGCCGGTCACATGGACCGGCGCCTCGGCGGTCGCGACCGCGACAAAGCGCGTGCCGACCTTCAGGAGCGTGACGTTACGGCCTGCGTCATGGATGGCGACCTCACCGCCATCGGCGGAGATCGCCAAGGTCAGCCAGAACCGCAGCCCCCATTCGGCGGAGACCTTGCCGTTCCAGCTGCCCCGGATGGCGAAAGGATCAGTCTTCGTCGTCGAAAAGGCGACCGTCGTCCCGCTGAGATCGGTCTCCAGCTCGATCAGCGAGCCGTCGATGGCGTGACGGCCAAGGCGGACCGTGTCTCGCCGCGGCTCGATGGCGGAGGTCGTCTTGCTGCGAGTCGAATAGAGAACCGGGGTGATCCGCACGCCAAGCGGCAAGAAGACCATTTCCGCAGGCCGGGTGGACCAGCTGTTCCAGGCGCGCATCAGGGGGATTGTCGAATGTTGTAGCATGGCTCTGTAACTTCCGGTCAGTGTATCAACGGGATAAGTTTCGGTGCAGCGGAAAGTCCGCTTTTGTCGACGGTATCGCCGACATATGGCGTGTCGGCGTAATAGCGGTTCGCCGCCGTGTTCGCGACGCGCAATTCCAGCGAATGGATACCGGGTTGCAGTCGCCCCAGCGAAAAACGATAGGGTCGCCAGCCAAGTCGATCGACTTGCCGGCCGTCCAACCGGGCCGCGACCACGGTCGCGACGTCAGGCAATTCAAGAAACCACTCCGCCTCGTCGCCGATCTCCAACGCCAGCCGGTAGATGCCGGTGCCCGAAAACTCAGCAAAGCCCTGCGTCTCCCATCCGCTCTCCACCGAGATCGGCGCGAAACTGGCACTGCCTTCCGGCGCGAAAGTCCAGCCCTCGACGAGAGAGACGGAGCGCGCACGATCGAGCGGCGGCTGCGTCGTGAGATAGCCTTCGCCGACCACGCGGTCCGTCGTCTGGCGCAAACGCAGGCAACGCACCTCCTGTGGCTCAAGCGTTACCGTCAGCCGGTTGAACGCTGCCATTCGCTCCGTCGTGCCGGTCGCTGCCGACCAGATCTCGCAGTCGAAACCATCACCGAAGGTGATCTCGCTCACCATCGGCGTTTCGCCATCATTGAACAGAACAATCCGCCACCAGCCATCGGCGTCCTGCCCCACCCATTGCCAGGGGAATTCCCCGGAACGGCCAGCGATGACGGGACCGAACGATGGTAGCGCCTCCAGAAGCGCTTCGATATCACTGCCGCCAGGCATCCGGTCGATATGCTTCGACACTATCGCATCCGAATGAACGGCAGCGTCGCGCACGGTCGAGAGGCGATCGCCCGAGGACACAACCATACCGCCGGCAGCGCTGAACGCGTTGAGCGCCTGCACCGTTTCCGCGGCTTGCAGTACGGAGGCCGACGGCAGGATCACGGCATCGAAAGCGAGCCCCGATACCAGCATGCGGCCACCGTCGATCCTGGCCTTGATCAGATCGGCCTCGCTGACGAACATGAAGTCGCAACGCTTGGCGAGCAGCCCTTCGCACCACGCGCCGATATGGGTGGCGTGACTGTGGCGCGGGCCTTCGGCGTAGGCCGTCTGAAGCGGATAGAGGATTGCCACCGGCGCGCGCGGCGTTGCCGGCTCGATAAAGGCGGAAATGCGCGCGGTCTCCTGCGCAAACAGGTCGTGATAGCTCCACCATGGCTCGAAATTGATGCCCGGCCCGAAATCGAAACGCGGATTGGCGAATGGCGTCGGATCGTGGTCGCGTCCATCGGTCTGGTAGACGCCATGCCACAAGAACTGGCGGGTACCGAGGCAATAGAGCCGGATCGCCTGCGCCCGCATCGTCTCCAGCGTCAGCTCCCACTGCCCGGCGGCGCGCACCGGGGTCCGCTCGGCGCTGGCATAGGTTTCAACGACACAACGGCTGCGGCCATTGGAACGCGCAACGGAATCGCCGATCTTGGGCGCAAGCTGGGCGACGAAATTGTTGGAATCGACTGCTGTCTGGTGCCGGTAGGCATCGATACCAAAGAAGTCGACGGCAAGCGCCACCCGGGGGTCGATACTGGTGAAGCCACCGTTCAACGACCAGGCGCTGATATGCGGCAGGATTTCATGGCCGGTGAGTTCAATGCCCTTGCTCTCGGCCCATCTCCGCAATGTTCCGGAGAAGGCCTCGTTCATCAATCCGGAATAGGCGGCATAAAATCCGGCGCGCAGCTGCAACGTCGTGGGGCCTACGTCGCGCAAAAGGGCGAGCAGGCTCTTGGCAAACGGTTCTCCCGTGCCGCTCGCCACGGCATCGATCAGGCTCGGCGCAAACAACAGGCTGTTGCCGAGACTGCCGGAAATCTGATCCCACTTGTAGAAGCCCGCGGCCGGCTGGTCGTAGAAGACGAAGCTGACGGGATCGGGCACAAGATCACCGAGTACGTCGATCAGCGGATCAAGCCCTACCGCGACGAACTGCTCCGCGGCCTCCGGCAGCAGATAGTTGATCAACCGCGATGTGGTCGAGCGGGCGCTGACGAACACGGTCAGCATCTGGCCGTCCTCAATCGTTCCGTCGAACGCATATGCGCAGGCCGCGTGGTCGCTATCAACGATGGAGGTGCGTGCGGTCACATCGATCACCTCATCAAGGCTTCCGATCGCCGCCGACGAATGAAGCAAGGCCGCCTCGACCGTCCATTCGCACCATTCGAAGACACTACCTTCATATTGCCACTCGACGATATCGGCGCCCATCGTCCGTGTGAATGGCGGATGGATGCCGCTGATCTCGCCCTGCGCCTTTTCAGAGGACGACCAGAACAGATGGCGCTCGCGCAACTCGTCGCGACCAGCGACCGTACGGCCGCCGGCATGTCCGCTGATCCAGTTGTAATCGTCATAGATCCCGAGCTTCAGGCCAAGCCTCGCTGCTATTCCGGCAGCTGTCCGGTAGGCTTCCAGATAGGCCGGCGACAGATAGTCGTCGCGCGGCATCGCAAGCCGCGCCTGGATCAGGATCGTACCAATCCCCTTCAGCTTGAAATCGCTGAGCTGAGCGTGGCAGACCTCTTCTGTCGGAATCGAATGCCAGAACCAATAGGCGGATGGGCGAAACGCAGCCGTCGGGTTCTCGAACAGGCCGCGATGATCGGTATCCGTTCCGGTTCGGATCTGTTCCAAGTCGTCTCCCCCTTTAGTGGCTTGCTGCCGTCACACGCTTGATAGCGTCCGCCGTATTGCTCCAGCCTGGTTTATCCGGCGCGAAGCGTGCGCGAAGATAGTCTCCCAGATCCTTGATCTGGCGCTCGTTCAGTTGCTCGCGAAAGGCCGGCATCGACATCACTTCCGGTGCCTCGCGGCCAGTGGCCTGCGCCAGGATCGCCGGCGCCTCGACGCCATTTAGGATTGCCTGGATGAGATTGTCGGGTGTCGCCGCATGCAGGTTGCTGTTCAGCGCCAGAGACGACAGGATGGTGTTGCCGGTGTGGCACGTGGCACATGCGCCGTTGAACAGCCGCTCGCCACTGGGCGAAATCCTGGCGGCGGACGCCTTGGCGGCGTCGCTGGCGACAATGGCTGCCTCGCTCTGCGCCGTGGTCTCGACCGGCGTCTCATTGAGGCTTGCGAGATAAGTGGCCATCGCGCGGATGTCGCTGTCGGGCAGCGGCTGCATCACCTCCACGACATGGGCCATCGGGCCGGCGGCACTGCCGTGATCACGCGAATGCCCAGTGCGCAAGTAGTCGTAGAAGGCATCCTCGGTCCAGCTGACCGGGCCTTTGGCGAACGCATTCAGGGCCGGCGCCTCCCAGCCATCCGCAAAGCCGCCGGAAAGCCGGGCGCTGCCGCTCTTTTCCGCGCCAAGCGCATTGCGCTCGGTGTGGCAGGCGGAACAGTGGCCAAGTGTCTCCACCAGATAGGCGCCCCGGTTCCACTGGGCGTCGCGGGACTGGACATAATTGAACGGCTCGGCCTTGAGGAAGAGAGCGTTCCAGCCCGCCATCATCGCGCGGATGTTGTAGGGAAAATTGAGCTTCGTCTCCTGCGCCTTCTCGGCAACGGGCGCTTGCGTCATCATGTAGGCGTAGAGCGCCTGGAGATCGGCATCCTCAGCGCCCGCAAACGACGTATAGGGGTGCGCGGGGTAAAGGTGGTGCCCGTCGCGGCTCACGCCTTCGCGCATGGCCCGCTCGAAGGCGGGATAGGACCACGCGCCGATACCAGCTTCCAGATCCGGCGTGATGTTGGTGGCGTAGACCGCGCCGAACGGCGTGTCGAAGCGGCGTCCGCCGGCGAAAGGCATCCCGTCGTTGCCGACGTGACAGACATTGCAGGCGCCGGCCGCCGCGGCGAGACGCCCGCGTTCGATGGTGGCGGCACTGTAGACATTGAGATCGGGACGCGGAATCGTGCCGATCGCCGGGCGCCAAGGCGAGGCCATGGTGACGAGACCCGACAAAGCGGCGACCGCACCGGCGGCCGAGAGACCGATGTTCCACCACTTCCGCTTCTTCGCCTTTGGCGCAGC
The DNA here is from genome assembly GCF_047304155.1 of Rhizobium sp. Rhizsp42. NCBI lineage: Bacteria > Pseudomonadati > Pseudomonadota > Alphaproteobacteria > Hyphomicrobiales > Rhizobiaceae > Rhizobium > Rhizobium sp. Rhizsp42. Next base: position 88,713 of record NZ_JBGLYS010000009.1, on the reverse strand, counting down.
AACCGGCTCGTCTGTCTTGCCGTTCAGCGCGGCAAGCACCAGTTCGGGCGTCAAGGGCAGTTCGCGGAAGCGAATGCCGGTGGCGTCATAGACCGCATTGGCGATGGCGGAGGCACTGGGAACGGAAGCCGACTCGCCGACGCCAAGCGGCGGCTCGTCCTGACGTGGCACCATCAGCACGTCGATCGCGGGCACCTCGGGGAAGGTGATCAGCGGATAGCCGCCCCACTCCTTGGATTCGACGGCGGTCGAGGAGAATTCGACCTTTTCTTTCAGCACCCGGCTGGTCGACTGGATGATGTTGCCGTGGATCTGGTGGCGCACGCCGTCGGGATTGATCATCATCCCGGAATCTTGCGCGCATGTCACCTTGGTGACCGCGATCTCGCCCGTCTTCTTGTTGACCGCGACATCGGCAACCCAAGCCGCCCAAGCGGCGGCCTTGCCCGGAAACGGGCCGTGCACATAAACGGCATAGGCAAACCCGCGGCCGTAAAGCAGATCACCTTCGCCGCCGAGTGTACCCCACGTCGTATGCGGCACCCATTTTGCCCGCTCGGCGAGCGCATGGACGAGATCGACGGCACGCGGATCGTGAAGATAGCGCAGCCGGTATTCGATCGGATCGACGCCGGCCGCTGCCGCCAATTCATCCACGTAGCATTCGTGGGCGAAGGTATTCGGCATAGCCGACACACCACGAAACCACGAAGCTCTCGCGATCGGCGGCATGTCGTGCACGGTCACACGCAGGTTGCCATAGGCATAGGGCGGTATCGCGGTACGATCGCCCATCTGCACGACATCGGAAACCGGCGGCACCTTGCCGGTGAGGATCAGCGAAAGCGTTGGCGCCAGGTTTGACGGGTAGCGCGTTTCGAAATCATAGGCGGATGGACCGCCTTCCAGATCGAGCCCACCACGCACATCCATGATCTGGGCGGCACCCTTGGGCTCCCAGGCATGCTCCTGGTCACGCGTCAGCTGTACGCGCACCGGTGCGTTGACCGCGCGTGATAGCAACGCCGCGTCGGCCGTGACGTCGTCGGCGCAGTTGCGGCCATAGCAGCCCGCCGCTTCCAGGCGCTCCACCTGAATGAGATCTTCCGGCATGTCGAGAAGCAGCGCCAGATCGCGACGCATCGGAAACGGGTTTTGCGTGCCAGACCAGACAGTCAGCCCGGCGTCGCTATAATCAGCGACAGCGCAGGACGGGCCGATGGAGCCGTGCATCTGGTAGGGCCAGACATAGGTTCGGTTCATCGGCTGCGCGCTGCCGGCGAGCGCCATATCGACATTGCCGCGATCGGCAAGCTTTCGCGGCGTCGATGGGTTGGCGCGAAGCGCTTGTTCCGGAGCATTGAGATCAGGCCACGCAGGCGGCGTGCGCCAAACGACCTTCAGGCTCTTCGCCGCCTCGATGGCGATTTCCTCGCGCGTCGCAACGACACCGACGAAATCTCCGATCGCGACCACGCCAACCAATCCCTGGATGTGCGCCACCGACGCCTCGTCGATCGAGATCAGGCTGTTGCCGACATGATCACCGTGGTCGAAGCCCGCATAGGGCGGGCGCACGACGCGCCCGTGCAGCATGCCGGGCACGCGCACATCGTGCACATAAGTCCAGCGTCCCGTGGCCTTTTCAGGAATATCCACGCGTGGCCGAGACGAGCCGACGAGACGGTAATCCGCAGCGGGCTTCAGGACAGCCTCATTGTCGATCGAGAGCCTGACATGGTCGCCGGCGACGATATCGCCGAAGCTGAGCTGCCAGTTCTCGCCACCATCGGCGCGAATGATGCCGCCTTCCAGGATCAACCGCTCACGCGCTACGCCCATGCGTTCAGCCGCCCTTGCAAGCAGATGATGGCGGGCGGTGGCGGCGGCCTGGCGCAAAGGCACGGCCGTGATCTGGATCGTCTCGCTTGCGATCGTGGCACCCTGGTTCGGCGCAGCCGAGGTGGCGCCGAGCACCATCTCGACCTGTTCGAAGGGCGTGCTCAATTCCTCGGCCACGATCTGGGCCAGCGAGGTGCGTATCCCCGTGCCGAGGTCGACATGCCCGTTGAAGGCAATCACGCGGCTATCGGCATCGATCGCGATATAGAGTTCGGCGGCGTCGCCCAGCGACACGTCATTGACGACAAGCAGCACATCGGCTGCGGACATGTAGCGGGTCTTGGGTATCTCGCGATGGTCGGTCATGGCGAAACCTCAGTCTTGTTGCCCGATGTGCCGCGATCGGCTTCGCGATTATCCAGCATGTCAATGCGCGCGCGTTCGGCCCTGACATAGGCGACGGCACGCCGGGCCGCAGCAAGTATTTCCATGTGAGTTCCACAACGGCAGAGATGATGGCGCAACGCCTCGCGAATGTCGTCCTCATTGGGGTCGGCATTGCGGTTGAGCAGGGAAACCGTGGCAATGATCATGCCGTTCAGGCAATATCCGCACTGCGCCGCGGCCTCCTCGATGAAGGCCGCCTGAACCGGATGCAGATGCTCAGGCGTGCCGAGGCCCTCCAGAGTCGTCACTGAACGCGTACCAACAGCACCGAGCGGCACGGTGCAGGATCTGACGGCACGGCCATCCATGAGCACGGCACATGCGCCGCACTCGCCCAGCCCGCAGCCATATTTCGGGCCGTTGAGCAAAAGATCGTTTCTAAGAATATAAAGGAGTGGTGTTTCCCGGCTTGCTTCAACGCTCTTGATGGCGTCGTTCACATTCAAACTGAAGCAAACTGGCAGTGTCAAAACAGGCCCTCCGCAGAGAACTCGACACAGACCCAGCCTTCGCTCGCTGACCGAACCGTTACACGGCGGACCTCATGCAGACGCCCGCAAACCATAACGATGCGATCGTTACCGATTCTTCGCATCTATTGCCCCTTTTATATTTTTTATAAGTGTATACGCTCCATAATGACAAATGACAAGCCGAATTCAACTGGTCGAAATTCGCTATAATATTCAATTGCCAGGCATATTTCTGAGAGTTTTTGATGAAAATCAAAGCTTCGCCATTGCAATTTAGAGCGTATGCGCTAGACTTTTCGCAGACTTCATAATGATGGGAACAACGCTGCCGATAAGGCAGTCAAGAAAGGTCGCCATGTCCAACGGAAAAGAAAAGATCGCGATTATCGGCGCCGGCCTCGGCGGCGCGGTCGCTGGCGCGCTGCTTCAGCACGCGGGTTTCGATGTCAACATCTACGAGCAGGCGCCAAGCTTCTCGCGTTTGGGCGCAGGCATACACATGGGGCCGAACGTCCTGAAAATCTTCGAGCGTATCGGCGTTGACCAGAAGGTCATCGGCATCAGCAGCACGCCGAGCCACTGGTTCAGCCGCGACGGCATCACCGGCGAGTACACCGCGCGCGTTTCGCTGGAAGGCTACGGCCACACCTACTGCACTGTCCACCGCGGCGACCTGCAGACCATTCAGCGCGAAGCGCTGCAGCCCGGCACTCTGCATTTCGGCAAGAAGCTCTCGCGCGTTGACGACAACGGCACGGATGTTCTGCTGGAATTCGAGGACGGAACCTCCGTGCGCGCCGATATCGTCATCGGCGCCGATGGCATCAATTCGCGTGTTCGCGAAACGCTTTTGGGCGAAGAGAAGCCGAATTACAGCGGCTGGGTCGGTCACCGCGCGCTCATTTCGTCCGACAAGCTGAAGAAATACGATCTAACTTTCGAGGATTGCGTCAAGTGGTGGGGTCCGGACCGTCACATGATGGTCTACTACACAACCTCCCGCCGCGACGAATATTATTATGTCACCGGTGTGCCCCATCCTGCGTGGGAATTCGATTCGGCCTTCGTCGAAAGCAGTCGAGACGAGATGGCAGCCGCGTTCGATGGCTATCATCCGGTCATTCAGGCGCTGATCGAAAGCACCGACGAAGTGACCAAGTGGCCGCTGTTCAACCGCAATCCGCTGCCGCTTTGGAGCAAGGGCCGCCTTGTCATGCTCGGCGATGCCTGCCACCCGATGAAGCCGCATATGGCCCAGGGCGCCGCAATGGCGATTGAAGACGCCGCCATGCTGACCCGTTGCTTGCAGGAAACCGGCGTCAACGGCTTCAAGACCGCGTTCGGACTATACGAGGCCAATCGCCGCGACCGCGCCACCCGTGTCCAGACCGTGTCGAACGCCAACACCTTCCTGCTGGCGCAAGAGGATCCGGCATGGGTATACGGTTACGACATCTACGCCGAGCCGCTGAAGAGCGAGACCGCGGCATGAGCGGCGCTGCACTGTACGGCGCGAATGTCTTTGCGAACGGCATCCGCCAGCACTACCTGCGCTATGGCGGCAAGGGCCGGCCTGTCGTCCTGATCCCCGGCATTACCAGCCCGGCGATCACCTGGGGCTTCGTCGCCGAACGGCTCGCGGAGCGCTATGACGTCTATGTTCTCGATGTGCGTGGCCGCGGCCTGTCCTCGACCGGTCCGGATCTGGACTACGGCTTGAATTCGATGGCCGCCGACGTCGTCGGTTTCGTCGAAGCCCTCGGCCTGGAACAGCCGGCATTGCTTGGCCACTCCATGGGTGCCCGCATCGCCATTCGCGCGTCGATCGCCGCACCCGCGGCCTTCTCGCGGCTTGCGCTGATCGATCCGCCGGTTTCCGGCCCGGGTCGGCGCCCGTATCCCAGCAAGCTGCCCTGGTATGTGGATTCCATTCGCCAGTCGCGGCAGGGAATGACCGCCGAGGACATGAAGGCATTCTGCCCGACATGGACCGAGGAGCAACGCACCTTGCGCGCTGAATGGCTTCACACCTGCTACGAGCCGGCGATCGTTACGGCGTTTGAAGATTTCCACAAGGATGACATCTTCCCGGACCTGCCGAAGCTCACTCATCCGGCGATGCTGATGGTGGCCGGGCGCGGCGGCGTGATCCAGGCCGAGGATGAGGCGGAAGTCCGCTCGCTCCAGCCCGCCATCGAGATCACCCGTGTGCCCGATGGTGGCCACATGATCCCGTGGGACGATTTCGACGGCTTCTTTGCAGCGCTTGGGGATTTTCTCTCCCGCTGATCTAGCGACACGGCGGGCCAGCGCCCGCCGTTCCTGTTTTCCAGTTTCATGCTTCAAAGGATACGTCCGTGCAGAAGATTTATCGTATCGGCCAGATCGTTCCGAGCTCCAACACGACGATGGAGACCGAGATCCCCGCCATGCTGACCGCCCGCCAGTCGATCCGGCCGGAGCGCTTCACTTTCCATTCGAGCCGTATGCGCATGAAGAAGGTCGTCAAGGAAGAGCTCGCGGCCATGGATGCCGAGTCCGACCGCTGCGCCATCGAGCTTTCCGACGCCCGCGTGGATGTGCTGGGCTACGCCTGCCTCGTTGCGATCATGGCGATGGGCCTCGGCTACCACCGCGAATCGGAAAAGCGCCTGACCGGCCGCACGATCGAGGAAGGCACGAATATTCCTGTCGTCACCAGCGCCGGCGCTCTCATCGAGGGCCTGCAGGTGATGAAGGCCAAGAAGATCGCTGTCGTCGCGCCCTATATGAAGCCTCTGACCGAACTGGTCGTGAACTATATCCGCGAGGAAGGCTTCGAGGTGAAGGACTGGCGCGCGCTGGAGATTCCCGACAATCTCGACGTTGCCCGGCACGATCCCGAAAACCTGCCGGCGATCGTGCAGACGCTCGACCTGACCGATGTCGATGTCATCGTTCTGTCGGCCTGCGTTCAGATGCCTTCGCTTCCGGTTATCGCCAAGGTCGAGGCGATGACAGGCAAGCCGGTGGTCACCGCCGCCGTGGCAACCACTTACTGCATGCTGAAGTCGCTCGGTCTGGAAGCGGTTTCGCCGGATGCCGGCGCGCTTCTGTCCGGCGCCTACTGAGGAGAGCCGCAATGCAGAGCGCCGAAGCGAATTATCAGGGTGTCTGGGGCAACCGCATCGGCTTCGGCCAGCGGCCCGCGCTCGTCGTCATCGACTTCCTCAAGGCCTACACGATCGAAGGCGCGCCGCTTTACGCGCCCGGCGTCGTCGAGGCGGTGGCCGAGACGCCCGAACTGATCGAAGCCGCCCGCAAGGCCGGCATTCCGGTCATCCACACGCGCATTCTCTATCTCGCGGAAAACTGCGCGGATGGCGGCATGTGGGTGAAGAAGTCGCCCGTCATGAAGGCGATGGTGGAAGGCAATGTGCTCGCCGAGTTCTGCGACGAGATCGAGCCCGCCAAGAACGAGCTTGTCATCGTCAAGCAGTATGCGAGCGCCTTCTTCGGAACCAGCCTTGCCTCGCATCTGCATGCGCAGGGTATCGACACCGTCATCATGGCGGGATGCTCGACCAGCGGCTGCATCCGCGCCAGCGCGGTGGACGCGGTTCAATATGGTTTCCGGGCGATCGTCGTTCGCGATTGCGTCGGCGACCGGCATCCCGATCCGCACAACGCGAACCTGTTCGACATCGACAACAAGTACGGCGATGTCGTCTCGAAGGAAGAGGCGATCGCAGAAATCGCCAAGGTCCAGTCTGGGGCCAAGTCCGACTGTCCGTAACTGTACGAGGCACATAAGTCCTCAAGCAAAATAAGGGAACGAGCATGGATCAATTCAGTTTCACGGAAATCTGCCTGCATCAGCTGAAGATGTCGGGCGTTCACGAGGGTGAGAAACTCATCGTCCTCACCCAGGGCAACGAGCGTCTCGACTACGCCGACGCCTTCATGGCGGCGGGCATGCGTCTTGGCGCGAAGATGTACCACATGCGTTTGCCGCCGGTTCCGCCGGCAGGTGCATGGGCCGTCGGCCAGACCGGACTGGCATCCATGCCGGAGGCCGTGGAAGCGCTCAAGGCAGCCGACATGCTCATCGATTGCATCTTCCTGCTCTTCAGCCCGGAGCAGATGGCGATCCAGGCGGCCGGCACGCGTATCCTGACCGCGGTGGAGCCGCCGGAAGTCCTCGCCCGCATGCTGCCGACGAAGGAACTGCGCGAGCGCGTCGAATTCGCCGGCGAGCTTCTGTCCAAGGCGAAGGTGATGCGCATCACCTCCGAGCACGGCACCGACGTCACCTACAAGCTCAACACTTATCCGGCCATCACGGAATATGCCTGCACCGACGAGCCGGGCCGCTGGGACCATTGGCCGTCCGGTTTCGTCTTCACGGGTGGTGATGACGACGGTGTCGATGGCACGATCGTCGTTGCTCCTGGCGACATCCTGCTGCCGCAGAACATCTATGTGCGCGACCCGATCATCTACACGATCGAAAACGGCTGGATCACCGACATTCGCGGCGGCCTCGACGCCGAGCTGGTCAAATCCTACATGGCCGGCTTCAACGATCCGCGCGGCATGGGCATGAGCCATGTCGGCTGGGGTCTCAACCAGAACGCCAAGTGGCACCGCATGGTGCCTGGCGAATTCCCCGGCGGCATGGGCATGGAAGCCCGTTCGTTCTACGGCAACGTCATGTTCTCCACCGGCCCGAACAACGAGCTCGGCGGCCCGAACGACACCGCTTGCCACCTGGACATCCCGATGCGCAATTGCTCGCTGTTCCTCGATGACGAACCGATGGTTCTCAACGGCGACATCGCCGTCAAGGAAATGAAGTATAACTTCGGGTGATACGAGCCACCATGGCGCTTCGCGCGACCCCGCGCGGAGCGCCATGCCTTGACCGTCACAATCTGCTGTGGTGTTTCATGCCGCACCGCAGGACACCATAAATGATGGATCACGCTGAGAATGACCACCAAAGACACCGACCAACAGCCACCGGAAGCGCCAGCATCGCAGGGTGGCTACCACGTTACGGAGCAGGTCGGACATCTTCTGCGCAAGGCCTATCAGCGGCATCTGTCGATCTTCCAGACCAACGCAAGCGATCCGGACCTGACCTCGGTGCAGTTCGTGACCTTGTGCGCGCTGCATGACCTGGGTCCGAGTTCACAGGTCGAACTCGTCAAGGCGACCTCTGTGGATCAGGCCACGATCCGTGGCATTGTCGATCGGCTCAAGGTTCGCGGGCTGGTCAACCTGTCCAAGGACGAAGCCGATGGCCGCAAGGTCGTGATCTCCCTGCTGCCCAAGGGAGAGGCCTTGCTGCAGGAGATGTATCCCCGCGCCTATCATATCAGCGAAGAAACCGTGGCGCGGTTGAACCCTGCCGAGCGGGTTGCCCTGCTTTATCTGTTGCGCAAGATTGCCGATGACGAAAGCGATGAGCAGTAGGCTCGGCTTCGGATACGGACGGGCAGCGGCTTGATCCTAGCGCGCGGCTCGCCCTCGAGCACTTCCAGAAAAGAGCGCTTTGCACGGCTTGCGAACTCCGCGCATCCTGAAAGCTGGTTGAAAGCTTCCACCGGAGAGCTAGAAGGTTGCACCGTGGAGGAGGCACAATGTTCGTGACGAAATGCGGTGCGCCCAGCTTTTCTCGGAGGAGACACTCAATGCGTTTGACACGCAACCTTTCAATGGAATTGCGCTGAAGCGCTATGTACCCACGTTTTCAGCGAACGCGCCGACCCATTATTCAATCACACTGCCCCGACTGGAGCGCGTTTGGCGTAGGAGTTATTTCGTGCCCGGTGGCGCAGACTTCAAATGTCTTCCTTGCGCATAGCGAGCTGCCAAACCGCGGTCACCTCTCTTTTAGTCGAGACGTTGCGTTTTCGTCCAGGCAAAGCCGTGACGCCCGGCTTTGCCTGGCACTTGCGTGCCCTCATCGCGACGGCAGCCGCCAAGGCATTCATTTGTCAAGGAACATTCCCAATGGTAAAGCTCCTTAACTATTCAACAAGCAGGCTTCGATTTGTCTCAGTCATACGTCAAAGAGCCCCCTACCCTGACGGACAGCGCGCGTGCTGTGCTGAGAGCAATTGCGACCGATGGTCCGGCCACTCGTCCGCAGTTAAGCGCCGCGTTGCAGTTCTCGAAGCCGACAATGTCTGCTGCCGTCAGCGAACTCGAAAAATACGGCTTCTTGACGCCGGCAGGTGTCAATCGCGGGAATGTGGGGCGGACTTCGATTACCTATTCAATCGGCAGCAAGGCGGGCCTGGTTATTGGAGTGGACTGCGGGACGACACGGATCCACGCAATTGCCACCGGGATCGATGGTCTTCAGGTCGCAGAGGTCGAGACCACCTATGAGCCGTTGCCGGACAGCCAGCGGTTCGAACGTGTCGAAACCGTTCTTTCCGACATCCTGGCGAAATGCCCCGCGCAGCGGAGCGATCTCAGCTGTATTGTCATCGCACTTCCGAACATGATTTCGCCGACACTCGCGCGGTTGCCGAACCGCCAGAGGTTTCTGGATGTGATCGCGCGCCTCAGCGAAACGTACCAGGTGCCGATCCTTCTTGAGAACAACGTAAACTGCGCCGCCCTCGCAGAATACCATCAGGGCGCTGCAAGGGATCACTCGTTCGCGGTCTATATGCAGATCGGCGTAAATGTGGGCATGGGCATCGTGATCGACGGCAAGCTGTTTCGCGGTTTCAAGGGAGGCGCTGGCGAGATTGCGCATCTGCCATTCCCCTGGTCCGAAAGCGAGCAGCCCGCACCGCTCGGGGTCGAGTCCTATCTTGGCGCCAAGGCACTCTTGGAGCGCGCCGGCGAGACGTGGAAATCCACGGCCCAGGAAGCGCCAGGGGACACCAGCAAGCTATTTGCCATAGTGGAAAGCGAGCCGACGGCGAGCATGATCGTCGATCGGCATGCGCGCGACATCGGCAATCTGGCCGCAGCATGCGTCAGTGTCCTAGATCCGGAACTGATCGTTGTGGGCGGAGGCGTCGGGCAGAATGCTCGTCTTCTGCCTGAGATTAGAAATACCGTCGAAAGGCTTTGCTGGCCGGTTGATATCGTCGTTGGCGAACTGTCGAACAAGGCCACTGTGGTTGGAGCGGTGCGCCTTGCCATGGACTTTGCCCTGGCAAGGCTTCTTGGAGAGAACGCCAAGGCGGCGTTCCTTTTCTCGCCGGATCAGGCGTCGCGCTTGGTGTCGGTCTGACGATAACGGAAATTGCAGACTGGCAGACCGGCCTCCTCCGACAGCGTCGCGATGAACAGCTGCGCGGGGAGCGCCTGAAGGACCGCGTTACCGATCTGGCTGCCGAAGTCGGGCACTGGGATTACGACGAGATTTTCGGCGTCGGCGATGTCGGCGCGCGTCGTGATCAGCACTGACGGAATACCGAACCCGGCGAGGTCCTGCGCCAGCTTCACCTCACGCCCGTCGCCGAACAACAGCACGCCGGTCGAGCCGTCATTCGGCTCCATCGGACCGTGCAGGAAGTTCAGTGTGTCCCAATCCTGAGCAGCCACGCGAGCGGCCTCGCGAATAAGCAGTGCCGCGTAACCGGCGGTGCCATAAGCCGTACCGGCGCCAACGCAGTCGATCGAGGTCTTGCCGGAAAGCATACGGGCGGCCTTGTCTGCCTGCGCGCGTGTCGCCTCCAGCACCGTCGCGGCCAATGCCGGAAGCTTGGCCCAGTCAGCGCCCGAAGGAGTGCCGGCCTTGTCGGCAAGGAGTGCTCCGGCGACGAGTGAGCCGAGATAGCTGGTTGTGTTCGGACCGCTATCGGTCCCGCTTTCGGTCGCGATCATGTGTTTCACAACGCGAGAAATTGGCGTGCCATCAGCCTTTGCGATCCCGTAGGTCGCCGCATCCGGCCGGATCTCCATCGCACGGGCAGGCTCCTCGCTTCGCCCGGAGGCGGAAAACGCGATGTATGCACTGCCTGCATCTATGGAAGCGTCGTACAGATCCGTGCCGGGCAGAGAGAAAGCGCGCAAGCCCTGGCTGCGCATCTGCGCGGAGACGACATTGGCCGCATAAAGGCTTGCTCCGATACCGACCAGCACGACGGGACCGCTTTGGATCGGTGCCACATCCAGGGTTTTCAAACGTTCGGAAATCGCGGCAATGCAAGTCTCAAGTGCGGTCGGCTGCAGCGCGATCGCCTCGCGGTAGGGTACTCTGTCGTTCATCATCGGATCCACTTCAAACAAAATGAGGCGGCCGGAGATCTCCCCCGGCCGCCGGCGCACTCAAATCAATCGTCGAGTTTCATGTAGTCGTCGAAACGGGCCGCATCGTTGATCGTGACCTTGTCGAGCTTGTTTTCGCCCAGGCCCCACTTGTCGAAAATCTTGGCGTAGCTGCCATCGTCGATCATCGACTGCATCGTCGCGGCGAGGGCGTCGCGCAGTTCCGGGCTCTCCTTGGAGACGAGCATGGCCTGGTAACCGACGGCATACTGGGCGCCGGTGACAAGCTCCAGCTTCTTCGCACCTTCAGGCTGGTGCTGCAGGCTGTAGGCGGCAACGCCCGTCGTATCCATAGAAACGTCGACGCGGCCGCTCTGCAGTGCGATCTTGATCTGGTCGTTCGACGGGAACTGCATGACCTCGAGCGGCTTGTCGCTCGGGCAAAGCGTCTTCTGCTTGTCGAGAAGCTGAAGCGGGATCGACCCCTGCACGGCGCCCGCCTTCAGGCCGCAGGTGTCCTTCATCTTGTGAACGTTCTTCGGGTTGCCTTCCAATACGATAATGCTGGTGCCTTCCAGCATATAGTTCACGACATCGACGATCTTTTCGCGTTCGGCGAAGTCGCCAAAGGCGGACATGCCCATATCGAAACGTCCAGCCTGAATGCCCGGAATGATGCTGGCGAACTGCGCGGGCATATCGGTGAACTTCACGCCCAGACGCGTGCCCATCTCGTCACGCAGTTCTTTCTCAAGCCCGGTGATTGTCTTGTTGTCTTCCGCGTAAAAATCATACGGAGGCGTCTGCGGCTCGGTGCCAACCTTGATCTCTCCCGCAGTCTTGATCTTCTCAGGGAGCATGTCGTGGAGCTTCTGATCCGGACCTGCGGCGGAGGCGGTTCCGGCGACGAGCAACGACATCGCTGCAGTGGCAAGCAGGATGTTAAATGCGTTTTTCATTTGTCATTCCCCTTTTGTAAATTGCACGAGAAGGACGTGCGACCTTTTCAGATTCTCACTGCCGACTGGTCAGTGCATGCGCCTGAGAAATGCTCGGGTTCGTTCCTGTTGAGGATTGTCGATGACATCGCGCGCAGTCCCCTCTTCCACGACCACGCCCTGATCCATGAAGACGACCCGGTCGGCGACGTCGCGCGCGAAGGACATCTCGTGAGTAACGACAATCATCGTCATGCCCTCGTCCGCGAGCTTGCGCATGACGCTCAGGACCTCGCCGACCAGTTCTGGATCGAGTGCCGATGTCGGTTCATCGAACAGCATGAGCTTCGGCTCCATGGCCAGCGCGCGGGCGATGGCGACACGTTGCTGCTGGCCGCCGGATAGCTGGTAAGGATAGGCGCCTTCCCGGCCCTCCAGGTCGACCATTTTCAGCAGCTGCTTGGCTCGCGCGACCGCCTGGTCACGTGATTTTCCGCGGTTCAGAATTGGTGCCTGGCTGATGTTGGTCAGAACATCCTGATGCGCGAACAGATTGAAACGCTGGAACACCATGCCGATATCGCGGCGCTGGACTGCCAGTTCCTTGCCACTCATCTCGTGGAGCTCGTCGCCGCGCTCGTGATAGCCGATCAACTGGCCGTCGACGACAATACGACCGCTGGTCATCGTCTCCAGATGATTGATGCAGCGCAGGAATGTCGACTTGCCACTGCCCGACGGACCGAGGAGACAGACGACCTCCCCCTTGCGGACAGTGAGATTGATACCCTTGAGGACATCAAGCGTCCCGAAGGACTTGTGGACGTCGATTGCCTCAACCACGACGGAGGCAGATTGCTTTGAACGATCACTCATCCGTTTCTTCCTTCCGCGCGCATGAGACGGAGCGCAGCTTTCCAGACAGCGGGAGGCTGTTTCGCCGACCGGCCGAGGCGCTGTTCGATTGCGTGTTGAATGCAGGAGGCGATCGTGGTCATCACGAGGTACCAGATGCTGGCAACGATCAGCAGTTCGATGATCAGGAAGTTTCGCGCGTAGATGTTCTGCGCCCTCGTCAACAGGTCCTGCGCCGCGACGACGGAGACGAGCGAAGTGGTCTTCAGCATCGAGATGGTCTGGTTGCCGATCGGCGGGATGATCACGCGCAGCGCCTGGGGAAAGATGATCCGAAGCATCGCCTGCGCTGGCGTATAACCCAGAGCCTTGGCCGCTTCACCCTGGCCACCATCGACGGCCAACAATCCACCACGAATGATTTCGGCCATGTAGGCGGCTTCGTTCAGGCTCAGAGCAAGGAGAGCGGCAACGAACGCCGTGACGATGACGTTGGTGTCGATCTGGAAAATACCGACATCGATACTGGGGATGAAGAGCTGGATGTTGAACCAGAAGATGATCTGCACGAGCAGCGGCGTGCCCCGGAAGAACCAGATGTAGAGGCTGGAGAAGCCAGATAGAACTGGGTTCGAGGATAGCCGCATCGTTGCGAGAATTGCGCCCGCGACGATGCTGATGACCATCGAGAGCACTGTGAACAGGATCGTCAGGCGGATGCCATCAAGGATCGTCTCGTCGAAAATGTACTGCGGTATCGTCGACCAGCTGATGTGCCGGCTAGTCGCGACCATGTAGATCAGGAGTAGGACGACGGCGATCAGCACGACCGCTATGGCGCGCTGCCCCCAATTTTTCGCCGGAACGATCTTCTTGGCGTTCATGCCATTCTCCCTGGCTGATTAGTATCAGGACGCCCGGCCCTGTGCGGCGTAGGGAGGGTCTGCATCGCTCCCCCTTCGGAAAGAAGCCGGGCGAGCTTGATAGCCCCGACGACGGGAGGCTCACCAAGAAGCGTGACCGCCGCCCCCGGCACACGTCGGGTCAAGGCCGTCCTGAAGGCTTCGAGCAGCCGCTCCTGTCGGCTGATAACGCCACCCGCGGTAACGACCGCGTCCATCGGCGCTCCCCGCTTTGCAAGCTGCTCGACGAGAAACGCAAGAGCATCGCCACCTTCGGCAATGACCTCGTCCGCAATGCGCGAACCCGAGGCGGCGGCATCGAAAACGAGCGGCGCGAGCGCACCAATCCGATCAGCGGAGCCGAGCCGAGACAGCGCGCGTCCAAACTCCACCGGGCTCTGCACTTCAAGTGTGTCGAGCAAAGCCTTGCCGAGATTGTCAATTGGAGATCCCGCATCGAGAGATAGGCGAACCTTCCTGGCGGCGTCGCGGACCAGGCCGCTTGCGCTGCCCTCATCGCCCAGGAACCATCCCCATCCGCCAGCGGACATCATTTCCCGATGGCGGTTGCGGGTGACGGCGATCGATCCGGTACCCGCGATCACCGAGATACCCGTTGGCTTCGACGCCGCCGGCAACAGGAGCTCGGAATCGTTCAGGACCAGAACCAGGCCGGAAAAGTGCTGGGAAAGAAGGGCCTGAAGACGAAGACAGTCTGCATCCGCGTCGCAGCCACGCGCGCCAACCACGACCACGTCCGGCTGACCACCCTCGACTGCGAGCACCAGCTCAGCGAGGCTCCTGGCGTCTTCCAGCTCGCCCCGCTCACGCCATCTGGAGGTCTCCAGCACGTGTTCCGCCCTGGAGCCGTCTTGTCGTTCGACCAAGATGTGTGTCTTGGTCCCGCCCACGTCTACACCCGCAATCATCTGCCACTCCAATTTCATTAGTTAACTTACCTAACTAATGGATGGATGCAAGCATCTTTTTAGTGCGAGCTGGGTTTTGTTTATATGTTTGTGTTTCGGGGCCAGGAATGAGCGTCGGAGTTCACAGGGCTTGGGTTGCTACAGGTATTCCACGAAACCCGTAGCAACCAGTCGCCCCGAAAACCGGCCTCAGCGACGCGACCGTCGCGCAATCCCCGCTATTCGTCTCGGCGCGGATAGCGCACATAGGCAAAGGAAGCTGAATCTGGCGCCCATGAGGCAACATTGATGCTGCCCTGGCCGCCATTGAAGCGATCGATGTCAACAATGCCGCTTCCATCCGGATTCATGATCCGGATTACTACGTCCTTGTCCGCGGGGTGCCCCAGGGTTCCCGAGGGAAATGCAATGTAGGAGACGAGCTTTCCATCCGGCGACAAGTGTGGGAACCAGTTGACGCGCTCGTCATGCGTTATCTGTTCCAATCCGGACCCATCCGTCCGCATTCGAAACACCTGCGCGTGCCCAGGCAATTTGGCAGCGGCTTCCGAGTTGAAGTAGATCCACTGTCCATCCGGGCTGTATTCGGGCCCATCCACGGGGCAAGCGCCGTCGGTCAGAACGACATCGGCTCCACCTGCCGCGGGAATTGTGCAGACGCGAGTGACGACCTTTCCACCCTCCATCTCCAGTCCGACATAGGCTAGCGTCTTTCCATCGGGCGAGATGCCGTGAAGATAGTAGCGAAAACCACGGCTGGGATCCTGCTCGTTGGAGACCCGCTCCGGCTTCCCGCCCTCGATCGCAACGCGATACAGATGGCCGTCATTGGCGCTGATATACAGCCACTTTCCATCCGGCGAAATGACATGGTCGTTGTTGAGATCCTCGACGGGTGCGGTGTTGATCCGGATGGGACCATTGAGCCCGTCCGGAGAGATGCGAAAGAGCCTGCCGTCGCCATTATAGACAAGCCATTTCCCATCCGGCGTCCAGTTGGGCGCTTCAATAAGCTCCCCCGTTTCAAAGATGACTTCGATCCGCTTGCCATCGCTGGATGAAACGACAAGCTGGCTGATCTGGCCGTCGTGAAGGCGGCGTGGTGATTTGGGACGCATGGCAGTTACCTTTGCTTATGAGAGGGCGCGGCGACGGCGTGTTTCATCCAGCCGTCGAGATAATTGATTGATCGAATAAGGAAATCCGGGACATCGACCGCGTGGTCATGCTCCATGACCAGAAGATCGACGCTGGTGAAGGAAAGCGCCTGGCCGATCGCTATCCAGTCGAGCACACCGGAACCGATATAGGCGCCGCCCTTTTGAGCCGGGTCACCATGTGGGCCTGCGACATCGCGCATATGCAGGGCGGTGATGCGTGTTCCATGACGCTGAAGAACCACCGCAGGATCGAGCCCAGCTGACGTCAGCCACCCGAGATCGCACTCCCATTCGAGCTCTGGCGCGGCAGCCAGAAGCAGCTCGATCGGTGTCTCGCCTGTGCGCATCGGCGCCAGTTCGGCGCCGCCATTATGCCAGCCGAGACGCAGGCCTTCCGCTGACAAATCCGCGGAGAGGTCGGCAAGCTTTCTCGCAAGCTCGAGGCCGGACGGCCTGTCGGCAAGAATTTCGGCTGAGACGCCCGGCACAATCAGTCGAGCAACACCGAATTCCTCGACCAAATGCCGGCTAAAAGCGCGATCCTTCAAAAGGCCGAGCGGCACATGTGCGCTCGGCATCGTCATTCCGCGTGAACGCAGAGCCACGCCGAAGCCGGGTGTATCATAGTTTCCGCTCCAGCCTTCGACCCTGAAAACGCCATGCCTCCCCAGAAGCTCCAGGATTGGGTCCAGCGGCTCGATGTCACGTGCGGTATCGAGCTGGAACGACAAATGCATCGCTTCAGCTCTCTAGGCGATTGAGGAACGAAATCGACCGACACGCGCCCTCGTACAAGTCATTGGGCTCATCGTGTTCGACCGCGACGTGGTCCGCGCCGGTAAATAATGCCAGAGCCTTGCCCAATCGATCATGCCATCGCCCATTGCCGCCCAGCCCCTTCTGCGGCGGTCCCCACCTTCTGATAAGTCAATTTTCTCTCCTGGTCTAAAAAACTCTGCGCAGCCGGATATTTCGCCATCTGCATGCTGCGGCCCTGCCCAGCGCTCGTCGCCGATATTGGGGTCGTTGTCATGCACCTCGAAGGCGATGCCCTGATCGCCCGAGCAAGGCGCGCATTCCTTTGATCCTGTGGGAATATCTGAAATTGGACGCGACATCGATGCGACCGCGAAAAGTCACACTGGCCGACATTGCAGCTAAGACAGGCTACGGGACAAACACCGTGTCGCTTGCGCTACGAGGAAGCACGCGCATCTCGCAGGCAGCGCGAGACCTGATCCGCGGTGTAGCGGACGAAATGGACTATGTGCCCAACAAGATCGCGGCGTCGCTCGTCCTAAACCGGAGCAACACGATCGGGTTGATCTTGCACGAGATCACCAACCCTGTTCTGACGAGTGTCGCTCACATGGTTCAGAAGACACTCGGCAAACACGGGTACAGCGTCCTTTTCGCCTCGTCGAACGGCGACCCGGAAGAGGAACTCAAGGCGATCGCCGCTTTCCGAGCGCGAATGGTCGACGGGCTTCTCATCTACCCGATCGCACATTCCAACGTCGATCACTTTAAGGCGCTTCGGCGCAACAACTTTCCGACGGTGCTGTTGATTCATACGGACGCAACCGGCATCGATGCAGTCGGCATTGACGAACGAAAGGGGGCGTTCGACGCTACGAACCATCTTATCGAACGCGGGCATCGCCGCATCGGAACGTTGGGACCTTCATTCACCAGCACCGTTGGTAATGTCGGCAAACTGCAGGGGTTATCGCGATGCACTTGAAGCTGCCGGCATTGCTTATGACCCGGCCATTGTTTCGATCCCCATTGATCACTCGATCAAAGCAAGCTTCCATGCAATGGACGAGCTCATGGCGCAAGATGACGCGCCGTCCGCCATATTCGCCACAAGTGACCTGACCGCCCTCGCCGCCCTACGCTGGGCGGCGAAATCCAACTTCAAGGTGCATGAGGAATTGGCGATCGTCGGCTTTGACGACACTGATTATGTGGCACAGGCGACGACACCAATTTTATCGATTCACAACGACGTCGAGCAACTGGCGACGGAGGCAGTGGAACGCCTCTTGTTCCTCATTGCCAACAAGGAGCTGCTGCCACCCGCGGAGACACGCACCACGCCTGGGCGCCTTATCATTCGCGACAGCTCATAGCATTCGAGGTCCTGCCGGCATCGGATCGTTTGCGGATCAGCTTCGGTACGGAGCTCTTAACCCCATCATCTCGATAAAGCCCGACAGGTGATTTATGCCGCTGATCAGATCCTCGCCGTTCGCCTCGATGACCGCGCGACGCTTATCATCGGAGGCAGAAGCGATGGTACGCCAGCGGTCGGCCAGCTCTGACAACAATGACCCCAACTGCGCGGCTTTGCCGCCGGAGTGGCAAAGGTCGAGCAGGTGTTGGACGGTAACCGTTCCTATCCCGTCCGGGGTCTTGCTACCTGCGGAGCTATACCCTTCCGGCAAAGTCCCTTTCAGGTTCGTGACGGTTTGCGTCCGGATGGCATCGTAGATTTGATCGATAGCCTGCTTCGCGCCGGCGACGCGCGAGGGATGATCGGTGTCCGCGGCAGCGTGCGGCAGAAGCTCCAGCCGATCCGGGTAGCGCTCCACGAGGCGCAGATAAGGAACCATTGGGCCAGTCAGTTCGCCGGTCGCAGCGTTCTTGAACAGATCGGCATCGATTGCGGCGTGCCTCACCTGACCGCTCGCCAGCGCATTCCCCAAAGCATCGACATCGACAAGTTCACCGCGATCATAATTCACCAGGATAGCTCCGGGCGCGAGCATGGAAAGCACTGTCGCATCGATCAAGCCCGAGTTGGCATAGCGTCCTGTTTCTGCATCAAGGCTGCCGAGACCGACATGCACGCTGAGGACATGCGCGCCGGAAGCGGCTGAGGCAACGCTGTCGCCGTAGACGAAGCCTTCAGACTCGATCCATTTGCGATGATGGGCGCGGGCATGGACGACGACACGCATACCGAAGGCCCGCGCCAGCTTTGCCAGCTCACGACCGATATTGCCATAACCAATAATGGCGATCGTCTTGCCTTCCAACTTCTCCGTCGGATAGTCGCGGAGCTGGCGGCCAGTATCGAAATCTCCTCCGGACGTCAGGGTGTGAAGCGTATCGACCGGCAGGTCGGGCAGGACCTTCAATATGGCCTTCATCGCCATCTGGGCAGTCGCCCGGCTGTTGATGCCGGGTGTGTTCATCAGCGGCGCCACCCCGCCTTCGCCGCCACCACCGCCCCATGAGAGCGACCCCATATTGCCGGTACCGGCGCCGATCCGCACGCCGCCGAGCGGGAACACCGTCTCGGCCGGCAGGAAGGTGGCTGCCGCGATCACCGCGTCGTATTGCCCCTTTCCCGCCGCCGCCAGCAATTCGGCGGCAGTGCTGAGATCTGGCTGGTAGAAGAAATGCAGCACGCCCGGCTGCAGTGGACCCGCATCCCCGATGGCGCCGAAATGAAAGACACCGCCCCGGGATTCGATATAGGCCCTCGCCTCCGATGGGTCGGGTTTGCCATCCTCCCCAAGCTTCAGTCCTATCAGATCGCAGACAAGCACCTTGTAGCTGCGGGACGGATCAAAGACGCTTTCGCCTGCGGAGGATGGGCTGGTCATGGGAATGCTCGCAATTTTTTCTCGTCTTGCAGGTCTAGTTTAAAAACGGCTCATGCGAAACGGTTTCAGACGAACCGGGGTCGGAAGCTGCGCCGTCATCGGCGGCGTAGTCTAGCGCGGGATAAATCAGAAACTGAGCCATCAATGGGAGAGAAGCATCTCGCGCTCGCAACGCACCGGGATGCATGATCACGACAGCTCCATCTGGCGATAGAGGAGAACCTGTAAGTGAGTTCGGCAAGCAGCTTCGGACACAGAGTATTGAACAGGTACGCGCCCGCCTTCAGCGAGGTGTAGAGGATGGACACGCCAAAGCCGATCTCCATTGCGAAGTCTGGGCGCGTTTCGTGGCCGCGATAGTTCACGGACTGTCGATGCGGGCTCGAGACGAGATGTCGAGAGATGCTTTGATCGCAAGCGCGCGTGTGGCCGCGGCGTCCCTTGAAGTCCTTCGTGCGAAGGTTCACGCCGATTAGGTTGTAGAATCCGCCGGAACAAGGACCGCTTCACGCGCCGCTGCATCCGGGAGCGTACAACTTCATCATGCATTTCCGCAGGAGCTGGCTTGGCCCCTGGCAACGCCCTTCAGCTGCTCGCGAAAGTTACGCGTAACGACGGAATGATCATCAGGATGGGTCGCCAGTGCAAGCCGAGCTCGCGGCGCATCGCCTATGATCGGCAGGAAAACCACGCCTGGCACGTTGATGTTGGACAAGGGAGCTGGAACGATGGAAACACCAAGTTCGACTGCCACCAGGTTCGCAATCGAAGTGATCTGAGGGGAGACCTGTCCAATCACCGGCTCGAAGCCGGCCCGCCGGCAGGCATCGATGACCTCGTCATAAAGATCAGGCCCAAGACTACGGGAGTGCAAGACCAGAGGTTCATTTTTCAGAGCACTAAGCGGGATCGCATATTCGGACGCGAGACGGTGGCCGGAGGGGAGCACGACCATCATGGCATCCTCGGCGAGGTAGGTCACCGTCAGCCCTTCGGGCGCCGTCGGGCCTGGCCGGATGAACACGGCATCGATCGATCGATGCCTCAATTGCTCGAGCAGCTGCAACGTGTTGAGCTCGGCAAGCGTGATTTCGACCTTCGGATAGGCACGCCGAAACGATCTTATGATCTTCGGGACTGCCTCATTGAACGCGGCCGAGCCGGTGAAACCGACCCGCAGCCGTCCGAACTCACCGGCCGCGCCACGCAAAGCCATCTTCCTCGCATAGTCGAGCTGTCCAAGGGTTACATAGACCTCCGCCAAGAATGCCTCGCCTGCCTCCGTGAGCGAAGCCCCCCTTGGGAGCCTGTGGAACAGCGGCACCCCAATCTCCTCCTCGAGATCCTTGATCTGACTGCTGAGCGGAGGCTGAGCAATTCCCACCCTCTCCGCGGCACGGCGGAAATTGCCCTCTTCCGCGACCGCAATGAAATAGCGCAGGTGCCTCAGCTCCATCTGACCTCTCTCAATTGATACGTAAAAGATATCACAAAATACTTTCGATATATTGGATATTTCTTATCGCGTAGCGCATATCTCGGTCAATAGAAAGGAGCGGATATGCGCACAACAGACGATAACGCCCTGCATTCCTTCGTCGGCATGTGGGTCACCGAGGATGGCTACATACGTCAGGAGTTGCTGCCGAACGGTCGCTACGACGAAGCACGCGGCAACAAGCGGAGCGCCTACCAAGGGCACTATGCAATGACCGGGAACCATATCGAATATTGGGACGATACCGGTTTCACCGCAGACGGCGAATTCATCGAAGGCGTCCTGCATCACGTCGGGATGCGATTTCATCGCGAATAACGCCGGCCCAATCTGTCGAGCTGGCACTAAGGCTCGGCTGCCAAACCCCGGCAGAAGTCAACGGACTGTTTGCCGATACTTCGGGTACCCCCAGAAAGAGAGAGCATGATGATAAAGGTATATAATCCTGCGGATGGCAGCCTCGTCGGCGAAGTCCCTCATTTTTCCGCCAAAGAGGTCAAGGCGGCGATCGACCGCACGTGTGATGCCTTTCCTGCCTGGTCCCGCAAACTCGCAAAAGAACGGGGCGATCTTCTTCGCCGCTGGTTTGAACTGGTGCGCGACGACAAGCGCATCTTCGCCGAAATCATGGTGAGAGAAAACGGAAAATGCCTTTCGGAAGCCATGGGCGAGATCGATTATGGCCTGGGCTTTATCGAATGGTATGCCGAAGAGGCCAAGCGGGTCTACGGCGACACCATCCCATCGCATGCGAACAACGCAGCGGTGCTGGTCTTCAAGGAACCGGCCGGCCCGACAGCGTCGATCACCCCATGGAACTTTCCCTTCATGATGATCGCGCGCAAGATCGCAACCGCGCTTGCCGCGGGCTGCACGATGATCATCAAGCCTTCGGAGGAGACGCCGCTCACGGCCTACAAGCTGCTCGAATATGCTCGAAAGGCCGGCATTCCCGAAGGCGTCTTCGAAATGGTGACAGGCGATCCTCGGGAAATCGGGCCGCTATTCACCGGTGACGATCGCATCCGAAAGATCTCCTTCACCGGCTCCACGGCCGTCGGCAAGCTGCTTGCGGAGGCAAGCGGAAAAAACCTGAAAAAGATGACGCTCGAGCTGGGTGGCAATGCGCCATTCATTGTCTTCGACGACGCTCACTTCGACGACGCAGTCGCCGGCATTGTGTCCGCGAAGCTGCGCAACTCCGGGCAGGTCTGTATCTCGCCGAACCGAATTTACGTCCACAGTAGCATTTATAATAAGTTCGTTGCCGCTGTTGCGGAACGTGTGGCCAAAATTCGAGTCGATCAGGGCCTTCAAGACGATTTCGTTGTCGGCCCGTTGGTCAACAAGATCGGCTTCGACAAAGTTGCCGGCCTCGTCGAAGAGGCCAAGGCGGCGGGTGCGCGTGCCGTTCTCGGTGGCAAGCCTCACGCCAACGGCGGTTTGTTCTATGAACCGACTATTCTCGCTGACGTCACGGACGACATGAAAGTCGCTCGAACCGAAATTTTTGGACCGGTTTTTCCGATCTACCGGTTTGACAGCGAGGACGAGGTCGTCAAGCGTGCCAACAATTCCGAGTATGGACTTGTTGCATATGCCTACACCAAAGACCTTGCGCGCGCGTTTCGGCTGTCGCGCGACATTGATGCGGGCATGGTCATCCTGAACTCGCCATCCGTGGGAACTGCCTCCGTCCCGTTTGGCGGTGTCAAGCATTCCGGCTTTGGCCGCGAAGGCAGTTACTACGGCATCGAGGAATATGTCGAAGTCAAATACGTTCTGATGGCGAGCCTCGATCGCTAAACTTTCCGATTGGAAATGGCGGCACTGCCGCCGTTTCCCCTTCTCGGAAACGTCACCTTCTTAATCTCCCCCCAGGACAAACAAATCATGAATGCGAAAGCAGATCCGCTAAGATGGCGCGTCTTCGCCATGGCGGTAACAACGGCTATCACAATCGCGAACGTCTATTACTGCCAACCGATCCTGTCCAAGATCAGCGATACGCTGGGAGCAACGGATGCGCAGATCGGAAACCTTCCGGTCTTGACCCAAGTGGGCGTAGGGATGGGTCTCCTGTTCCTAGCGCCGCTGGGCGACATGCTTGACAGAAAAAGCTGGTCATCTGCCTTGAGCTTCTTCTCGTATGCGCATTGCTCGGCATGTCGGTCGCAGACACGTTGTTGACGGTCTACGGTCGGCTGCTTGCCGTCAGCGCCTTGGCGCTGCTGGTTTCGATACTCAACCTGTCCGCCTCGAAAAGACCATCTGCTCCGCACATCTGAGCGTCACGAAAGCTGGGATCCGATCGCCAGCATTTCAGCGCCGTTGCTTCAATGCCTCACGAGGGGCGCAGTATCGCTGAAGGCGAGTACGACTGCGCCACATTCCGACGGTCCGACGCAATCAGGCTTTGTTGAGAACACTTGATGATCATAAAATTCGTTCAATTTCGCCGTCGCCAACAGATTCACGAGCCAATCGACAAATACTCTCACCTTGTGACCGAGATGCCGGTTCGGCGGATAGACGATGTAGAGCGGGATGCTTGCACCATGCCATTCCGGCAAGGTGGGAAAATCGTGATGGGTGCTTGTCTTGCGGATTCCCACGACTTCAGTGATATCAGCATAGCTGAAACCATTGTAGCCGCCGCTCATGATGAGGTTGCGCGCAGAAGCGTGAATGTCGACCGAAGTCGTCTATAAGGTGCTCATGCAATATCTTCCTTCTAGTAGTGCTACTGTCAGTCGGAAACAGCTGACTGTTGAATTTGCGTTCCTTCACGGCTAGTACGAAGGCGAAACAGACCGGCGGCGGACATGAAGACAATCGGAATTCTCGGCGGTATGTCCGCCGCTTCAACGCAGATCTATTATCGGGAACTCTGCAATCGAACCCGACAAATCCTGGGAGGCCTGCACTCTCCGGAATTGGTCATACGCTCCCTGGATTTCGCACGGATCGAGGCCCTGCAGATCGCTGGGAAATGGGAAGAAGCCGGCGAGATTTTGAACACAGAAGCGAAGACCCTTGAGCGCGCCAACGCGGATTTCATTGTCCTGGCGACCAACACCATGCACAAGCTGGCCGAGCAAATGATGCACGGCGTGTCGATCCCCTTGCTGCATATCGCCGACGCCACCGCATCACGCATCAAGCTGGAGGGTCTGCGCAGCCCGGGACTGATGGCGACCGCATTCACAATGGAGCAGTCCTTCTACACCGACAGGCTGGTTGCGGCCGGTGTTACGGCGATCATACCGGAAACGCGCGATCGAAGCGAAACGCACCGGATCATCTACGAAGAGCTTTGCTGCGATGTTGTTACCAAGCAGAGCGAAGAGGCCTATGTCGCCATCGCCCAACGTCTCGTCGATCGAGGCGCTGATTGCCTGATCCTCGGATGCACGGAAGTCGGCATGCTTCTTAACCAGGAGAATGTGTCCGTACCCGTGTTTGACACGACCCTGATCCATTGCGATGTGGCCATCGCAATGGCCCTCGACGACCAGGTGCCGTCATAGGTTATTAGTTAAAGCTCGTGTCGACGACACGACTTGCCGAAGTCCCGCACCCTTTTAACCAGCCAAGGTCAACAATCCACGAGATTGCCCCGCGGCACCGCGAGACACAAGAGAGCCTGATTCAGAGAAAACAGCGGCATCTCGTCGCTGACATGGTCAACGACCCGGCTGACCACTTTTTACCAGCCCCTTGGCCTGCGGAGCGCTTCCAGCCTGCGTTATGACAATGCCGCCATAGCTGTGGCCGACAAGCAAAACGCGACCACCAGCCTGGCTGATAGCCCGCGTCGTCGTCGCCACATCATCGCTGAGCGAAGTCTCGGGCTCTTGCACTACGGTAACCTTGTAACCGTCCCGATCAAGAATCTCCGCAACACCGCGCCAGCCGGATCCGTCGGCATAGGCACCGTGAACCAGCACGACATTCTTGACGGGCTCTGCTGCCTGAACCTGTGCGACAGCAAGGGTTGCAACTGCCAACAGCGGCGAGGATGTGAAGCTTCCGGCACAGGATCACATGACGAACAGATGGTTGACGGCCCGGCGACAAGGCGGCCGAAGCGGCGAGCGCTTGGCCTGTAAAAACTCAGGCGAAACAAACGCCCCGCTTCTCGTTTGACATGGTCAGGCTCGCGAAGCCGCCGCTTGCAATACGGATGCTTCAACACGACGCCGCGCATTGTCGAGGAGGCGTTTGAAGACACCTTTGTCGTCGAGTGCGCGTGACAGTACCAACGCGCCCTGTATTCTCGAGACCACCTCTTCCGCCATCATGACGGCCTCGACGCGTCCTGCGCCAGCTCGCACAAGCGCGCCCGCCAGAGCGTCGATCCAGCGAACGAAGTGGGCGGCGATCGCGCCGGCATAGCGCGACCTTGTCTCGTCCAGCGCGAAGGCGCCGACAAGGCACACCCGGCCTCCCGAGTGGAAATAGGCCTCTGTATTGCGCCACATGGCGGTGATCGCGGCCGTGGCATCGTCCTCGCGCAGCGGCGCGTAGACCTCACGTTCGAACCAGCCGTCGACCTCCTCCAATACCGCTGCCGCCATCTCCTCCTTCCCGCCCGGAAAGAAATGATAGAGGCTGCCCTTGCCAATGCCGGTGCGCGCTGTGATGCGCGTGAGCGTGGCTCCTTCATAACCGAGCTCACGGAAAATTTCCGCAAGCAACGGCACCACATCCGCACGCTCATATAGTGTCTTCAACAGATCGAACTTTCTTCCTGAGGATTAAGGTCGGAACTCAATCAGAACTGGGGTTTTGACCTTAGAGGCTGAGATCGGAGAGACCTGGATGATCGTCGGGGCGGCAGCCGAGAGCCCAGCGAAATTTCCGCTACGTCTCGCGAATTGGCATATCGTTGATGCAGGCAAATCGACGTTGCATCAATCCCTCCGTATTGAACTCCCAGTTTTCGTTTCCATACGACCGAAACCAGCTGCCGCTGTCGTCATGCCACTCGTAAGCAAACCGCACGGCGATCCGATCGCCGTCATGTGCCCAGATCTCCTTGATCAACCTGTAGTCCGGCTCCATTGCCCATCTACGGGTGAGGAAAGCCACGATCCCAGCCCGGCCGTTGACGAACTCAGCGCGGTTTCGCCATTGGCTGTCGGGGGTATAGACGAGCGACACCTTTTTCGGGATTACGGCTATTCCATCCGTCTTCCGCCATACGGACTTTTTGGGTGGCGGTTTCGAGTGTGAAGGGGGGATCAGACTAGACACGGCAATCTCCTGCATGAATTTGTACCTATCGGTTTTTATTATACCGATCAGTACAAATTTGGCATGAGGGGCAGGCCTCGAAGCAGCCGTTATGGATTCGATCGCCGCGAGGTCGGATCAATGACAGTTGAGCCGGCAGCACCAAACTGACTAACGCCCGCTTGCCTTAAGCGCATCGGCGATCTTTTCCGCCACCGTTATCGGCACGATGCAGTAGATTTTCGGATGCGGGGCGTCTTCTACAGGTATCGTCACCGAATGGCGGCGCCATAATCTTTCCGCTTCTCGCGAAAATGGCTCGGGGAAGCACCGATCACGCGCTTGAACGCGCGACTGAAGGACGCCTCGGAATCGTAGCCGAGCCGTTCGGCGACGGTTGCCACGCGCTGCCCCTCGCGCAGCCATTCATGGGCCTGGTGCATGCGCATTCGCGCCACGTAACGCGCCGGCGTCTCGCCGACGACGCTGACGAAGCGCTGGGCGAAGCCGGAGCGCGAGGCGCCCATGTGGCGCGCCAGTTCGTTCACGCTCCAGGCGTGCGCGGGGTCGAGGTGGATGGCGGCGAGCACGCGCCCGACTTCCGGGTTGCGCACGGCGGCAAGCCAGCCGCTTGCGTCGCCGCAACCATGCTCCACCCATGTGCGGATGATCGTTGCCGTCAGCACGTCGGCAAGGCGCGACAGGATGCCGCCGGCGCCCACGCGGTTCATCTCGACCTCCCGCATCATGGCGTCGAGAAGCGGCGGTATCGTCGGCTCGCTCTTGGCGAGATCGCTGGTGCGCATCACATCGGGCATCAAGTTGAGGAGCGGATGGCGCTTGTCGACGTTGAAGCGCATCACTGCGAAAAAGATGAGGTTATTGCTGTCGGTGCATGGACATTGCAGGTCCACGATGCCATCGCAGAGCGGCTTGCGCGGCAGCTGCTCGACCGGCGTCGGCGAAATACCCGGCTCGCTCGCGATCACATGCGCGTCGCCGCGCGGCAAAAGCACGGCGTCGCCGGGGCGTAGCTCCGTCCACGCGCCATCGGGGGCCTGCAGATAGGCGCTGCCGGCCGCCAGGAAGTGAAATCGTGCTTCCGCCTGTGCGGGATAGGCCGTGGCCCAGGGCGCTGATGGCTGGCAGCGACCATATTCGACGCCATCGAGCCGCAGCCCGCGCAGCATCTCGGTCAATGGATCGGTCATCATGGCCTCCGGCAGGTTTGGACGAATTGTTATGCTTTATAGATTTTCCAGCATGGAAACGCCAGATGCTTGAGCGTAGCGTCGCCGCAGAATTTACGGAGATGCATATGAACATTCACTCGGAGATCAACCGTCCAGCCGTGAAGGGCGAGACACCTGCCGCATGGGCAGGCGTTGTTTCGCTGTCGCTTGGTGTATTTGGGCTCGTGACGGCGGAATTTCTACCCGCGAGCCTTCTGACGCCGATGTCGCATGACCTTGGCGTCAGCCTCGGCGCGGCCGGGCAATCGGTGACGGCCACCGCCGTGGTCGGCGCGCTGGCGGGGCCGGGTATCGTGCTTGGCACAGCCCGCTTCGATCGCCGTTACACGCTGCTCGCGCTCACCAGCCTGCTCATCATCTCAAGCCTGATCGCCGCCACGGCAAACGGGCTGGTGACCTTGCTCCTGTCGCGCGCGCTGCTCGGCGTCGGGCTGGGCGGATTCTGGGCGATGTCGCTGGCGCTTGCAATGCGCCTCGTACCGGAGCGGCTGATGCCGCGCGCAATGGCGATCGTGATGACCGGCGTGTCGGCAGCCACCGTCTGTGCCGCACCTGTCGGCGCCTGGGTCGGCGAGGCGTTCGGCTGGCGCGCGGCCTTCTGGATCGCCTCCGTGCTGGGCGTCGTCGCATTCCTCGTCCAGGCGTTCACGCTTCCGGCCATGCCGCCGACAAGTTCGGGCGGCCTCGGCACGATGGCCCAGGTCTTGCGCCGTCGGGCCATCCGCCTCGGCCTCGTCACCATACTCTTCGTCGTCGCCGGTCATTTCGCAGGCTTCACCTTCATCCGCCCGTTTCTTGAAACGGTGCCGCATTTCGGCGTCGAGGCGATTTCCGGCATCCTTCTCGCCTTCGGCATCGGCGGTTTCATCGGCAATATCGTCGGCGGCCTGATCGCCGAGCGCAACACGACGCTTGCCATAACGCTTGCTGCCTCAGGCATTGCCGTCACCGCCTTCCTGCTTGCCTTCGCCGGCGAGGCACCGGCGCTGGCTGCGGTCGCCACAGCCCTTTGGGGCTTTGCCTTCGGCGCATTGCCGGTCAGCGTTCAGAGCTTCATCACCGAGGCTGCCGCCGACGAGGCCGAGAGCGCGGGCGCACTCATGCTGACGACGTTTCAGGTCGCGATCTCAAGCGGCGCCGTGCTTGGCGGGCTTATCGTGGATGTCCAGGGTGCGGCGGGCGTCTTTGCTTTCGCCGGCATCGCGGCTCTGCTTGGCGCCACGCTGATCGGCTTCGCCAGCCGGCGCAGAGTGGTCGCCGCGGGCTGATAATGTCCGATACGCATCTTGCCCCGCGCAGTGATGATCCGCGCGGGGCCTACCTTTGTTCGCGATCGGCAAGACGGCCGGCGCCTTCATCTGTGCAGCACGGGGGAATTGTGGCATAGTTGATTCATGGCGATACATGTCTTGGCAGTCCATCGCGACACGGTCGGGACGGAAAAGGGGGCGGGCGGTTCGCTTGCAGCCGCCTATTCCGTGGGCATCTTCTGCTGGCTGCTATCATCAGGCGTCTACATCGCCGCCAAATGGGTCTCTCCTGAAATGCCGCCCTGGGCGCTTTGCTTCTGGCGCGTGCTGATCGCCTGGGCGATCCTGATGCCGATCGTCTACCGGCATTTCGTCGCCATGATCGCGCTCGCGCGGGCGCGCGGTCTCGAACTGCTCATCATCGGCGGCATCGGGCTCGCGATCTGCCAAGGCCTTATTTTCGTCGGCCTCGAACATGCCGACGCCACGACTGCCGGCATCATCATCGCGCTGATCCCGATCATCACCATGATCCTTGCCCGCTTCATTCTGGCCGAGCCAATGGGGCGCTGGCAGGTGATCGGATCGATCCTCGCCTTTGCCGGCATCGTGGTCATCATCGTCAAGGGCAGCCCGGCCGCACTCCTGCGTCTAGATTTCAATCCCGGCGAATTATGGATCGTCGCCGGCGCCTTCTGTTTCAGCCTCTACACGGTCCTGCTTCGCCGGGCGAAATTCGATGTCAACCGCCTTGCGCTTTTGGTGCTGCTGCTGGGCGCCGCGGCGCTGACGGCGCTGCCCTTCTATCTGTTCGAGCTCGCCTCCGACGAACGCTCGACCCATGGGATGGGCTTCGCGTCCCTAATGTCGGGGCGGGCCGTCGCCGCTCATTGACAAGACGTCAACGCGGCAAATATCTCGCGGAGCTTTTCATTGATGGAGAGGCAAGATGCGCCTGAACATATGGACTGCGTTTGCACTGGCTTCCTTGATGGCGCTCACCGCTTCGCCGCCAACCCCGGCCTATGCGGTGACAGTCAACATTCACGTTGGTTCCGATCTCAACTTCGGTCGCGCGATCAGCTGCAGGCAAGGGCAGCAACTCCTTCAGAACCGCGGTTTCCGCAATGTGCGCCGCGTCGATTGCAGGGGCCGAACATTCATCTACCACGCAAGACGCGGCAGCAGCGATTTCGAGATTGCCTTGAGCGCCCACACGGGCCGCGTGATCCGCATGACCAGGCTTCGCCGATAGGCATCCATCAGCCTGGGCTTCATCGGAGCCTGCCATCAGGTTCGCCGGGCGCGCCGAGGATTTCCGCTACCCAGCGTGTCGAGGAAAAGCGTGCGCAGAAGGTAAGGATCGCGATCGTGATCGGGACGCCGATGAAGGCGCCGAACACGCCCCAGACGAACGACCAGGAAAAGACCGAAAACAGCACCAGGAACGGCGACATCGCAAGCGCGTAACCGGCAACACGCGGCTCGATGTAACTTCCAATGACAAACTGTATGATGTTGAGCCCCGCGAAGATCAGGATCGCGGCCTCTGGCGAGCCGAATTGCGCCAAGGCGTAAGCGCTTGGCAGCAATGTTGCCACGAAGGGCCCCATGAACGGGATGTAGTTCAGCGTAAACGCAATGACGCCCCATTCGGCTGCGAAGCGCAGACCGAAAAGCGCGGACAGCACCCAGACCAGCGTGCCGGTGGCAAGGCTCATGACGGTGCGGACGGCCATGTAGCGCCGCAGCTTGGCTGCCGTCTGCAGCACGCCGCCTATGATCGCGTCCGCCTTCTCTTCGCTCAGAGCCTTTCGAATATTGCGCGCGACGGCCTCCGTATCGAGCAGTCCCAGGAGCACATAAACGACCACGACGATCCAGAAGGAGATCATCGTGTTCAAGCGGGCGGTCGCGCCTTGCAGTACGCGGAGCAGCGAACTGACGTTGAAATAGTCCGCCCAGACGCCGGCGATGACGATGCCGTGCCCGTCGAGCCATTGGACGAGATCGCCATAGAGCAGCTGGAAGCGAGCAGCATCGCCGACGACGGAGCGGCCAATGCGCCCGAAGCCCCAGGCGGATATGGAGGCGAGCGCGATGAAGACGCAGACGATCACTGCGACCACCACCGCAAGCGCCAACAGCTTGGGGAGAGCCCGCTGCAGGCTCTGCTGAAGCGGCCAGACGAGACCGATGATGAAAAGCGCGCCGGCAACGGGAGCGAAGACGCTGGCAGCCATCCGGAGAACGCACAAGACCGCTATCGCAGCAAGGATCGCCAGGAGAGTGATAACCGCTCGACTATTCATCCAGTCGACATCCCCTCCGATTGCCTTCGAGCGACCATCCTCACAAATATGATTGGGCGGGCAATCGGTTGCCTGTCCCAAAAGCATGCCTGCCGTCTCTAATCTGCGTGATTATCGACTGCTCGCTGTCGGCTGGCGTCCTGCCGACACCTAGGTGAACGGCCATATCCGCGGAACCAGGAAGACGGCCACGATGAAAAACCACGCCATCAGGGGCGTGCCGAGTTTCCAATAGTCGCCGAACCGATAACCGGCCGCGCCCATCACCATCATGTTTGTTGTTGTCGCGATCGGCGTCATGAAGGATGCGGACCCGGCGATGCAGAGGCTCATCAGCACTGGATGCGGCTGGATATGCATCGCCGCCGCAGCCGCCATTGCGATCGGAATGACCAGCATCGTCGTCGCCGTATTGCTCATGACCTGCCCCAACACCGCCGTGAGTACAAAGAGACCTGCCACCAGAGCACTCGGTCCGGCCGAGCCGAGCGCAGCGACCAGCTCATCGGCGACGAACTTCGCCGTACCGGATTGTATCATCGCCGTCGAAATCGGCGTCATCGCGCCGATGAGAATGACCGTCGTCCAGTGAACGGCGCGGTAGGATTGCTCGACGGTAATCGCACCGGACGCAACAAGCACGCAGGCGCACAGGATGCCCGCGACGGCAGGCGGCACGATGTTCGATGCCAGCATGACGACAAGCCCGATCAGTGTCGCCACGGCGACCTTCGCGCCCGGGCCCATCGGCACGGCGTGGCGACGGACGAGATCGGGGGAGTCGACGACGAGGACGTCCGGATCATCCAGGCGCAGATCGAGCGCTTCCCAGCTGCCTTCGAGCAGGATCGTATCGCCGGCCTTGATTTGCGGATTAGCATAATCGATCTCCGCGCCGCCGCGATGCACCGCCAAGACGACGAGATCGCCGCTCTCGGTGGCGAGGCCCGGAAACATCGATTGCCCGATTAGGTTGGAGCGCGGCGGGATCATCACCTCGGCCAGGCCGGACCTGCGATTGAATGCGGTGCTGCCGCTGCCCGTCGGTGCATCCTCACGAACGGCAAGATGGAGACGCGCAGCCACTTCCGCGACCGCCTGGGCAGTACCTCGCACGAGCAGATAATCATCGGCAATCATGGCCCTGTCCCGGACCGGAAGACCGGATGCGGCAGCCTGGACGGCCATCAGCTGCATGTCGCTCGCGGCACCCAGATCGATCTTTTCAGTGGGTAGCCCAACGAGCGGCGAGTCCCGCCGAATGCGGAGCCGGAAGAGGCCATCCTCAAGGCCGTAATGTTCGACCAACGTCTGGGCGTGGCCGCTGAAATCGGCGGGCAGCCGTGCATTCGTCTGCTGGGGGAGCAGATACTTGCCCAGCAACAGGACGACAAAGACGGTTCCGGCAAGAAGGGGAACGCCGACGAGGGCGAATTCGGTAAAGCCGAAACCTTCAAGCCCAGCATCTTCAAGCGCCTCCGAAACAAGAAAATTCTTGGGAGCGCCCGTCAACAGCAGGTTCGCGCCGGCATGGGCGGAGAATGCCAAGGGCATCAGCAATTGCGCGGGCGATTGGTTTAGCCGCACCGCCGCAAACACCGCGACGGGGATGAGAGCCGCCACGGCGCCGCTGCCGCTCAGAAGCGACGTCAGGCACCCAACGGAAATCATCAGAACAAACAAGAGCCGGCTGCGGTTGTTCTGGCCGGCGAGCGAGATGAGCGCTTGTCCGCACCACGCGGTAACGCCGGTTCTCTCGAGCGCTGCGCTGACGATAAAGAGGCTGGCGACGAAGAGGACGGCGCGATCGCCAAAGCCGGCCAATGCCTGATCCAGCGTGACGAGCCCCGTCGCCCATAGCGAAAGCGCCGCCGCGAAGGCGACGGCGATCACGGGCAGCCTGTTCCACGCAAAAAGAACAATCGTCGCGAGGATGATGCAGCAGGTTGTCTGGATCGGGGTCAAGCAGGCCCTCCCCGCCTAGCACGCCGGTATCGAAGAAACCTCCCATGCATGGCTGCGTTACGAAGTCGCCGCTGGCGCCGTCTCCGCTTCAGCCTGGGCCGCAGACAGCGCTTGGCGCAATTCTGCTTCCCTGGTCTCATCGAAGGACGTCTGCAGAAGCTCGCCGCCAATACCCTTGAGATCGGCCAGCACCTTATCAACAGTCATCTTGCGCACGAGCAGGAAGAGCCCGGCCGTGCCGGGCTGCAAGGCCGACGCCGCCTTCTTCATGAATTCGTCGTTGATGCCGACATCGCTGAGTTGGCCGGCAAGGGCGCCCGAAGCAGCACCCAGCGCCGTGCCGACCAATGGCATCAGGAAGATCGCGCCGATCAATGTTCCCCACAAGGCGCCCGAGGCAGCACCGCGTGCAGTGAGATTGACCATCTGATTGAGCTTAATCTGCGCCTTCTCGTTCTTCACGACGACAACCGCGTCTTCCAGTTCGATGAGGTATTCCTGCTGCAGCGACAGCACCTTCTGTCGCACCTCCTCGGCCTTCGCTTCCGTTGGGAACCCGATGAAAATCAGATCGCTCATGTCCGCCCCCTTGCTGAAAAATCGACCGTTAGCGACAACGTGCATGCGCCGCATCTACGCTAGCAATTGCCGCGGCAATAATGATGCGCGGCGAATCCCAATATTGCGCCGGTCGTCCCATTTTCTGTCTGGACGTCTCATTGGCTGGTCGCCATGGCGAAGATCAGTATCGGCGCGGCAACCGCAAAGGTCGCGGCGGCGCCGATAGCATCGACCGCCGTCGTGGGCCTTGCGACATCAGCGTCCGAGATTTGCTGCCCCTTTACCAGCCGATCGCCGATCAGCCGAACGGCCTCGGGGCTGGTCGCGAATAGCGCGTGATTGACCCGATCGCCCGAACTCAATGCGCTCAGATCCAGCACCGTGACGCCCTGCAAATCCGAGAGGGCCTGGCGGTAGTCTTCCTGCGAAGGGTCGATGCCGCCAAGGCGAGCATCTCCGCGCGCAATGAACCGCGACAAGCGCAGCGCCAAATCGTTGCGCGCGACGAAGATCGTGATCTTGGGCCGCTTCGGCCCCATATCCTCCACCTGCCGGCGAAAGACGCCGACATCCAGATCCGGAGACGCGAGGATGAGGCTGGAGACCTTGCTCGGCACGCCGCCCCGCCGCAGAGCGACCTGCCTGATCGCCTCGACCGTGAGCCACGCGCCCATGGAATGGGCGAGCACCACCACTTCGTTGATCGATTGGCTGTCGATCGCGGCCTCAAGCAGGTTTGCCAGATCCGATCGCGAGTAGGATGCGTTATCCAGGTCGCGCTTGTAATCGAGAAACCGTCCGCGCGACGGCCATGAAAAGAGGATCGGGACAGCATCCGCATCGGAATCGTACACGAGTTGCGCAAAGCGGAAGACCGCGCGATCGAAGGTCGTGCTGTAACCATGCACGAAGACGAAGGCGCGCCGTTTGTGGGCGCCTGGGGCACGAAACGCGGCGGCGATATCTTCGCGCTTGATCGGGATTATCGATGTCGCGGCGAAGGTGCGTTCGGGATCGCCGGGAGAACGGCGCGGCAGCTCAAGCGTGCCGGCCTTTCGGTTTGGCGGAACTGAAATCCCGATCCGGGTGTAGGACACAGACGTGCCTCGCTCCCCGCCGTAGAGCACCGAGGGGTCCTCGACAGGCGCCCGTGTCGTCGCCGCGATGAGCGTGATCTGATCGGCGTCTTTTGCTGGACGGGTTACATTCAAAAGCCCCGCCTGCGGGCCGGCGCATGTCACAAGACATGCGTTAAGAGCCAAAACCATGAACAGCCGCCGCCAGCGCATCGTTATCTCGGCACGTCAGGGCGGCGATGCGAGACCCTTTCGCCAACACACACGGTTACCATCGCAAAACGCTCTCCAAGCCCTATCATGTTCACCTGCTTCCAGGCCCCGCACGGGGTCAATAGCTCCAGCGATGAAATCGATCAGGCTAGGAATACTCCGGGACGCACAGCGTAGCTTCGGGACGCCCGGCTCATGACATCTAGTATCCCCCGGCTCATCCTGTGGATCGATTTCACTGGCCCTGATCGGCCATCAGTGCCTTTGAAATCGTCTCAAGATCGGGTCTTCTCAAAGGGATAGTGGAATTGAGTCCGGTAGCCCTCGTCGCGATCATCGTCGCTGCAGCGATCGTTCTCTTCGTGTGGAACAGGCTGCCGGTCGCGGTTGTCGCAATGCTGGTGTGCTTGTCCCTTTGGGCGTCGGGGATCCTCAGTCTCGACCAGGCACTTGCGGGCTTCGGCGATCCAGTCGTCATCTTCATCGCGACGCTCTTCGTTGTCAGCTCGGCGCTCGAACTTACCGGCGTGACCGCCTGGATCGGCAATCACCTGATCCGCGCCGCAGGCGAAAGAAGCCGCACGCGCTTTCTCGTTTTGATGATGAGCCTCGCGGCGATCCTGACGATGTTCGTCGGAACGACCGGTGCCGTCGTGGCGCTGCTACCCGTTGTCATCGTCATCGCGGTGCGCCTTGGCCGCAGGTCCTCGCAACTTCTCATGCCGCTTGCCTTCGCAGCGCATGCGGGCTCCATGCTGGCGCTGACCGGCACGCCGGTGAATGTCCTTGTCTCCGACGCCGCCATCGACGCGGGTTTCGCTGGCTTCGGCTTCTTCGAATTCGCGCTGGTCGGCCTTCCGCTGCTCCTCGGCAGCATGGCGATCATTGTCCTTCTTGGTGAGCGCCTTTTGCCGCAACGAAACGGCGCAGCCATCCCCGCGGATTTCAGCCGGCACGCCCGCACGCTGGTCGAGCAATATGGATTGGGCAATGACGTCCACCGACTGCGCATTCGCGGCTCTTGCCACTATGTCGGCAAGACGCCATCGGCAATCGAGGTCGCGCGCAACGAGGGAATGCAGCTGGTGGCAGTACACGAGGGCGACACGGCCCGGCCGATCAGCCGGCAGCACATCGCCGAAGGCGACCATGTTCTCCTGCGTGGCGATGCCGATGTCGTCGCGAAGTTCGCGGCGGAGACGCACCTGTCCTTTCGCGAGCAGACAGGAGGCGCCGACGACTTCCTCTTTACCCACAAATCGGGACTGGCAGAGGTGGCGATCCCACCGCGATCGGGCCTGATCGGGCAAAGCGTCTTCCCGGGCATGGTGACCGAGAGCGGTGACCTGATCGTCCTCGCCGTCCAGAAGGCAGGGGAGCCGGTAGGTGACGTCGAGGCAAACAACCAAACCGGCGCGGTCGTGCTCGGCGCCGGCGATACGATGTTGTTGCAGGGAACCTGGAAGGCGCTGGACACGCGGCTCAGCGACCCGGATGTACTGACCGTCGGCTCACCGGATCTCGTTCGCCGGCAAGCTGCGCCGATGGGCAGCGAAGCAAAGCGTACCGCCGCGGTCTCGGCTGCGATGATCCTTCTTCTCGCGACCGGCCTCGTACCGCCCGCCGTGGCAGGCTTGCTGGCGGCCGGAGCAATCCTTCTGTCGGGAATCCTGACAGCGGAGCAGTCCTATAATGCGATCGGCTGGTCGACTGTGGTGCTCGTCGCGGCGATGAAACCCCTCGGCACAGCGATGACTGAAACCGGCGCTGCGCAACTCGCCGCCGACCACCTTCTCTATATTCTCGGGCAGAGCAGTCCGACCATGCTTCTCGCCGGCCTGTTTCTGCTGACCGCGGTGCTCGGACAATTCATCAGCAACATGGCGACTGCCTTGATCGCGATCCCGATCGGCGTTGCGGCGGCGGCCGGCATGGGCATCTCCCCACGCCCCGTGATGATGAGCATCGCCGTCGCGGCTTCGGCAGCCTTTCTGACGCCGATAGCAGCGCCGGCGAACGCCTTAGTCATGGGGCCCGGTGGCTACACCTTCGGTGAGTATTGGAAACTCGGCTTGCCGCTACTCGCCTGGTTCTTCGTCGTCGCCGTCTTCATCGTCCCGCTCATCTGGCCTTTCTAGGTCGAGGGTAATGTCATCGTGTTTTCTGCGCCCTCATGGGCGTCATTACAGGTCATGTCACGGCCACGCAGATAGGCCGCAACGCAAAGAAACCAGGGAGGAAAAACCCATGCTGCGGATGGGAGAAAAGTATCGCCACCTTATTCACGACGCGGGCTGCGGCTGCTCGCATCCCGACTTGCAGAGGGCCTCGCGCCGGCTGGAAGCCTTCTCACGTCGCGATCTCCTATCGGGATTGGCGGCAACCGCCCTGGTCGGCGCCCTGCCCGCGCAGGGTCTCGCACAGACGACGGCCAAGCCGAACACAACCCTCTTGAGCAACGCCCGGCTCTTCGACAGCAAGGCCGGCACGGTTGTCGATAATGTCCAGGTGCTGATCAGCGACAACCAGATTGCCGATGTCGATCGCTCCCATGCGCCGCCGCCCGACGGCGCAACGGTTCTGGACTGCCGAAACGGCGTCATCATGCCGGGCCTCATCGATGCGCACTGGCACACCATTTTCGCAGCTGTGCCGCTGAACCTGCTCCTTGGCGGAGACCCCGGCATCGTCTTCGCCGCATCGACCGCCGAAGCCGAGCGCACGCTGATGCGCGGTTTCACGACCGTGCGCGATCTTGGCGGTCCTGTGTTCTCGTTCAAGCAAGCGATCGACGCCGGCCTTATTCCCGGGCCGCGGATCTATCCGTCCGGCGCGATGATCACCACATCGGGCGGGCATGGCGACCTGCGTCTTCCCACCGAGATTCCGAGGGACGGAAACAAGCTAAGCAGCGGCGAACTCTTTGGAGGCGCTGCGATCGTCGACGGTGTAGCCGAATTGCAGCTTCGGGTACGCGAGCAGCTTCTGCACGGCGCTTCCCAGGTGAAGATCGTCGGCAGCGGCGGTGTTTCATCGCCGCGCAGCCCGCTTGATATGATCACCTTCAGCGAGGACGAACTGCGCGCCGCGGCCGGCGTCGCGGCAGATTGGAACACCTATGTCGCCCTCCACGCCTACACCACCCGCGCCGTTCAACGCGCCTTGCGCGCGGGCGTGACCTGCATCGAGCACGCTCATCTGATCGACGAAGAAACAGCGATCATGATGGCCGAAAAGGGTGTCTGGCTCAGCACCCAGCCCTTCCTGACGATGGCGGACGCGGCCTCTCAGAGCGGACCAGGCGTTGAGCGCGCCAAGCAGATCTTCCTCGGGACCCCGACGCTCTACCAATATGCGCGCAAGCACGGCATCAAGACCGCCTGGGGATCGGACGTGCTCTTTTCTCCTGAGCTCGGGGCGCGGCAGAACATCATGCTGACCCATTTGGGCAACTGGTACAAGAACGCCGAAGTGCTTCAGATGGCGACATCGGGCAATGCGCAGCTGCTCGAACTCTCCAACATGCGCAACCCTTATCCAGGCAAGCTCGGCGTCATCGAGAAAGGCGCTCTGGCGGACCTGGTGGTGGTCGATGGCAATCCGATGGAAGACCTGGCCCTGGTCGAAAACCCGAAAAGGAATGTCCTGGCGATCATGAAGGATGGGCGGCTGCACAAGAACACCCTTTAACACAGCGGATCTTTCACGGGCGGCAGTCAGATCCACCTCCCCACATCCGGAAACACGTTAACCGGGAAAATGGACACGCTTTGCGTCTTTCTTTTACATAGCAAGAATTGTATTAGTGATCTTCGCTTTAGATTTACCTTCTGCACACAGTCAACATTGCCGTCATGGTGCAAATCAGCTTCCCTCCGAGTGCACCACCGCCTGCGTCGATACTGGTCACTTCATGCTTGCTTAGTCTTGTGTTCAAGGAGCGACATCATGAATGCACGGGTAGAATTGGGGTCGACATCCGCCGCGGCTTTCGCGGACGAACCACTAAGATGCGCCATCGAATGTGATACTTCACGCGCTCGCGCGCCGGAGCGGTTCGAGGTTTTTCGAAACTGGCATTCGTCCATCCTCGATGTAGGCCTGAAGAGCGGCGAGACGAATACCTTCGAGGCGACGGAGAAAATCTGGCAGCTCGGCGATATCGCCTTTGCCGTCATCGATGCGTCTCCCGATCATCTCCTGCGCTGGGAACACAAGAAGAAGCCGGCCGTCGACAATTGGGTCGTCAGCGTCAAAAACAGCCGCGCATCGAGCATCGCCGATGTCACCTCCCGGCGAAAGCTTGGTATAACGAACCTCACGGCGCCGCATGCCTGCGAAAGCGAGGGGCGGCTGATCGCGCTTTTTTTGCCGTACGACACGGTCGATGCCTCCCTCGACCCCGAGATCGCGGACGAAGACGCCCAATTCCTTGCCGACTATCTGATCCTGCTGCATCACAATCTCACTCATCTGCGCCGAAGCAACGTTGCGAGGGTCGCCGAAGCGACCATACACATGCTCGCAGCCGTGCTCGCGCCGTCTCACGAGAAGCTGGCGCAGGCACAGGCGCCCATCGATGCAGTGATAACGACCCGCGCCATCAGGGAGATCGATGCCAAGCTTGCCTACCCGGGCCTGAGCCCGGAGTATCTGTGCAAGAGTGTCGGCGTATCGCGCTCTCGCCTCTACCGGATTTTCGAACCGGCGGGCGGAATCTCCAACTATATCCGCCGAAAACGGCTGCTTGAGACGCGCCGCGCGCTAGCCGATAGCGCCAATGTGCACTCGATCGCGCAGATCGCGGAGAACATGGGTTTCACCGATCCATCGACCTACAGCCGTATGTTCAAGCGCGAATTCGGCCTGTCGCCGAAGGAAGTGCGGGCGCTGGGCTGGCAGGGAATGCTGCATCCGGGATCGCTCAAGATGGATCAGGCAGGTGGCGGCAATCCCACATTGAATACGCTGCTCATCGGCAACTCTCTTGGCATGTCGATGAGCAATTGAGGATTTTGGCGAGATTTCGTTCATTCCGCTTGGTAGGCGAAAATGGACACTCTGCACAGGATTGGGATGGAATGCATATATTCAAACCGGAACATATGAATAGAGTTGCGTGATATCTACACGCGATTGCAACTAGTAATGTCCTGCCTGAACTCAGCTTTCTAAGTTCGACCAACGTGCTTTCCCGTTCCTCTCGGCCAGCGCCTTGTTGCTGATGAGCCGACGCTGATCGCCATCGAACAAGGAGTAATGCTTATGAAAGCCCGAAGCGCATTGGCGATCCGCCACACCGTGCCTGTAAACGCGCGCGACATCCTCCCCTCCGGGCAACCAACCTTCTGTCAGACATAGATGCTCAACAGCAGGATGGATCATGCAGCACGACAGCAACATTGCCGGCAAGGACGAGGGCCAAGCTCCCCTCACACGCGTCGTCGACATCGACACTTCCGCCGCGCCGCCCGCCGAACAGTTTGATCTCTACCGATCCTGGAATGCCAACCTCGGCGATGTCACGCTGCTGCGTGAAAAGTTCAATTCCTTCAATGCGCATCAACAGGTCTGGCAGCTAGGAAGCCTCGCGCTGATGTCCCTGGATTACCGGGGCACCGGTTATCGCCGCCGTTGGACCAACAAGAAGGATCCCGTTTTCGATCACTGGATCCTTAGCGTCCCGCTGACGGTCTCGGACAATGGCGGCCCGAGCATCCCCGGCCAGTTGCACTGGCATTGCCTTGCCGCGCCCTACGAGGCGGAAGGCGAGGATGACGGCGCGCTTGCGCTGCTGCTTCCCCGCGATTTCGCGTTCTCGCAGCCCTTTGACCTCGCCATTCGCCCCGAGATGGCAGCACTGATCGTGGACTACCTTCAGCTTCTCCATCGCTCGCTTCCCAACAGAATGGAGCGCGATGCCGAACATATCGCGGTCGCGACGACCACATTGCTCGCCGCCTGCCTTGCGCCATCGCGTGATCACCTCGTCGAAGCCGAAGGACCGATCAACGGCGTGATCATGGCGCGTGCCAAGAAGCTCATTGCCGCGCAACTCGCAAAGCGCGATCTATCGCCGGAAAAGCTTTGCCGCGATCTGAATATCTCGCGGTCCCGGCTCTATCGAATTTTCGAGCCAAGCGGCGGCATTTCCAACTACATCCGGCGCCAGCGCCTGCTGCGCACCAGGGACATCCTTTCCGATGACAAGGACAGGCGCTCCATCTCGCTGATTGCCGAGGAATGGGGCTTCATGGACCCATCGACATACAGCCGAACCTTCCGGCGCGAGTTCGGGATGACGCCGAAGGAAGCCCGCGAGACGGGATGGCTGCGGACCAACGAGGCGCCGAGACTTTCCGCCGCCCATTTCGCCGCCGGCCCGCCTTGGAGCTCTCTGCTGGCTAGCGGCGATATAGCGAACCGCTCCTAACAGCCCATGGGAAGATCCTTACAAGCCCCGCCGGACCGCTCGCGGCGCCGTCCGCGTTCGTGACAACGTGGCTACTCGCTCGTGGCTGTGCAGTTTATCCCAGCGTCGTGCACAGTATCCATTTCTGCGAGAATGAGCGCGAAACCACTGTTTAAACAGCATTTTCCGCTTTCCGGGCCATGCCCTGCAGAAATAAGCTTCGAGCGCTGCCGTCGGAGCGGAAGGTCCGGACTCGCGTTCCGTCCACCGCTTCGGCCATGGCCATTGGCGCTTTCAGGAGTGTGACGGATGGGAATTCCTGGCAGATTTTCTGGTGTCTTTCTCGCCTCGTTCATCGCAGCCTCGCATTCAATAACGGCACAGGCTCAGGATGTGCCGAAAGTGGCGACAATCACCGTTGCAGTTGAGGATGTTTCGCCGAAGCATGAATTCGTCGGGCGCGTCGAAGCGCTCAATGCCGTCGACATCCGCTCCCGGATCGATGGCTTCGTCGATCAGCGGCTGTTCGAGGAAGGTGCCGTGGTCGAGGAGGGCCAGGAACTCTTCAAGATCGACAGCCGGGCGCTTGAGATCGCTCTGGCCGACGCCAATGCCAACCTCGCCCGCGCCAAGGCGACACTCCTTGATGCCGAACGCCAGATGGTGCGCAACCAGTCCCTCAACCAGACCGTTGCGCGCGCAACAATCGAACAGAGCGAAACCGCGCGGGACACAGCCGCAGCCAACCTGCAATCGGCGGAAGCGGCCGTCAAGCAGGCCGAGCTCAATCTCAGCTACAGCCGCATCGTGGCTCCCTTGAAGGGCCGGATCGGAACCGCCGCATTTTCTCCCGGCAGTTTCATCACCACCGCCTCACCCGCATTGGCGCGTGTCGTGCAGATGGATCCTGTCAGGGTGGTCTTTTCAGTCAGCGACCGCTCATTGCTGGATCTGCGCGAAGCAGCCGGCAATGTGAGCAAGGACGAGCTGGCCCAGCGCTACCAGACGCGTCTCAGGTTATCCAACGGACAGATCTATCCGCAGAACGCACCCATCGCCTTCCTCGGAAACGAGGTGGATGAAGGTACCGGCACTCTGGCCGTCCGCTCGGTCTTTCCAAACAGCGATTTCCTGTTGATCCCAGGCCAGTTCGTGACCGTCGTCGTCTCCGAGACCGCGCGGAAGGAACGGCCCACGGTTCCGCTGGGCGCAGTGCAGCAGGACCGCGAGGGCAAGTACGTCATGCTGGTCACAGCTGACAAGAAGGCCGAGGAGCGCAGGATCAGCGTCTCCGAGCAGCGAGAGGGAAGCTGGATCGTCGAGGACGGACTGAAAGGCGGTGAAAACGTCATCATCGAGGGGCTTCAGAACGTCGCCGCGGGATCCGCAGTCGAGATCATCGCCGAGACAAGCGCGTCCCAGCCGGCGGTGGCGAAATGAACATTTCCGCTCCCTTCATCGGCCGCCCGCGCTTCGCGATGGTAATCGCGGTCGTCATGCTCATCGCCGGCACGGTGGCACTCCTACAGATCCCGGTCGCGCAGTTCCCGCAGATCACGCCGCCGGAAGTGCAGGTCACCGCCAGTTACCCAGGTGCCAACGCGCAGGTGATGACCGACAGCGTCGGCGCGCCGATCGAAGAGCAGGTCAACGGCGTCGAGGGCATGATGTACATGTCCTCCTCAAGCACCGACAACGGCACCTATAGCCTGACCGTCACCTTCGAAGCCGGGACTGATCCCGCCATCGCCCAAGTCAATGTTCAAAACCGCCTTGCGCTGGCGACCCCCCGCCTGCCGGCAGCCGTCACGCAAGCGGGCGTAACCGTGCGCAGCCGCTCGTCGAGCATGCTGCTCGGCCTTGCACTCTATTCGCCGAAAGGCACGCGCGACGAAGTCTTCATCAGCAACTACGCGACGATCAACATCCGCGACGCCATCTCCCGCCTTCCCGGCGTTGGCGAAGCCGCCGTGTTCGGGCCGACCTACAGCATGCGCATCTGGATGATGCCTGATCGCATGGAGGCGCTGGGCGTCACGGCGGCCGACCTCATGACCGTCATCCGAGCCCAGAACGCCCAGGCATCAGCCGGGCAGATCGGCTCGCCTCCGGCGATGACCGGGCAGCAGCTGCAACTTACGGTGACGGCGCGCGGACGGCTCGCGGATGCCGCCGAATTCGGAGACATCATCGTCCGCAGCAATCGCGATGGCGGCGTTGTCCGGCTGCGCGATGTCGCTCGCGTGGAGCTCGGCGCCCAGTCCTACGACACGGCCTCGACGCTGAACGGCCGTCCCAGCGCGACCGTGGTCGTCTATCAGGCATCCGAAGCCAACGCGCTTGCCGTATCGAACGCCGTGCTTGGCGAAGTCGAGCGGCTTTCGAAGCAGTTTCCAGATGATGTCGCCTATACGCTGGTCTTCGACACGACCTCGTTCGTGCGGGAAACCATCCGCGAGATCTTCGTGACGCTCGCGATCAC
Organism: Rhizobium sp. Rhizsp42; assembly: GCF_047304155.1. Classification (NCBI taxonomy): domain Bacteria; kingdom Pseudomonadati; phylum Pseudomonadota; class Alphaproteobacteria; order Hyphomicrobiales; family Rhizobiaceae; genus Rhizobium; species Rhizobium sp. Rhizsp42. The sequence goes on along the minus strand of NZ_JBGLYS010000009.1, from coordinate 45,070 downwards.
CTTCGTGCTCGTCGTGGCCGTCGTCTACGCGTTCCTGCAGGACTGGCGCGCCACCGTCATCCCGACGCTCACCATCCCGGTCTCCCTGATCGGCGGCTTCGCCGTGCTCTATGTTCTCGGCTATTCAGCGAACACGATCACGCTCTTTGCCGTCATTCTTGCCATCAGCCTCGTGGTTGATGACGCCATCATCGTCGTGGAAAACGCCCAGCGACTGATGAGCGAAAAGGCGATGGATATACGAGCCGCGACACTCGCCACCATGCAGCAGGTGACCGGACCGATCGTCGCGACCACACTGGTTCTCGCAGCACTCTTCGTCCCCGTGGCGTTTCTGGCCGGCATCACCGGTGAGCTCTACCGCCAATTTGCCGTGACGATCCTCGTGACCGTGGTGTTCTCGACCATCAACGCGCTTACCCTCAGCCCGGCGCTCTGCGTGCTCATCCTGAGGCCGGCACCTGAACGCAAGACTGGCATTTTCGGCCGGATGAACAACGGGCTGGAGGCCTCCCGCCGCTTCTATCTCGGGCTGTTCATGATGTTTGCCCGGCGTCTCGTGCTGGCCGGCGTGCTCTTCGTCGCCGTCATCGGCGGCATCTACGGTTTTTACCGCGTTCTGCCCACCGGCTTCGTGCCGGCCGAGGACCAGGGCTACCTGTTCATGAACGTGCAGCTTCCCAACGCCGCATCGCTGGAGAGAACGCAGCAGACGATCGCGCAAGTCAGCGCGCTTCTGCAGCAGACGCCCGGGATCGCCAATACGATCGGCATCGCCGGCGTCAGCATGGTAGGCGGCGGCGGATCGAACAGCGGCATGATCATCTCCGCGCTGGAGCCCTGGAGCGAGCGCCCCGCCGACCAGAGCGCCTTCGCTCTCATCGCCAAGCTGCGCCCGCAACTGGCGGCCATTTCGACGGCATCGATCGTGCCTTTCAATCCACCCGCCATCCCCGGCCTCGGCACGACAGGCGGCTTCGATTTCCGGCTTCAAGCACGTGCTGGCCAGAGCCAGCAGGCGCTGGCCGAGGTCATGCGTGACCTGATCATCCAGGCAAACCGAACACCCGGCCTTGCCGGCGTCTTCAGCACCTTCTCCGCCGACGTGCCACAGGTCTATCTGGACATCGACCGAAAGCAGGCCGACCTCTACGGCGTCTCGCCGGCAGCGATCTTCAGCACGCTGCAGGCGCATCTCGGATCGGCCTATGTCGACGACTTCAACATCTTCTCAAGAGTGTATCAGGTGCGGCTGCAGGACGAGCCGGCCTATCGCCAGCGTATAGACGACATCCAGCGGCTCAGGGTGCGCAGCCAGTCCGGCGCGCTCGTTCCGCTGCAGAGCATGATTTCCATCCAGACGATCTATGGGCCGAGCGCGGTCAACCGCTACAACCTGTTTTCATCGGCCGCAATCAACGGCCAAGCCGCGGCCGGCACCAGCTCAGGTCAGGCGCTCACGATCATGGGCAACCTCGCCAATGAAACCATGCCCGACGGCTTCGGTTTCGAATGGACCGGGCTCGCGCTTCAGGAGCAGCAATCGGGCAACGAGACCGTGATCATTCTGATCGCCGGCATCGTCTTCACCTATCTCTTCCTCGTCGCGCAATACGAGAGCTGGAGCGTACCTGTCGCCGTCATGCTGTCGGTCGCGGTCGCGGTGGTCGGCGCTCTGGGCGCACTCGTGGTCGGCGGGATCGACCTCAACATCTATGCCCAGATCGGCATGCTGTTGCTGATCGGCCTTGCGGCCAAGAATGCGATCCTGATCGTCGAATTCGCCAAGGAGCGTCGCGAGGAAGGGATGAGCACGCTCGACGCGGCCTCCGAAGCGACGTCCCAGCGCTTCAGACCTGTGCTGATGACCGCGCTCGCGTCGATATTGGGCGTAGTGCCACTGGTGGTCGCAACAGGCGCCGGAGCGGGAAGCCGCCAGGCGATCGGCGCCACTGTTCTTGGCGGCCTGCTTCTCGGCACTGTTCTCGGGCTTGTGGTGATCCCGGTTCTCTACCTGGTCGTTCAGACCGTTCGCGAGACACTCAAGCAACGGCTGTTCGGTGTCGAGCCCGATCCCGTCACCAACGTCGCTGCGGAATAGGTGGCTTGCGCCGGCTCTATCCGGCCCGGCTTTCCTTAGCCGCCGTGGGCTACTCCGCGGATGCCGGCTCAAGCGCTTTGAACGCGCCCTGCCCCAACAGCATCAGCCAGGTCACGAGCACGAATGTGGAGGTCAGAACAGGCATTGCGATGGGCGTGAGGAAAATGGCGACGGACGCCCAGAGCCAGCTGGAGATGACGGCGCCGAAGACCGCGTAAATCAGACTGCGCCAATTGAAGGCGAGGAAGACGCCACACAGCGCCATCGCCGTCAGCGCTGAATTGTAGCCGAAGAGACCATCGCGAACCGCGCCCTCCGGACCGCCATAGACGGCCGCGACCAGCGTGCCGACCACCGCGCCAAGCAGGCCCATTGCAGCGCTGATACGGGAATTCAGGGCGATTGCGACGATGATGAGATAGCCGGAAATCCAGTTGTCCTGGAAGAATATCTGCCCGATCGAGGTCCCTATCCCCTCGTACCAGGTCGCAAAGACATAGGGCACCGTATCGGAAAACTGTTCGGGCGATACCGGCTTGGCCATCGGCCCCGCATCGATCGCGTCGAACTTCAGCACCGCGAAGAGAAACAGCCATCCCACGAGAACGAAAGGCATCGTCAGGGGTGCGGTCTTGTAGGGTGCCAGAACCGCGCCCATGCTGGCAAAAGCCATGGTCGTGAAGGCGGCGGCGCAGACGAGGTAGACGACCATGGCCACGGACGGGATCGCACCCGTGCGAAAATCCTCGCTGGTGAAGGCGACGAGCGCCAGGCCGACCAGCGCGCCGTTGAAGCCATATAGCCCGTCCCGCATTACCGCCCTGTCGGCCTTCAGAACAAGCGCGGTCGCGGTGCTGGCGACGACACCAAGCACACAGATCGCGGCATAGATCCAAGAGTTCCAAGCGAGTGCCACGAGGATAACCAGCCCCGATAGCGGATTGTTCTGGAAGACGACCTGGCCCACGCCGCGCAGTGACCAATCCACGAAGAACAAGGATGGATGATCACGGAAACGATCCAAATTCATTGATCTCTGCTCCTTCGGCTTGGCCCGGAAGCGACAGCGTGCCTCGTTCCCGCGGCGTGTTGGTCCGGCCCGGGCGCGACCTCACGCCCGAGCTTTCCTCGTCTAGAAGAGGAAGTATCGTTGCGACATCGGCAACACATCCGCCGGTTCGCAGGTGATCAGCTGGCCATCGACGCGCACATTGTAGTTCTGCGGATCGACCTCCAGCTTCGGCGTCAGGTTGTTGTGCACCATGTCCTTCTTGCGCACCGTCCGCGTGCCCTTCACGGCCGCGAGCTGCTTGGAGAGCTTCAGCTTCTCGCCGATACCGTCGTCGAGTGCGGCCTGCGAGACGAAGGTAACGCCGGTCGAGCCGAGCGCCCTTCCAAGCACGCCGTACATCGGACGGTAGTGCACCGGCTGCGGCGTCGAGATCGACGCATTGGGGTCGCCCATCGGCGCGATCGCGATCATGCCGCCGATCAGGACCAGTTGCGGCTTGATGCCGAAGAAGGCCGGCTTCCAGAGCACGAGATCGGCGCGCTTGCCGACCTGGATGGAGCCGATCTGGTCCGCAAACCCATGCGTCAGCGCCGGGTTGATCGTGTATTTGGCGACATAGCGTTTGACGCGGAAATTGTCGTTGCGCCCGCTATCCTCGGGCAGCGGACCACGCTGCACCTTCATCTTGTGCGCCGTCTGCCAGCACCGCAGCGTCGTCTCGCCGATACGGCCCATCGCCTGCGAGTCCGACGACATCATCGAGAACACGCCGAGATCGTGGAGAATGTCTTCGGCCGCGATCGTCTCGCGCCGGATGCGGGATTCCGCGAAGGCCACGTCCTCCGGAATCTGCGGGCTGAGGTGATGGCAGACCATCAACATGTCGAGATGCTCGTCAACGGTATTGATTGTGTAGGGCCTTGTCGGGTTGGTGGATGATGGCAGCACATTCTCCTCGCCCGCCGCCGTGATGATATCGGGCGCATGACCGCCGCCGGCGCCCTCGGTGTGGAAGCTGTGGATCGTACGTCCCTTCATGGCCGCGAAGGTGTCGCGCACGAAGCCGCTTTCGTTCAGCGTATCGCTGTGAAGAGCCACCTGCACGTCCATCTCGTCGGCAACCGTCAGGCAATTGTCGATCGCCGCCGGCGTCGTGCCCCAGTCCTCGTGAAGCTTCAGCCCGACGACACCGGCGCGGACCTGTTCGCGCAGCGGATCGGGCAGGCTGATATTGCCCTTTCCGAGCAACCCGACATTGATCGGCAGCGCTTCCGCGGCTTCCAGCATGCGGTGGATTGCCCATGGACCAGCCGTCACCGTGGTCGCGAGTGTGCCGACGGTCGGGCCGGCGCCGCCGCCGACAAGCGTGGTCGTGCCGCTTGCCAGCGCTTCATCCGCCTGCTGCGGGGCGATGAAGTGAATATGCGTGTCGATCCCGCCAGCGGTGAGGATCTTGCCTTCTCCAGCGATCACATCCGTCGCGCCGCCGACGACGATATTGACGCCCGGCTGGATATCGGGATTGCCCGATTTTCCGATCCCGGAAATGCGTCCGTTCTTGATGCCGACATCGGCTTTAATGATGCCCCAGTGGTCGATGATGATGACATTGGTGATGACGACATCGGCGACCTCGGCATAGGGGCGCTGCCCCTGCCCCATGCCGTCGCGGATCACCTTGCCGCCGCCGAAGGTCACCTCTTCGCCGTAGACCGTGCGGTCTTCCTCGATCTCGATGACGAGCTCGGTATCGGCCAACCGAAGCCTGTCGCCCTTGGTCGGGCCGTAGAGATCGGCATAGGTCTGCCTTGTGATCGTTGCCATCATAGCCTCCTACAGCTTGCCCATGACCTTGGCGTTGAACCCGTAAACCTCACGCTTGCCGTCGAGCGCCACGAGCTCCACCGTTCGTTCCTGGCCCGGTTCGAAGCGAACCGCCGTGCCGGCCGGGATGTTGAGCCGAAAGCCGCGCGTGGGCTCGCGGTCGAACAGCAAAGCCTCGTTGGTTTCGTAGAAATGGTAGTGAGAGCCGACCTGGATCGGCCTGTCGCCAGAGTTGGCGACATCGACCTTCAGTGTCTGTCTACCCGCATTGATGTCGATCGAGCCACTCTCGATGAAATATTCGCCGGGGATCATGATGGCCTCCTCAGGGAATCGGGTTGTGGACGGTCACGAGCTTGGTGCCGTCAGGAAAGGTTGCTTCCACCTGGATGTCGTGGATCATCTCGGGCACGCCCTCCATGACCTCCTCGCGGGTCAGCAGCGTCGCGCCATAGGACATGAGGTCAGCCACCGTCCGCCCCTCGCGGGCACCCTCCAGAAGGGCTGCCGAGATATAGGCTATGACCTCAGGATAGTTCAGCTTCAGACCCTTCGCCCTGCGCCGTTCCGCGACCAATCCGGCCGTAAAGATCAGGAGCTTGTCTCTTTCACGCGGTAGCAGTTCCATGAGCTTGCCTCCTTGTTTTGCTGTTCACGTTGCCCAGATGCGCGGAGCGACGGCCTTCTTCATCAGGCCGCGTTCGCGAAGAATGCTCCACGCTTGCAGAAAAAGTGCCTTGCCCTCGGACATGCGGTTTCCGAGATAGCGGCAGACGATCACGCGCTCGAGCTGGCTGGCCGAGAAGACGCCGCGCGCCCTCTCGCCGAGTTCGTCACGGATATGCTGAACGGTGTTTTCCAGCGCCGGACCCGCATAGACCATCGTTCCGACAATGGGCTTTCCGGCGAAGAAGACCGGCGCGTCCAGAACATCAGGCGCGTGAGAAAACGCCATTCGCTCGAACCAGATCAGCTCATCACCGCGAAAGATTTCAACGCGCTGGGCGAGCCGTCCGGCAGCAAACCCCTCGCCGGCGGCCGGGCGGCCGAGGCTCACGAAATCCCAGCCGACATAGGCCGCGTCTTCGCCGAGCGTAACGCTTGTGCTTATCGAGGCATCCGCGCCTTCGAAAAGGATCGTCTCCTGCGGAAGGTTCTCGCAGACCGCACCGGCGCCGACATCGATCCGTATGCGCTGCGTACTCGTGCCGATTTCGCTGCGGTAAAACTTGGTCGCGCCAGGCGTCGTCAGTACGCAGCGCGCCTCGGGCGCGAGGCCGCAGGTTATGTTGAGAACATCGCCGCCTGCCACGCCGCCTGGCGGATGCAGGATGTAGACATGAGCCGAACCATCGTCCTCAGGATGAAAGGCGCGCTGCACAGCCAGCGGCCCGACATGGCGCCGGCGCATCAGGCGCGTCTTCCCGTGGGAGTTCGCAAACCACAAATCTAGCTCGGCATGCCAACCATCAGCCATCGGCGATAAACCTTCCTAAATCCGGCCTCGCGGCCCTTGCTGTCCCTCTGCTACCTCGACATTTCATCTGCTGTTCAAGCTCGGGCGTGGTCGCACAAAGCGCGTTCACGCTTGATCGCCTGGTTTCTGCTTCTCGCTTCTCTCGTGTCGCGTACCTTCCGAAAGATGGTGCGAGCTGGCAGTCAACTTCATGGCGCCCGCCAAGAGCAGCGCCGAGACCGGCAGCACGAGTGCCTCCCACTGCGGCGGCGTCTGCATTTCACCCACCTGGGCTGCGAAGTGCACGACCAGATAGAGAATGATCATCTGAAAGAAGAGGTTCTTCAGTTCCGCGACGGTATCGATGATCATCCACTGCGGTAGTCTCGATCGCTGTTCCGGCGGGATATCGAGGGCAAAGCCAAGCGCGATGCCGCAGCCGACAACCATCAGGACGATGCCTAGGAGGATCTTGTCTGTCGCCCGCAGGACCGAGACGATGACCGACATATCCGGATTGAGCCGGGTCATCCGGAAGGTTTCCACCAGCATCAAGATCGCCTCCCAAAACATCAGGAAGGCACCGAACAGCACACCCGCGGCAGCAAGTATGAGAATGGACCGAAGGCCGCGGAACAACGAAATCAAGACACTCATCCCCCTTGGATCAATTCGACTGCATGGGCGCGCCTGGCTCGCTTGGTCGGCGCCTAGGAACGAAACAGCCGGCTGTATTGCGTTTCATGCCATGCGCTTGCCATCGCCATTGCCGGCGCCGCATTGCCGATCTCGTCGTCACCAGTCGTCTCCGCCGTGCGCGCCGCACGCTCGATGACGTCAGCGGCCGCGATCAGAAGGCGCTGGCCAGCCGTATGTCCCAACGGCACCAGCCGAATGGCGGCCGATACCTGCCCTTCCACCGCACTCCACAACAGCCCGCGAAGCGCATCCGCCGGCGCGATCTTCCAATGCGTGGCCGCGAGCGCAAAAACCGCCGGGTAAGTCAGCTTCCTGCCGCTGAAGGTCTTCGCGGCGGAGACGCCGAGATCGCAAAGAACGGTCAGCATCGACGCGCCCATCTGCTTGTCCTCCAGCTCGACCTCCTTGCTTTCGCGCGCCGCCGACAGCCATGCATCGGCTTTCAGGAAGGCTGGGCGGTCACCCACTTCGAGCGCATGCATCATGCGCAGGAACAGCGCCGCGTCGCAGACGGCGTAGCTGTGTTCGATCAGTCTGAAGATCCAGTCGCGGGCTGTCGCCTCGTCGCGAACTATCCGGGCGTGGACCGCCCATTCGAGGCCACGGGAATAGGCGAACGCGCCAACCGGCTGGCTTGGGCTGACCAGCCGCAGCAACTGAAGCGGCAGACCGCTCGATGTTGGTTGGCCCAATGTTGGTTGGAACGTCACATCGATCTCCCGAAACGATCGCCCGTGGCCGGACTACACACCGGCCCCGGGCCTTCAAATGCCCATGTCCTTCAGCTCGCCAACAGCAGGACGCCGCCAAGCGCCGTGGCGCCCCCGGCGATCCGCAGGGCCGTCGTGCCTTGCGTCAGGCGGCCGGCCGCGATGCCCATTCCCATCCCCACCGCATGCAGCAATGCCGTCGCCAGCACAAAGCCCACACCGAAGGACAAAGCGTTCGCACCCGCCATCTCGGCGCCATGCGCATGCCCGTGAAAGAATGCGAAGCCGCCGACAATGGCCGCAACCAGCGTGGGCGACGCAGGCCGGGCAATCGCGACCAACAGACCGATGACAACGGCCGAGGCAAGAATGACCGGCTCGACAAAAGGCAGGTGCATACCCGCGAGTGCTGCGACAAAGCCGAGTATCATGACACTGACGAAAGCCGCGGGAATAGCGAGCCGCGCGCGGCTGCCGAGCATGACCGCCGCCAGACCGACCGCGACCATGGCGAGAACATGATCCGGCCCCGAAAGGGGATGCAGGAACCCGGAAACGAAAGACCCGTGATCACCAGGGCCTACATGCGCGAATGCCGGCGTACTCGCCATAAGCAGCGGCGCGAGGATCAAGAGATGCATCTTCTTCATGGCACGAATCTCCCTAAGGTTGGTCGAATAGGAACGATTGACATCCAGTAGTTCAGGCACTCCATCGAACTCATGCCGGCGCTGCGGCCGGCCTGCTCAGAAAGAGCCGAACATCGACCCGAGCACGAAGACCGCGACAAGCGAGATGATGACGCCGACAATCACGGTCATCACCATGTCCAGATAGCTTCCCGAATGCGTCTGCTTGCTGATCTGCAGCAGCAGAAGCACCGTGCCATTGTGCGGCAATGCATCGAGCGTACCGGCGCTGATCGTCGTCAGGCGATGCATGAGTGCGGGATCGATACCGTGTTCGGCCGCAAGCTTCATATATTCAGCGCCAAGCGCGTTGAGCGCGATCGCCATGCCACCAGACGCAGTGCCAGTTAGCGCGGCCAGCGCGTTCATAGCCACGACCAGCGATACGAGAGGGCCACCGGGCATCTGCAGAACGGCATCGCGCACGACGTTGAAAGCCGGCATGGCCGCCACCACCGCGCCGAAGCCAACGAGACTGGCAACGGTCATGATCGGCAAGACGGCCGAATTGGCGCCCGCGTCGAGACTTTCGCGCAATGCGCCAAGCCGCCCGTAATTCAGTCCGATCACGGTGACGATCGCCGCGGCGAGCGCGATGAGGACGGCCCAGACGCCGATCGTCGAGGTGATATTGATGCCAAGCGCTGCTTCCGCGCTGGAGAAGTCGATCCGGGGCAAGACAACAAGCGCCATCAGGAAGTTGACACCGATGACGACGATCAGCGGCAGCACCGCGAAGAGGAAGGATGGGCCTTGATCGCTCTTCTTGCCATGGGTGAGTTCGCTCGGGTCGAAATCGCCTGAGGTCGTTGCCTGTTCGCGGACCTTTTCGCTGATGACGACAGGCGTTTCGTCCTCCGTGTACCCCTCGTTGGCGGCGCGCGCCCTAGCCTCGATATGGGCGAGCCACCACATCCCGAAGGCGAAGGTGATGATCGAGGCGATGATGCCGAGGCCGGGCGCGGCGAAGGTCGTCGTGCCGAAGTAGGGCATCGGTATCGCGTTGTTTGTCGAGGGCGTGCCTGGCATGGCCGACATGGTGAAGGTGAAGGCGCCGAGACCGATCGCCGCCGGCATCAGTCTGGCCGGAATATTGGCGGCGCGGAACATTTCGCGCGCCATGGGTACGAGCACGAAGAAGGCGACGAACACGCTGACCCCGCCATAGGTGACGACGGCGGAGGCCAGCACCACGGAAAGCATGGTCCGCTTCACGCCCAGCCGCTCCGTCAGGAAACGGGCGATAGAGGTGATGGAGCCGCTATCGTCCATCATCTTGCCGAAGATGCCACCGAGCAGGAACATTGGGAACCACTGCGTGACAAACCGCGCCGTGCCGCCCATGAACGTCGAGGTCCAGTGCGGAAGCAGCGGCTGGCCTGAAGCCGCGGCAACGATGAGGGCAGCCGCGGGCGCCAGGAGCAGCACGCTCCAGCCGCGATAGGCGAACCACATCAGCAATCCAAGTCCCAGCAGAATTCCAAACAGCCCCATGGATCCGCCTCTCAATCCCAGCCAGATAAGCGGAGATGTTATGCGATCCACTGCCTTTCACCCGTCCAGGTGCAGCTATGATCCGCGTCACAACTCACGGCCTTACCCGGTTTTCATGAACCACCCCTGCGGATGTGTCGACCGCTCACGCGCGCAAAGCCATGAGGCGGAGCAAGAAATGGACACCGTGCTCACTCCTGGGATTTCTCGCTCAGCGGAGTGTCCGCTAGAGTCGCACCATCCGCAGCTCCGTATCGCTGCCGCCTTGAGGCGCTGGGAACCGGCCTTTGGCCTTATACGACCTCAAGCCATTTTATCGAGGTCGGCCAGCGTAATCCCGTATTGCAGTGGCTGGCTGCTCAAGTATCGCTCTATCTCATCGACCGCCATTTCACCCAATCGCGTCCGCTCGAGGCCGACGGCGCCTGCGATATGGGGTGTCAGAAACACGTTCGGCAGGTCGTAGAACGCGGATGTTCGTTCAGGAATCTCGGGGTCGGTCACATCGATGATCGCATCGATCCGGCCGCTCGAAAGCGTGGCGAGAAGTGCCGCTTCATCGATGATGGCGCCGCGTGCCGTATTGATGAGCGTCGCACCGTCCTTCATCAGCGCCAGCTTTTGGGCGTCGATCATGTGATGTGTCGATGGGAGCGAGGGCGCGTGCAGCGACACGATTTCGGCGCTGCGCATCAGGGTATCAAGATCAGCCTTTTCAGCGCCGATTGCCGCACACTCCGATGCGCTCAATGTCGGATCAAAAAGGATGACCTTGAAATTGAAGGGCTTCAGCAGTTCGATCACGCGCCGGCCGATGCGCGAGGCGCCGATGATGCCGACGGTACGGCCGTAGTTTCCGATCGCAAGCCGCTGCATGGGATGGGTGCGATCGCGGTTGCGATCCGCGACGTAAGTGTCGCGAAACCGGAAAACCTGCTTGCCGGCGAAAAGGATGGCGGCAAGCGTGAATTCGGCCACTGGGACCGCGTTCGCCTCGGCCGCATGACTGATGGCGATGCCCGCGCGAAATACCTCTTCGTCGATCAGCCCCTTCACCGTTCCCGCCGCGTGGGCGATGATCTTCAGTCCCCCGGCCAGTGAAAGCACATCGCGGCCGACATAGGGGGAGCCCCATCCGGTTATGAGGATTTCCGTTTCGGGCAATATGCGCCTGGCGCGCTCGTCGGCGAAGGTCTGCAGCGGCTCTCGGTCAAGCAAGCGACCCAGACTTTCCAGCCGGTCGAGAAGGCGATCGGGAAGAACGTGCTCCGTGCGAGCCGGGTGCATGGCAAGCGCGATACCCGGTCGGCTCATGGCATCTGCCCCGGCGCTTCGATGGCGCTGACGATTAGGCCGTCCCTGGCTATGCGGGCCTCAAGCGCCGAGATGTCAGGTGCCGCGGGAGGCGTAGTCCATGCGCCGGAAGCCGCAGCCGGATCATCGAGCGCGAGCACGGCCGTGATGAGCACGGTCTCGCCGGCCGGGATTTCGCCTCGCAATTGAGGGATCAGCGTCTTGGCGACGATCAGGTTGGTATTCGGCAGAGCTTTCTGCGCCAGCCCGGTTCGGTTCACCGTAGAGCCCAGATCGACAATGCCGGAGAAGTCGGCATCGCCGATGACGTGGGCACTGCCCGGCCCTGCCTCAAGCACGTCGAGATCGAAGTCTCGTTTGGCGATCGCAAAGCCGCCTTCGGCCGTTTGCATCGGGCGTGGAGAATTGATCCTGTGAACGCGGATGTGCCAGGGCGCTGCGGGGATCAGCCAAGTTTCGACGGAAACATCCTTGAATGGCGACCATCTCGAATAGAGCACGTCGCCGGCGAGCTTCGCCTCGACATTGGTTTCGCGCACGCGATAGTGCAGTCCATCGTCGCTAAAGGCGAGCGCGGAATCGAATGCACCGCCGGCGAAACTCCGTTCATCTGCTTCGACGCTGAAGCCATAGCGTGCTGAATAGGCGAACTTCGCGTATTTCTCCGTGCCGAAGCGCATCTGCAGGTTTTCTTGTCCCGAAGACAGGGCGACGACATCGCCACCTGCCCGCATCAGCACCATGCCGGGATGGCGCTGCGGCAAGACGCTTTCGCTCGAAGCCGGAGCCTTCTCCTCCGCAGTCCAGAACGGGTGGTCATCCGCGATCGCCAGCGGCAGAAAGGCCTTGAACGCCCAATAGGGCGATCCCGCCGAGTTGTAGCTTTCCGACATCAGCAGGTTCGGATAGCCGAAGCCGATCGACAGGATGCCATCGCGATTGGTCATCGGCTTGTCCTTCCACCAGCGCAGGTGCTGCAGGCAGAGGTGCTTGATCTCGCCCCAGGGCAGCGCCTCCAGATCGGCAAAGGCGAGCGCCGACCAGAAGCCGGCGCAAGCGAAGCGATAGGTCAGGCTGCGGCCGAAGGGGATGGTCGCGCCATCGGGGGCAAACCAGTTGCGAAAATCTTTTGCAAACAGAACGGCGCGCTCGCGGTAGCGTTTCGCGTAGTCGTCATCGACAAGCTTGGAATAGATCAGCCCGTAGAAATGCATGGCAAAGGGGATGTAATGGTCGACGCGGCGCACGTTGCCGTCGCGATACCAGCCGTCACCGATATAGAAGCCCTCGAGCTCCTCGAGATATTGCCTTGTCAGGCTGCGGTCGAAATCGGCACCGACGCGATCAAGGGCGATGTCGACGAAGATTCGGAAGAACTTCCAGTTGTTATCCGCATAATCGAACTGCCGCGCATGCTTGAGATAGGCGATGACATTTGCCCGCGCCCGCTCGCTCAGAGGCTCCCAGATCTTGTCCGGGACAAGAGCAAGCGCGAAACCGAGCGCCGCGAGCTCGACCATTCGCTGGTCGCGCCCGTTGACCGTGCCCCAATATTCCGGGTGGTCGGGATCCGTGCCGTTCGCCAACCCTTCCGCAAAACGCTGCCAGTGGGCAAAATCGCCCTTTCCCGCTCCAAGCGGAGCCAGGCCCCAAAGCGGACGAGCAAACCCTTCCAGGTCGGCGGCGGCGCGGTCAAAATGGGCGCCGGCACTATCCAACCGAACCCGTGCATTGCCCTCTGAAAAATAGGGAAGCAACGGATCGAAGAGAGCAAGGAGCGCGCGGCTCATGTCCTCGCGCGTCTCCAGCGGGTTGCCTGCTAACGGATTGGCGCTGGCCGGATCATAGGTCATCTCTATCACTCATCGGTTTTCAGCATTGGCACGGTGCCGCCCACAACAGGGACGACCGCATGGCATACGTGGCGGGCCGGCGCTGACCGATCATGGAACCTGTCGATCATCAGGCCGATGGCCTCGCGGCCGAGAGCGCCCCGATCAACGCGCATGGTGGAAAGCGGCGGGTTGGTCATCGAGGCGCAGGGCAGATCGTCGAAGCCGACAATCGCGAAGTCCTCAGGTACACGAAGGCCCGCCTCGGTGACTGCCTCCAGAACACCGACGGCAATGAAGTCGTTCATGCAGAAGGCGGCAGTGAAGCCCGCGTTTCCATCCAGGATGGCGGCCATCAATTCGTGGGCTTCCCGGCTGGCACTGCCTTGAAAACTCATCGGGACCATCCTGCTCGCGGCTCCCTCCACCGAGGCGATCGCCGCGTCAAAGCCCCTGACGCGTTCGCGGATGGTGTGGCGATGCGAGCCGGTGAAATGCAGGATCTTGCGATGTCCCGCCGCAAGCAACCGTTCGCCGGCCTGGAGGGCACCGAAGAAGTTGGCGGGAGAGACACCGTCGAGGCGAAGCTGCGGATCAGTGCCATTGACGAGAACGACCGGAATCTTCTCCGCCTCGATCCACTGTCGCAGTGCGGGGTTGGGATCGATACCAACAAGAAAAAGGCCTTCGGCATTGGCGGCCTTCATCTGGTCGCGAATGGCATCAGGCATGGCGCGATCCTCACGCACCAGCCGGACTTCGAAGGACATTCCTGCGTCCGCCGCACCCGCCCGCAAGCCTTCGACGATTGTTTCGTAAAAGACGCTCAGCCCGCCGGTCGCGCCGTCGCTGGCAATCAAGGCGAGACCACCAGGCATTGGCTCGGAGGAGCTCTTGGTCTGGTAACCATGCTCGGCCGCGACCCGCAGGATGTGCTGCCGGACGCTTTCGCTGATACCCGGCTCATTCGCCAGCACACGCGACACGGTCGATACGGAGACGCCAGCGGCGGCGGCAATATCGGCCTGACGCGGCCGCTTTGATTTAATCTCGCTCATAAACGCAGAGTTATGCAAATTACGCAAATTTGCAACAGAAAGATATTTTATTGCAAACGGAAAGTTTTTGCGTAATCTTCCCGCCACATGCCCAAAAGGCGTTGGAGGACGCCGGGCAGACAACCGGAGGAATCAGCATGCAGATCAATCGACGTTCATTTCTGATGGGCTCCGCCGGCGTGGCGAGCGGCCTTGCACTCGGCGCTGGCATGCCGGCCTTTGCGGCGGACACACAACTGCGCGCCATGTGGTGGGGCTCGAACGATCGGGCAAAGCGCACGCTCGATGTCGCCAGGCTTTATCAAGGCAAGACGCCTGGTGTGTCGATCATCGGCGAATCCCTTAGCGGGGACGGCTATTGGACCAAGCTCGCGACACAGATGGCCGGCCGCTCGATCGCGGATGTGTTTCAGCTCGAGCCTGGAACAATCTCCGACTACTCCAAGCGCGGCGCCTGCCTGCCGCTCGATGAATTCGTGCCCTCGACGTTGAAGGTCGATGCCTTCGGCAAGGACATACTGAAACTGACGACCGTGGACGAAAAGCTCTACGGCGTGGGTCTTGGCCTCAATTCCTTCGCGCTCTTCTTCGATCAGACGACATTCGAGACAGCAGGGATCCCCTTGCCCACGCCTGATCTCACCTGGGATGAATACGCCAAGCTGGCGGTCGAGCTCACAAAGGCCGTCGGCAAGACCAATTACGCGGGCGGCCCCTACGGCGCGCGCTACACCTACGTGTTCGACGCCTGGCTGCGACAGCGCGGCAAGAGCCTCTACAAGGACGCAGCGCTTGGCTTTGACGTCGAAGACGCCAAGGAGTGGTACAGCTTCTGGGAGGATCTGCGAAAGAAGGGCGGTACCGTCGCCGCCGATGTGCAGACGCTGGACCAGAACACGATCGACACCAATTGCCTGGCGCTCGGCAAATCTGCAATGGGCATGGCCTATTCCAACCAGCTCGTCGGCTACCAACTCCTCTCGAAGAACAAGCTCGCCATCACCATGCTGCCCCGCGAGAAGAAAGGCGGGCCATCAGGCCATTATTATCGCCCGGCTCTCATCTGGAGCGTCGGCGCGACGACGAAGAACGGCGAAGCCGCCGCGCAGTTCATCAGCTTCTTCGTCAACGACCCGGAGGCCGGCAAGATCCTCGGTGTGGAACGCGGCGTGCCACTATCGCCGGCAGTGCGCGAAGCGATATTGCCGAACCTGAACCCGACGGAGCAGGACACCGTGAAATACGTGAACCTGCTCAAGGATCAGGTGGGCGACTACCCGGCACCCGCACCTTTGGGATCGACCGAGTTCGACCAGCGCGTCCTGCGCCCGATCGCCGACGAGCTTGCGTTCGAGCGCACAACGCCCGCCGAAGCGGCGGCGCGGCTGATCGAAGAAGGAAAAGCCACGATCCGCAGCTGAGTTCGTGCATGTTGCTGAACCGCCAGGCCACCGTGACCCGGCGGTTCCGCGCCTCAAGGATAAGGACAGATCATGCGCAAGGCGATCATCGTTTGGGGAGGCTGGAAGGGTCATGAGCCGGAGCAATGCGCTCGCATCGTTGCCGGCCTTCTAGCCGAAGACGGCTTCCAGACCGAAGTCACCAACGATCTCGGCATATTCGGTTCGCCGCAGCTTGCTCAGACGGATCTTCTCGTACCCGTAATCACGGGCGAAAGCCTCGAAAAGGCCCATGCCGACGCCCTCGTGGAAGCCGTACGCAGCGGTCTGGGGCTTGGTGGCCATCATGGCTCGCTCGCGACCTCATTCAAGGAAAGCGCGCCGTTCCGCTATGTCTGCGGCGTGACCTGGGTCGCCCATCCCGGCAACATCATCGACTTTCGCGTCGCGGTTACCTGCCCGGAGGACCCGGTGATGCAGGGCATTCCGGATTTCGACTATCGGTCCGAGCAATATTACCTGCACTACGACCCCTCGATCGAAATCCTCGCAACCACCACCTTCACCGGCGAACATGACCCTGCGGCCAGCAATGTCACCATGCCGGTCGTCTTCAAACGCCGATTTGGCGCAGGGCGCGTCTTCTATTCAGCGCTCGGTCACGTCGCTGCCGAATTCGATCATCCCCACATGCCGCTGATACTGCGACGGGGCTTGAGCTGGGCCGCACGCCGCTAGCTGTGATCGCGCAAGCTGTCATATGGCAACGTGGAAGCCAAACGCGCCGCCACTGTCTTGTGATCCGCGATCGTCTAATCCGCCTGAGGAAGTCCTACCTGCTTTCGCTCGCCCATTCGATCGACGAGCAGGGAATAGGCGACGTAGTATTTGTAGATGTTGCTGACGTATTGAACGGTCTCGCGCCCGACGATCGCTGCGGCTCCATTCTCGACATTGCCGAACCAGACATTGGGATCGAGCCCCATCGTCTTTGCTTTCTCTCGAAATTTCCGGAGGTTGCCCGGACCGGCATTGTAGGCCGCGAAGGCGAAAAGCTGTCGGTCCTTCGGCGATAGGGCCTCGTCATCGATATATGTCTTGATCAGGTGGCGTAGATATTTCGCGCCGGCCTCGACATTGCGATCCGGGTCCTTGTCGATGCCACTGATGCCGACGACCTTGTCCTTGGCCGTTGATGGCAGCATCTGCATGATGCCGACCGCCCCGCGTGGTGAGCGCCGGGACTGGTCGAGCTGCGATTCCTGGTAGCCCTGGGCCATCAGCATCAGGTAGTCGAACGTGTAGGTGTCGCCGTATTTGCGGAAGATTTCGACAAGCGTCTGGAAGCGTTCGACGTCCGACGGCGAATAGGCTCGTTTGACGATCTTGTCCTGCTTGAAGAAGCTGTTACGCAGGATATTGCCGAAGGTGGTGCCCACCTTGTGCGTCGCCACGAAGGCATTCAATTCCGCCATCAGCTCGGGGCTATTCTTGCGGATGGCCCAGGCAATCTTCCCTTCAGACGACAGAACGACATCATCGCGTACCTTCATGTCGGGGAAGACATGCGACCAGATATCGGCCTTGTAACCGTCGACGATGGTGAAAGGCAGAAGGTCGGCGTTGACCATCTCCATCAGGTCTTCGTCCTCCAGGCTCTCGTCCATGGCATCAATGATGATCTCCGGCTTGCCGGCGGCCGCCAGCCCCTTGTTCTTTGCCAGCAAATGCTCGTGATAGCTGCTTGATGGCCGGACGGCGACATGCTTTCCGGCGAGATCGTCGATGCTCTCCAGCGCTGGACTTCCTGGAGCCGCGACCAGGACCTCCTGCGCATCGCTATAGAGCGGGTCGGTGAAATCGACCTCCTTCAAGCGATCGTCGGTCACGGTGAGGTTGGCCATGACGATATCGCCTAGGCCTTCGTTCAGCGCCGGCAGCAGCCTGTCGCGCGGCATCGGCACGAAGACGATGGTGATATGGTCGATCTGCTTCTTGCGGTCCTTGTTCAGGACCTTCTCCAGCTCCCGCCCAAATTCCACTGCCGTGCCGAACTGGCGCCCCTTGTCGATGAAATAGACCGTCTTGCTGAACGGCACGAGGATGCGAATGATGCGACGCTCCTTCATCGCCTGGAGATCGATGACGTGCTTTTCGATCAGGGCGCGGGCTGCAGGCCCACGAGCTTCGACAACCATGGGAGCGAAGAGCGCCACGACCGTGACCAGAGTGAGCCCCGCCTTCAAACAGAACCTCATTGCGGCCTCCCAGCCTAAGCCATCATCCGGTGAGCGCCGCGGCAGCATTGTGCGCGCTGCCGCGGCGATACAAGAGAACTATTGCGGCGCGAGCCGCTCAAGCTCGTTGAGCCGCTTCAATGCTGCCTGCTGGCGCAGCAGGCCGTAGTTAATGTTGCTTGCGTTCAGGCTGCTGCCTTCCTGGTAGGGGTAGTCGGTGAAGTCGGAGAAGAAGTCCTTGATCTTTGCCTGTACCGGCACCAGCAGCCACATGTTGCGGGCGAGGAACTCGATGGCGCCGCCGCCTTCGTGCAGCCCGCGTTCATAGGGGTCCATGCGCAAATTGGCGATGTTGGCCCAAGCCGGAACCTCGCGTGTCGCCGTGGCGATGTTGCCCTCGCTGTTGATCGCGAAGCTGAGCTTCCAGTCGTTCCAGCGGATGGCGTTGAGATTGCCGCCCTGGTCGAAGTAGTAGACCGCATCGCGAGGACCCGTCTTCACTTCACCCTTCAGCATGGGGGCGAGGTCATAGCCGTCGAGATGCACCTTGAAGGTCTTGGTGCCCGAGGTGAAACCGGCCTTCATCTCTTCCTTGATGTTGGCGATGCCCGCAGCGCTTGCGAATGTCGGCATCCAGTCCATGAGGGTGACGATATCGTTGACCTCGGTTCCGGGCTGGACGACGCCCGGCCAGCGGACCATCATCGGAATGCGGAAACCGCCCTCCCATGTCGTGCCCTTTTCACCGTGGAACGGCGTCATCGCGCCATCCGGCCATAGCGCAAGCTCGGCGCCGTTGTCGGTGGTGTAGAGGACGATGGTGTTGTCGGCGATGCCGAGTTCGTCCAACTGGTCGAGAAGCTGCCCGACATGGCCGTCATGCTCCACCATGCCGTCGGCATGGATACCCTTGCCGGTTTTGCCCATCGAGTCCGCTTTCAGGTGGGTGAAGACATGCATGCGTGTCGAATTGAACCAGACGAAAAAAGGCTTGTCAGCCTTCGCCTGCCGGCCGATGAAGTCCTTCGCGGCGCCTAGAAACTCCTCGTCCACCGTCTCCATGCGCTTGGTATTGAGCGCGCCGGTATCTTCGATCTTTCCGTCCGCGCTGGCCTTGATCACGCCGCGCGGCCCGAACTGCCGCCGGAAGGCGGGATCCTTCGGGTAGAAGTAGCCTTCCGGCTCTTCTTCCGCATTGAGGTGATAGAGGTTGCCGAAGAACTCGTCGAAGCCATGCTTCGTCGGCAGGTGCTGGTCCTGATCGCCGAGATGGTTCTTGCCGAATTGGCCCGTGGCGTAACCTTGCGTTTTCATGACGTCGGCGATCGTCGGCATCCAGTCCTGGATCCCGTGCGGATCGCCCGGCATGCCGATGGTCAGGAGGCCGGTGCGGAACGGTTCCTGGCCGAGAATGAAGGAGGCTCGTCCGGCCGTGCAGCTTTGCTGGCCATAGGAGTCCGTGAAGATCGCGCCCTCCCTGGCGATACGATCAATGTTGGGCGTGCGATAGCCCATCAGCCCCATCGTGTAGGCGCTGATCTGCAGGATGCCGATATCGTCGCCGAAGATGACGAGGATATTCGGCTTCTTGCCTGTCGTCCCCGACTGCGGCTGGGCGGCCTGTTGTGCTTGAGCGCTGGCAGTGTTCCCCATGGAGGCAGCCGCCAGAGCGGTTACGGCAAGAGAACTTCCGCCAAGCAGAAGGTTGCGGCGGCTCACGGATGCCGATTGGGAATCGCGGTTGCCACTTTCGGTATTATCCATCTGGTAGTCTCCTCGATTGGAACCGTGCCAGGATAGACAGCGCGACTTCTCGCATCCGCAAAAGGACGTTGCGTTAAATCGAGCGTAGAACTCCGACACATTGCGACGTGCAGGTCATGCGTTACGTGTGATCGGTGTCAGCTCTTGTGCACCACAGAGACCCGGGCAGACCTGACAGCCCGGACCGTAGCGTCGCTTTAGATACCGCGCGAGAGGTTCGTACCGTTCGTACTGTAGCCGTATTCCGGGTTCAGTGGCGGAAGACGGCACTGATTGACGACCCCAGCCGTTTTCCTGACATCGACGGCGGACGCCAGAGCCTTGCGATCGAAATTGCCGCCTTCCTGTTTGAAGAGCTTTCGCGAAAGCGTCTCCACTTGGGATGACAACTCGGCGGAACCTGCCCGCGCCCACATCTCGAGCGTGCGGAACCCCAGGTGGCGGCTCCATTGCTGAAGGGCGTTGTAGACCTCCATTTCAGGCGCGGTCAGGATCGTCTTTCGCAGTTCCTTGAGGCAATGGCTATAGGACGAGCGGCGTCTCTCGCGAGCACGATCGATCCGTGACCTGATCGTGGGCAAGGCCCGGTAGCCGATCCAGAGCAGCCCTGAAACCGCAAGAAGAAGCACGATGGCGATCGCCGCTTTCTGGCGCTGGACATAAGGAAGCGGGCGGGGCGCATCCTCAAGCACGGGCTTGATTTCGGCTGTGGAGCTCAAAGCAGCCGATACGTTGATCGTCATCGCGGGCAACGAGGCGGACTTGCTCTCGTGGCTCGACACGTCGAACCAGCTGTAGGAGACCTCCGGCAAGACGAACGCCCCTTCCCTCTCGGCGGTATAGACAAATGTCTCGGTTCGCCGGCTGGCCGTGTTGCGGCCAAGGGCGATACCATCCTGGATGGCGGGTGCGTTTTCATATCGGTGAAGGCCGACTACGTCTCCCGGGTCCAGCGGCGGTATCATCATCGCCTGGGTATCTTGCGCGGTGATCGATATCATTCTCGTCAGCGCATCCCCGACCTTCATGGAGCGAGCGTCGGGATCGAACGACTGCTCGACCACAAGATTGCTTGCCGCGAACGTGACCTGCTGCTCCTCGCCCGCTACCGCCTTGACATCGAAGGACACCGCCGGCGCGTTCACCGTCGCTTTCGTTTGCTTGCCGTCGGAGGCGCGGCCGAACTCGATGCCAAACGCCGGCGATGTGTAGGCGCCGGAGACCTGCGGCACGATCGCATATGTCTTGCGGATGCCGGTATATTGCACGCCGTCGATCGTTTCGGTGAGGTTTTGCGAGCGCACGTCCGGAAGCGTGACCAAGGCATTGGGAAGATCGAAAAGCGGAAACTGCGGCGGCGACGTGAAGAAGTCGGGAACGTAAACATCCACATCGACAAGGACTTGCTGGCCGGCAACGATCGCGCCTGTCCCCTCCACGGTCGTCCGGACGAAAGGTTCGGCGCCATGTGCGAATGAGGGAACGGCAAGCAAAGCGGCGAAGAGGATTGCCTTTCTCACGGCTGCGCTCCTCCGGCCTCGATCGCGAATTTCCTGACCATGAGATCAGCGGGACTGACCTGGATGTTCTTCATCCACATCTCCGAAGTCTGCTCGGCAACCGTCATTTCGCCGGCCTTGGCCTGCTTCCCCTTGTCGTCGAACTGGATGCTGTCGGGTTTCTGGTTAGGGTCCTGTTCCTGCTCCTGCTCCGCATCCTTTTGTTGCTTCAGCAGTTGTTGGGCGATCGCCAGGTTCGCGGTGGCGTCGGGCCAGTCCGTCCGCTGCTCCAATGCCTTGGTGTAGGCGGCGACTGCCTCTTCGAGCTTGCCCAGATGCAGCAACGCGTTGCCCTGGTTGTACCAGCTCTCCGGCGTATCGACGGACGCAAAGGCGTCGAGCGCATCCTGGTAGCGGGCGGCGCGATAGAGCGCGGTGCCTTTCCACATCGGATCGCGAAAATGGCCAGCGGCTGCCGGATAGTCACCCTTCTGGTAGGCTTGGCGCCCCTGCTGGTCCGGCGTGAGCCACATGTCGGCGAAATCGAAGGCGGAAGCCGATGTTGGCGAGAGGACATGAATGGCTAGAAAGACGACGGACAACCTGACGAGCCAGCCGCGCCGAAATGACAGGGCCGACAACAACGCCGCAGGAGCGACCAGCCACCAGCCGAGGTCGTGCCAGCGGTCGCCCTGGGTCGCCGTCTGCTGGACGAAGTTGGTCCGGACCCGCTGCGCCAGCCATTGAATATCGGTGTCATCCTGGGTGATGGTCGCGACATCCGCGCCGGTATCGCTGCCGAACTTTTTCAGGGCATCGACATCGAGTTTGGCCGTCAGCCGAGCACCGCCGGCACTGTCGAGAAAGCTGCCGTCGGCCTGCTTCACCACGCCCCCCTCCGACATGCCGATACCGAGAACGACGATAGCGCTGCCGATCTGCTTGGCGCCCGCGGCTGCGGCCGGTTCGATGCCATCCGTCAGAAGCGCGATCGTCCCTGAGATTCCATCCCGTTTCAAGAGGTCGTCGGCCAGCTTCAGCGCGGCCAAGGTGTCCTTGCCGGGCTTCGGCATGATGCCGGTCGCCAGTGCATCGGTATAGGTCTCGATCAGTTCCGCATCGTCGGTGAGCGGCACGACGAGATGCGCGGTTCCGGAATAGGCAACCACGGCGGTACGCGCCCCGTTGCGCGCCGCAAGCAGATCATCGATCTTCAGCTTGGCCCGCTCGATCCGGCTTGGAGAGATGTCGATCGCATCCATCGTGGGAGAAAGATCGACGGCAATCACCAGCGAGGCGGTATCGGCGACGAACGGCGGCGCTTCGCGTTTCCAGGTCGGCCCGGCGACGCCAAGCGTTGCAAGCGCAAGCAGGGCGGCGAGAACCCAGGCGGGTGCATAGCGGTGCCTGAGATCCGGCTGAACGATCAGGCTGTCGAGCAAGTGCGGCGCGATCAATCCTTTCCAGCGGTTGCGAGTATCCCCCGCCCGCGATGCCATCCAGATGATGATGGGCGGCGCGACGAGGGCAAGGAGCCAGAGCGGACGAAGGAAGTGAAAGTCCGAAATCACGCGCTGGCCCTCCTGCGGATAAGGCCAAGCATGCCGGTCAAGCCGTACCACGCGACGGCTAGCGCTACGGCTGCGCCAAGCGGCCAGTGAAAGAGCTCTATGCGCGGCCGCCAGGAAAGCTGCTTCTGATCCTGTGGCGTGATCCGGTCGAGCTCGTCATAGATATCCTGCAACTGGTTCTGGTCACCGCCGAAAAAATAGCGCCCGCCGGTGGTTTCGGCGATCTTCCGCAAAGACGCGGTATCGAGCTTGTCCTCGCCCGTCGCGGCCGGGTTGCCGATACCGACGGCGTGGATGAGGATGCCCTTGGTCCTGGCGATATCCGCCGCCTTGAGTGGCGGCATCTTGCTCGCCGTGTCGTTGCCATCGGTCAGAAGGATCATCACCTTCTCAGGCACCGTGGTCTTTTCGAACATGCGAATGCCGAGACCGAGCGTATCGCCCAGCGCCGTTCGCGGCCCGGCGACGCCAGGAAGCAGTCCCTTGAACAATGTCTCGACCAGGGCATGGTCCATCGTGAACGGTGCCAGCGGGTAAGGAGCATCGCCGAACGCGATCAGGCCGATACGATCGCCGGGACGCTTGGCGATGAAGTCCCCGACGACGGTCCTCACCGCATCGACACGCGCCTTCGATGCCCCGTCAGGCGTCACGAAATCGCGGGTGTCCATCGACTGGGAGAGGTCGAGCGCCAAGAGAATGTCGCGCTGCGGTTCTGTTTTCTCCAATGGCGGCTCCACATATTGCGGACGCCCCAAGGCGACAACGATGAGACACCAGATGAGAACATCGACGACGACCTGCGACCAGGACCGTCTGGGCACCACCGAGCCAACCGTGGGTTCGACACCGGCGGCACGGGCGACCTGATCGAAGAAGGCCAGCCTGACCGACGCCGAGATCTCGCGATGCGCAGGCACGAGCCACCAAACCAGCAGCGGAAGAGGCAGAAGCAGCAGTGCCCAAGGCATATCAAGCTGATACATGATGCCTCTCGATCCAGCGCCGCGAATCGCGCAGGAGATCATCCGTGGCATCGGCGCCCGGTATCGCGCCGCCGCGATATTCCAGATCGTCGAGATAGCGTTTCAAGGCGTCGCCGATCTCGCCATGAGAGCTCAGAAACCCGACCCATTCATTGCCTGAGACCGCCGCGATCGTCTTGCGTGGCCAGGCCGCGAGCGCCGTTCGCTTGAGCAATTCCCCGAGCCGCGCGCTTGCCCCAGCGCGCGTTTGGCCGTTTCGGAAATCGCCCGCGATCTCGTCGAGAAGCCGCAGTGCCTCGCGACGATAGGCATTGCGGCGCCAGCGCTTGTAGGCAAGCAGCCCGGAGAGCAGGATTGCCGCCAGCAGGATCAGCGCCAGAGCGAGCCACCCCCAGGTCTGCGGCATCCAGGAGACGGGCTGCGGGACTGCGATGTCCTTGAGAGAGCGAAGGGCAGCCTCGGTGATGGGATCCGGTCGGGCCTCCTCTTCCATCACCGCCTCCGTTGCCGCCAGGCGGATTGCTCAAGCAGGCTGCGCAATTGAGGCGCGACCTCCTCGGCCGCTGAGATCGGCAGCATCGGTAGCCCGAGTTGACGCTGCCAGGCACGAAGTTCGTCGCCACGATCCTTCGCGACCGTGTCGATGGACCGGCGCACCGCCGGCTGGCCCAGTGGCAACTCGGCCTGCAACGTTCCACCGCTAACGACGATATCACCGGAGGACGGCAAGTCGAGCAGGAAGGGATCGTAAACAAGCAGACAGACGACATCGTTTCGCGAGGAGAGCTGCAGCAACAACTGGCGCGTCGTCTCGCTGTGGCCATCGAAATCGCTGACAACAACGACAAGAAAATCATGCTGGGCGATCTCGGCCACCCGGTGCAGCACCTCATCGAGCGCAGCCGGCGACGGGGGAAACGCGTAGGTCGCATTCAGTCCGCCGTTCAGGCTGGCGATCCTGTCGGCGAAAGCGATCACGGCATTTCGGCTGCGATGCGGCTTCACGTCGCTGATGGTCTGGTCGTCGAAGACAAAGCCACCGACGCGATCGCCGGAGCCCAGGATGCGCCAGGCCGTGAGCATCGCGGCCTGCGCCGCCGCGACCGACTTCATCGCCAGTCGGCTTCCGAAGAACATGTTGATGCGCTGATCGACGACGAGAATGGCGGGGCGCTCCTTCTCCTCGCCGTAAACCCTGACGACAGGCCTGCTGGTGCGTGCCGTGACGCGCCAGTCGATCGACCGCACATCGTCGCCGGGGAGGTATTCGCGCAGCTCCTCGAAGACGAGACCGCGGCCTCGCATGGCCGATTGCATGCGCCCGGCCAACTGCTGGCGACTGCGCGCTTTCTGGACAAAGGTAAGGTCTCGCGCGCGCCCCTCGAGCGCGATCAGCTCTTGTGTCGTCACATGGACGCCATCCTCGCGATCCCGCTCGCCGCTCACCTGCAACGGTTGCCGCATGGCCAACCGCTTCCGCGTGGGATCAGAACACCGGCGGCGTGGTCCCAGGGCTTCAGGCTCTCGTTGAGGCAGAAGCTCATCGCGCCAGTCGCGAGCATGCGGTATTCCCATGCGGAGCAACGCCATGTCGTGACCCGCAGGAACTTCAGCAGCTTCGGTGCAAGCTTGGTTCGCAGGTCTGGCTCGAACATGTGTAGCGGAATGAAACCGTGCATTTCGTCAACCGGGGTTGGCGCGGCGACAGAGAGACGCGTGCGGGCTCCGTCCGCCGCCACATGCCATGCGCCCTCGCCCGGTCGCGCAACCAGGAAATCGCCCAGCACCGGTTAGTGTACGATACCGGCGATGGTCGTGCCGCCGGAGACGATCGCCAGGATGCTGCCAAACATCGGCGTTGCATGCGCGAAATGCCATGTGCCGTCGACCGGATCGATGACACGGCAAGTTCGGCATCGGCTAGACGTTCGAGAATGGACGCATCATCCAACACGGCCTCTTCCCCGACGATGGTGATACCTGATAGCCGCGCCTTCATCCTTTCGCTGAGCAACGCTCGGATGCGATATCGGCATTGGTGACGATACCGTCGGCCACCGTCTTGGCGCGGATGCTGTCCGACGAGACCGATCGGAAGCGTGGCAGCCATCGCAACCCTTACGGTCTGGCGTTTGCGCACGACGGAAAGTTATGGCTGCACGCGCTGGGCCCGCGGGGCGGCGACGAGGTCAACCTGATTGAACCCGGCCGCAACTATGGATGGCCGCTGATCTCGAACGGTGACAATTGCAGTGGCATGGCGATCCCCCGGCATTCCACCAGGCCAGAATTTTCACCGCCAGCTCTCTACTGGAACCCGGTTATAGCGCCGGCCGGCATGGCATTCTTCAACGGCCAGCTTTTCCCTGAATGGCGTGGTTCGGAATTGGTCGGCGGTCTCGTTGCTACCGGCTTGGTGCGGATAAGTTTTGCCGCGAACGGCGCGGTTGACGAGGCCGACCGCTGGGATATGCAGACGTGAATCCGCGACGTGGCTGAGGCAACTGATGGCGCAGTATGGCTGACGCCTTCCAGACAATAGGAAATGACTGAGCGCCATGGCGTCGGCGAGTAGCTGCGGCGCCCTTGGGCTACATCATCCACCGCGCCGCCAGTGAAGCCATTTTGTCATCGCTCGCACGCGAAAAGAGCAGTAGCCGGTATCGGCGGCCGGTTCTAACGTGACGATGTCTTTCGACATCCAGGCGCGGAATCCAGCCTCGCTTCAACGGTAGACACTCTAACAACCTGACGGTCCGCGAACCACGGACGCCATAGGCGCCTGTGGACACAACGATTGTTGCCCGGATTGTACGCGTCACCGCGCATTGCCGCGTCATGTCGCATGACACGGCCTTCAGAATGGGAACACAAATGAAAAAATTCATCCGGTCACTAATAATACCCGCGCTGATGTTCGCGTCGCATGTTCATGCGGCCGATCTTCCGATCAAATTGACGCTCGACTGGAAGATCCAGGGTATCCACGCTTGGTTTTATCTTGCCAAGGAAAAAGGCTACTTCTCCGACGAGGGACTGGATGTCCAGATCGATCAGGGGGAAGGCTCGGCGGTCACGGTCACACGCATCATGTCCGGCGCCTATGATGCAGGCTTCGGCGACATGAACGCCATCATCCAGAATGCGTTGATGAAGCCCGACGTATCGCCTGTCATGGTCTATCAGATCTACAATCAGCCGCCGTTTTCAGTCCTGGTCAAGAAGGATGGCCCGGTCACCGACCTGAAAAAGCTGGCCGGTCTCAAGATCGGAAGCCCGGCCGGCTCGGCCGCGGGCCGTCTCTTCCCCGCGTTGACCTCGAACACTGGCTTCGATCCAAAGAGCGTGGAAATGGTCAATGTCGCACCGAACATCCAGGAGCAGATGTTGATCCGCGGAAACGTCGATGCAAGCCTGGTCTTCAACGTCACCAGCTATCTGAACCTGATCGGTCTTGGCTTGGACCCCGACAAGGATTTCACCTGGTACAATTATGGTGATCACGGCGTGGACATCTATTCCAACGGCCTGATGGTCTCCCGCAAATTGATCAACGAACATCCGGAAGCCGTTCAGGGACTGGTTAAGGCCGTGAACAGGGCCATGATCGAGATCATGCATGACCCCGCGCTCGGCGCCGCGACAGTCAAGGCCGTCGAGCCGCTGATAAACGAACAGCTGGAAAAGCGCCGGATCGAGTTCGCCATCAAGAACCTGATCGTATCGGAAGAAACCGGCAAGGTCGGCGTCGGTGATGTCGATGTCTCGCGCCTGGCGAGATCGATCTCCAGCATCGAGGCTGCCTACGAGCTTAAGGGCGACGTGACGCCAGACAAGGTATTCACAGCCGAATATCTGCCGCCCCTTGCTGAGAGAACCGTCAACTGATCTGAAATAGGCAAGCTCCGGATTTCATCGGAGTTCGCCCATCATGAACGAGAATGCTTATGCGTGACCGTCAAATCACTGTGGCCAAGGCCCTTATCGGGGAGAGCTATGAGCCGGTCGGACCAGTCGAAATCCGGATCGAATCCGGCCGCATCACCGCCATTCGATCAGCAACCGACGACCCCGCGACGCCACGGATCCTGGCCATGCCCGCATTGGTCGATGGACACAATCACGCAAGACCGCTGTCGCCAACGTCGTTCGGCGCCGGCATGAAGCCGCTGGAGACCTGGCTGCCTTCGCTTGCCGTCATGCCGGCCGTTGATCCCTACCTTGCCGCCGCCGCCTCATTCGGACGATCCGCACGCGGCGGCTGTGTTGCCGTCATGGTGCATCTGATCCGCCCCATGGGCCGCGAGCCGTTGGTGAAAGAAGCGCACGACTATGCCCGCGCCGCGTCCCATGTCGGCGTGTCGATCGGCTTTGCGGTAGCCATGCGGGACCGGAACCCGATCGTCTACGGCGACCATACCGACATCGCGACAAAGCTCGCCGATCGATACAAGATCGACGATATCTGGCGAGCGGAGACGATGTCGCCCCAGGAACAGATCAAGCGCGTTTCCGACGTTGCCTTGGCACTGGAAAATGAGATACACGTCGATGTCCAGTTCGGACCCACCGGCGTGCAATGGTGCTCCGACGGCCTTTTGGAAGCGATCGCCCGTGCATCGGCGGAGAGCGGCCGTCGCGTCCACATCCATCTCTTGGAAACGCGTGAACAGCGCAGGTGGGCGGACCGTACTTATCCTGGTGGCATCATCGAACGTCTGCGTGAAATCGGCCTGCTGTCCCCTCGCCTGACCGTCGCGCATTGCGTTTGGGCAAGGCCGGAAGAACTCTCGATCCTGGCCAGCCATGGCGTGAAGGTCGCAGTCAATCCCTCTTCGAATTTACACCTGAACTCCGGCATCGCGCGCGCGGGACGAATGAAGGCGTCCGGGCTTCGCTATGGCATCGGCCTTGATGGATGCGCGTTCGACGAGGACGATGACGCGTTGCGGGAACTGCGCCTGTTTCGTATGCTCAATGCTGGCGTGGCGTTCGACGAGCAGATCACGCCCGCGGATGCGCTGACAGCGGCCTGCGTAACCGGGCGCGAGATGGTCGGCCTTCCCGCCGGCGGCCGCATAGACGTCGGCATGCCCGCTGACCTCTTGCTGCTCGATCTCGACCGACTGGACCGGGACCGTGTGATGGAGGTCGATCCCCGCCACTATCTCTTCGCGCGTGCAACGCAAAAGGACGTCGTCGAGGTGATCCGTGGCGGGAAAGCGATCGTGCGGGACGGTAAGGTGCTTGGGATAGATCTCGAATCCGTTGAAACGGCGCTTCGCCAGCAATATCGCGCGGCGATTGGTTCGACGCAGCATATCCAGGAGGCGTTCGCGGCTCTCGAACCTCTGATCGGCGAGCATTATCGCGGTTGCTGCTAGGGCGCAGCTTCCGCGCCGGGACTAGGAGCGCGGCAACCGCTCGATCTACGCCATCGCCTTGACCAACCTGTCCGCGAAGCTGGAAGCGGCGATCGGCAGGACGCGTCCCCTGAGTTGGCATAGCACGAGGTCAGAGCGTGGTATGTCGCGCTCGTCGATCGGCCGACCGACAAGCCCCATGCCGAAATCCTGTCGAGGCGCCCCGGCCTCGATCTGAAACGAGATCATGTTTCCGCGAAGAACCAGCCCTCTCAGCATCTCGAACGAATTCGATTCCGCCATGATGTCGAACCGAAAGTCGCGGCGGGCAATCACCTCATCGAGAACCTGTCTCCCGCCGAGGCTTTGATCCGGCAATGCGAGCGGCTGTCCGACACAATCGGAAAGCCGAAGCACCTGCTTGGCCGCCAATGGATGATCTTCCCGCATGATCGCGACCAACCGCTGCGGCAGCGACGTCAATATGCGTATGCCCGGCCGCATGTAGGCTCGGTAGACCAGGGCGAGATCGACATCGTATTCGACGAGCGCGTTGATCGCCGCGTTATGGTCCATCACCTTCAGATCGAAAACGAGCCGAGGGTTGTCCTTTCGGAACTCCCCAATCTGAAACGGCAGGAAGTCGAGGGCAAGCGCCTGGCTGCAGGCGATCTTCACCGGTCCGCGCCTCAGGCCCCGCAGGTCTTCGACTTGCGAACTCAGCCGCTCCGCATCGGCGATCTGACTTCTGGCATAGCGGACAAACAACTCGCCCGCCGTGGTCAACTTCACGCCACGCGCACGCCGTTCGAATATCGGCGTTCCTATCTCCAACTCCAGATCCTGGATCTTGCGGTTCATCGCCGAGGCAGTGATGTTCATCCGCTCCGCCGCCTGGCGGATCGAGCCCGCT
The DNA here is from genome assembly GCF_047304155.1 of Rhizobium sp. Rhizsp42. Classification (NCBI taxonomy): domain Bacteria; kingdom Pseudomonadati; phylum Pseudomonadota; class Alphaproteobacteria; order Hyphomicrobiales; family Rhizobiaceae; genus Rhizobium; species Rhizobium sp. Rhizsp42. The sequence continues at coordinate 15,148 of NZ_JBGLYS010000009.1, read as the reverse complement.
TTGGCTATTTCAGAGACTTGTTGCAGCAATTTCAGATGGCGCATCGCTTGCTCCGAGTGAGGCCTTTTTGGCACCGTTCACGCACAAAAATTGCGGTTGAGATACACACTGGACCGTGTACTCTCGCATTGCAACATCAAAGAACAAGCCGCGACAAAGGCGGCCTCCAACGACCAGACAAGGGGAACAACAATGGCTAATCACCAGATGACGACGCGCGCCCGTATGCTGGCGCTAGCCGCCGCCGCACTTTCCGCATTCGCAGGCACCGCCGCACAAGCAGAAACCAGCATCAAGATGGTCCTGAACTGGAAGTATGAAGGGCCTCAGGGCCTGCTTTTCCTCGCCGAGGACAAGGGTTACTTCAAGGAGGAAGGCCTCGACGTGACGTTTGACCAGGGCAACGGCTCCGGTGCAGGCGTTCCGCTGGTTGCCAACGGCGCCTACGATATGGCGTTCGGCGACATCAACGCCTTGATCGAACTCGCAGCCAAGAAGCCCGAAGACGCGCCTGTTGGTGTCTTCATGATGTACAGCCAGCCGCCCTTCACGGTCGCCGTCAAGGCGGACAGCCCCATCAAGTCGCCGGCCGATTTTCCTGGCCACACGCTGGGTGGCGCGGCCAATGATGGCGCGCTCAAGCTCTTCCCGGCGCTGTGCTCCATCACAAAGATCGATTGCACCAAGGTGAACATCACCAACATGCAGCCGAACCTTCGCGAGCAGATGCTGATGAAGGGTCAGGTCGAAGGCGTCTTCGGCTACGTCAACACGATCCGCTTCAGCTCCAAGCTCATCGGCGTAGATCCTGACAAGGAACTGCGCTTCATCCGCTACGGCGACTACGGAATGGATCTCTACTCGAACGCCATCATCGCTTCGAAGAAGCTGGTCAAGGACAATCCCGACGCGGTGAAGGGCTTCCTGCGCGCCATCAACAAGAGCATCAAGGATGCGATCAAGGATCCGGATGCGGCGATCGCCGCCGTTCAGAAGCGCGAACCGCTGATCAAGCCGGTCATCGAGCGCGAACGCTTCGAGGCGACCATCGCCAACGAGATGAACCATGACGAAATCGCCAAGATCGGCTTCGGTGAGGTCGATGACGCCCGTCTCGGCAAGTCGATCGACATTATCGTCAAGGCAAAGGAACTGCCGCGTACACCGGCGCTCACCGAAGTCTTCGATCGCAGCTTCCTTCCCGCCAAGGACGACCGTCTCACGGTCATGAACTGAACCATCCAATGACGGCGGCGCCAGCGCGCCGCCCCTCCCATCACAGCTGAAATAACGGAAACAACATCATGGACCTGATGCTGAAGGATAAAGTCGTGTTCATCACGGGCCCCGCCAAGGGCATGGGCGCGGCCATCACGCTTGCCTTTGCCAATGAAGGCGCCAAGCTCGCGCTCGTCGGCCGTGATACGGCGGCGATCGAGCCTGTCGCTGAAGAAGCCCGGTCCAAAGGCTGTTCCGTTGTCGTTATCGGATGCGACCTGACGGACGCCGGACAATGTGACGCCGCCGCCCTGAAGACCGTCGAATCCTTCGGCCGTATCGATGTCCTCGTCAATGTCGCGGGCGGCTCCGGCCCGATGGGCAAGACCGGGGTCGAGACCACGCCGGAAGAATTCGACGATATCGTCACGCTCAACATGAACGGCTGTTTCCACACGATCCGCGCGGTTCTGCCGTCTATGATCGAGAACAGCTACGGCAAGGTCGTCAATGTCGGGGGCACCTTCGGCATGAAGGGGCGTGCCGGCCGCCTTGCCTATTCCGCCTCCAAGTGGGGCCTGCGTGGAATCACAAAGAGCTTCGCGCTCGAGGTCGGCCAGCACAACATCAACGTCAACTGCGTCGCCCCAGGCATGGTCGATGGACCACGTTTCCGCGACAAGGTCTGCAAGACCATGGCCCTGAAGTTCGGCATCACGGAAGAAGAAGCAGCAAACCGCCACGCGGAAGACTACGCGCTGAAGCGCATCACCGTCGACGACGATGTTGCCAATGCCTGCCTGTTCCTCTCCAGCGACGTCTCTCGCCAGATCACCGGCGTAGACCTGCCCGTCGATGGCGGCTGGGCTGCCCTTTAAGGAGATATGAGATGACCACCGAGATCATTGCGGACCTCGTCGTCCACGGCGGCACGATCGTCACCCCCGACACCCAGTATCAGGCGAGCATCGCCATCAAGGATGGCAAGATCCTCGCGATCGGTGAGAAGGGTGCGATGCCCGAGGCCAAGGACCGTCTGGATGCGACCGGCCTCCATATCCTGCCCGGCGCGATCGACGTCCATGTGCATTTCCGCGACCCCGGCTATCCGCAGAAGGAGGACTTTGCGAGCGGCACGGCGGCGGCGGCCTTCGGCGGCGTCACCACCGTCTTCGACATGCCGAACACGCTGCCGGCGATTTCCGATGCCGCATCGCTTGCCGAAAAGCATGCGATCGCAGGCGCCAAGGCCCATGTCGACTATGGCCTGTACGCCGTGCTCGGCGAAGACAGCCTGCCGAATATCGGCGAACTGATCGAGGGCGGCGTCATCGGCTTCAAATGCTACATGGGCAACACGTTCGGCCGTATCCCGTCGCCGACGACAGGCGCCATGCTCGAGCTCTTCGAGATCGTTGCGCCGACCGGCAAGCGCATTTCGCTGCACGCCGAGACGAATTCGATCATGGAACGCCGCGAAGCACGGTTGCGCGCCATGGGCCGCACCGATCCGCTGGCCCACCTCGCCGCCCGCCCGGCCGTGGTGGCGACGGAAGCCGTTGCGCGCGCCGCCATCCTTGCGGAATGGACCGGCGCACGCATCCACATCCTCCACATTTCATCCGCCGCCGAGCTTCGGCCGCTGGCGGAAGCGAAGGCTCGCGGTGTCGACATTACCGGCGAGACCTGCCCTCAGTACCTGCTTCTGTCCGCCGATGACTACGAGGCGAAGCGTGGCGTCATCCGCGTGAACCCACCGGTGCGCGAGACCGAGAACCAGGACCCGATCTGGCAGGCGCTTGCCGACGGCACGATCGACATGATCGCTACCGACCACGCCCCCCATTCGATCGAGGAAAAGACCCGCGACGACATCTGGACCGTCGATTGCGGCTTCCCCGGTGTCGAAACGCAGATGCCGCTGATGCTGACCGAGCTTGATCGTCGCGGAGCAAGCCTTTCCGACTATGTGCGCTGGAGCGCCGAGAAGCCCGCCAAGTGCTGGGGCCTTTACCCGACAAAGGGTGCGCTGATGGTGGGTTCGGACGCCGATCTCGCGATTGTCGATACGAACCGCGAGTGGACGATCGACGATGCGCAGATCCAGTCGACGGCGAAAATCTCGCCCTGGCACGGGATGAAGGCGACAGCGCTTCCGATCCACACCATCGTGCGCGGCCGCTTCGCGATGAAGGACCGTGCGCTGCAGGACAGCGCCAAGGGTTGGGGCCGCTCTGTCCATGCGATCCAGCAAATGCCGGCACCGGACGTTCGTAACGCCGACCAGACCATGGCCGCCGTGACAGCGCCCAGGAAGGGCTGATCGCCATGAACCAACCTCTCGCAACCGGGGTCGTCCCCGGCAATCCCGTGATCGATCTGGAAAGAGTGAACGTCACTTTCGGTGGCGAGAAAAACAAGACCGTGGCGTTGGCGGAAACGTCGCTCAGGATCGAAAACGGCGAGTTCGTCGCCCTTGTCGGCCCCTCCGGCTGCGGCAAGTCGACGATCCTGAAGCTCGTTGCCGGCACGCTTTCGCCATCGCAAGGCAATATCTTCGTCACCGGTCGGGAGATCGGCGCGAACGAGGTCAGGATCGGCATGGCCTTCCAGAACCCGACCCTGCTGCCCTGGCTTAACATCCGCGACAATGTGATGATGCCGCTGAAGATCGTTCCGCCATTCAAGCATGGCTATGCCAGAAAAAAGAAGGGCGAATACCGCGATCGCGCCGAAACGCTGCTCGCCAAGGTCGGGCTTTCAGGTTTCGGCGATAAATTCCCCTGGCAGCTCTCGGGCGGCATGCAGCAGCGTGCCTCGCTCTGCCGCGCGCTGATCCATGACCCAACACTTCTGCTTCTGGACGAACCGTTCGGGGCGCTCGACCAGTTCACCCGCGAAGAACTGTGGGAGATCATGCAGACGCTCTGGATCGAACGGCGCCCAACCGTCGTTCTTGTCACCCACGACCTGAAGGAAGCTGCCTATCTCGCGACCCGCATCTGCGTGATGCAGGCGCGACCGGGCCGCATCATCGAGGACAGCACCGTTCCCTTCGCCCGTCCACGGACCATCGACGTCTCCTTCCAGCCCGAATTCGTGTCCCTGACGCAAAGGCTCCGCGAGCGCATCGTCGCCGCACGCGCCGTTAACGAGGTGCAGTCATGACAGCCGCCGCCAAACGCCAGATCCTGTCCGCCACCTGCATCCTCGGCTTCTTCGTGCTGTGGGAGGTCATATGCCTCGCCTTCAACGTCTCGGATCTTGTCTTGCCGCGCCCGAGCCAGGTCATCGTAACGCTTTGGACGCAGTTCCCGGCCATTTGGCCGCATACAGTTCAGACGGTGTACACAACGCTGCTTGGTCTCGGCCTCGGCATCATCCTTGGGCTGGCGCTCGGCATGCTGATCGGCTCGTCGCGGCTTGCCTATGATGTCGCCTATCCGCTGCTGGTCGGCTTTTCGTCCATCCCGAAGGTCGCGATCGTCCCGATCCTTGTGCTCTGGTTCGGTTCCGGCACCGTTCCCGCCGTGCTGACGGCCATGGTGATGTGCGTCTTCCCAATTGTCGTCAATGTCGCCGCCGGTCTCGCGTCAACGGAGCCGGAACTGCAGGACGTCATGCGGACATTGAAGGCGACGAAGCTCGAAATCCTCTGGAATATCGGCTTGCCGCGTACCATGCCGTATTTCTTCGCATCGCTCAAGGTCGCGGCCACACTCGCCTTTGTCGGTACCGTCATCTCCGAAACCGTTGCCTCCAACCGGGGGATCGGCAATGTGATGATGATCGCGAGCTCCAGCTTCGATGTGCCGCTGGTCTTCGCCGGCCTGTTCATTCTGGCGGCGCTCGGTGTTGCTCTCTACGCGATCTTCTCGGTGATCGAGGCGCGCGTTACCGGCTGGGCCAGACGTGGCGACAATTTTTCCGCTGGCGGCTGATACGCCCGCCAGCTCTCCTCTATTCGCATTAACAGGAACAGCAATGACCAAGCTCAAGATCACCGCCGGCCCCTTCACCTTCGACGCCCGCCTGGAGACGGAGGATGCGCCGAAGACCTGCGCTGCCTTCCTCAAGCGCCTGCCCTACGAAAGCAAGATCGTGCACGTCCGCTGGAGCGGCGAAGGCGTGTGGGTGCCGCTCGGCGACGAGGACTTCGGCGTCGGGTATGAGAACCACACCAGTCATCCGGCCCCCGGCCACATCATCCTCTATCCCGGTGGCATCAGCGAAACAGAAATCCTGCTTGCGTATGGCGGCGTGGACTTCTCTTCCAAAATGGGCCAGCTTGCCGGCAATCACTTCATCACCCTGACGTCGGGCCTCGAGAATCTGAAAACGCTCGGCAACCTGACGCTCTGGGAAGGTGCGCAATCCATCCGCTTCGAACTGGCCTGATCCAGCATGCCCCATCACGACGTCTTCCCCACACCGGACACCGTGCATTGGGGCCACCTCGATGCGCGCCGCCCGCCAGTGATCGAGATCGATCCTGGCGACACCGTGACGATCCATAGCGTCAGCGGGTCGCCTTCCGAGGCTTCACGCGACCCGGCCCATTCGATCCGACCGGAATTGCAGGAGATCCACGCGGCGCTGGCGCCATCGCACGGCCCTCACATATTGACCGGCCCAATCCATGTCCGTGGCGCCAAGCCTGGCGACGCCTTGCGCGTCGAGATCCTTGATGTCAGGCTTCGGGATGATTGGGGTTTCAACATCATCAGACCAGGCAAGGGCGCGCTGCCGCATGATTTCACGCAAGACGAAACCCTGCACCTGAGCATCGATCGCACGGCCGGCACCATCACCACCCCTTGGGGCATGGTGATGCCGGCACGACCGTTTTTCGGGATCATGGCGACTGCACCTAAGCCTGAAGATGGTTGCCTGACCTCGATCATCCCCGACTATTTCGGCGGCAACTTGGATAATCGCGAGCTGACTGCCGGCTCGATCCTCTATTTGCCCGTCTCCGTCGAAGGTGCATTGTTCTCGGCCGGCGACGGCCACGCGTCACAGGGAGACGGCGAGGTCTGCCTGACCGCTGTCGAGACCGGACTGAGCGGCACATTCAAGATCGATGTCATCAGTGGCGCAGAGCTTGCGATGCCCTACGCCGAGACAGCCAGTCACCTGATCGCCATGGCGTTCGATGAGGACCTGCAGGAGGCGATGCGGGAGGCGCTCCGCTTCGCGATCGGGATGATCGTCGAAAGAACACATCTGACGTCGGTACAGGCCTACAGCCTTTGCAGCATGGCTGCCGATGTACGCGTCACGCAGGTCGTCAACGTCAAGAAAGGCGTCCATATAATGATCCCCAAGGCTTTGATCGCACAGAGTGCCAGAGACGCCTAAGGGGCGATTGGGCGTGGCCATTTCCGTGTTGGCTCGCGGCCTGACCTTGCCCGCCCGGAGACTCAAACTTGGCCATGACCTCTTTACGGGGGAGACGCGGTCAATGATTGCTTGGACCGTGGAATATACCCCCTGCTGCCATCAAGCAGAGTTTTCGTATAGGGGTGCTCGACATTGCTTTCCAACAGCTGCTCGCGCGTTGCGATCTCGACGAAAACGCCGTCCTGCATGACTGCCACCCGGTTGCAGAGATGCGCGATGACAGCCATGTCGTGGCTCACGAGGATGTAGGTCAGCTTCGAGCGTTCGCGCAGATCTTTCAGGAGATTGAGAATTTCCGCCTGGATCGAGACGTCGAGCGCCGATGTCGGTTCGTCGAGCAAGAGAATCTTCGGCTCGAGGATAAGCGCACGGGCAATGGCCACGCGCTGCCGCTGCCCGCCGGAGAGCTGATGCGGGAAGCGATGGCGGAAGCCGGGCGGCAGGCCGACGTCGCGCAGAACCTGCTCGACACGCTCCTGCCTACGATCCAGCCCATGGATCTCGAGGGGCTCCAGCAGCGTGCGGCCTATCGTATGGCGCGGATGCAGGGAGCCGAAGGGATCCTGAAACACCATCTGCTGCTTGGCGAGTTGTGCGCGCGACCGTTTCGGGCCGACCACGTCGCCGTCGATCGAAACCGAGCCGCTCCATTCCTTGATGCGTCCCGCCAGCGCGCCAAGCACCGTCGACTTGCCGCACCCGCTTTCGCCGACCAGGCCGAATGTCTCGCCGGGCGCCACCTCAAAGGCGACGCTTTTGACGACCTGCTTGAAATCACTGCCGCTGCCGAAGGACACGGCGAGATCGTTTACCGATATGATGGACATGTCACGCCTCCGCCCAGCTTGCCTGACGCTTCAGCACTTCCAGCCGATCCCTGGGGTGGTCGAGACTGGGCAGCGCCTCAAGCAGGCCGCGTGTGTAGGGATGGGTTGCTTCGTCGAGCCTGGCGGCTTCGATCGTCTCGACGATCCGGCCGGCATACATGATGATGACGCGGTCGCAGAAGCTCTTCACGAGGTTGAGGTCGTGCGAGATGAAGATCAGGCCGATGTTGCGTTCGGTGATCAGGTCATCGAGGATCGACAGCACCTGCTGGCGCACCGTCACGTCGAGTGCGGATGTCGGCTCGTCGGCGATGATCAGCGAAGGCGAGGAGATCAGCATCATCGAGATCATGATGCGCTGACCCATGCCGCCCGAGACCTCATGCGGGTATAGATTGAAGACGCGCTGCGGGTCGCGGATATTCACCCTCTCCAGCATCGCGAGCGTACGCTCGCGCGCCGCCTTCTTTCCAAGGCGCTCGTGCAGGATGACGGTCTCGGCGATCTGCTCGCCGACGGTCATGACGGGATTGAGCGAATATTTCGGGTCCTGCAGGATCATCGAGATCCGGCTGCCGCGGATCGCGCGCATGTCGGCCTCGCTGGCGGCCAGGAGATCGACGTCCTCGAAGCGCAACTCATCGGCAACGACATGGGCATTGCCCGGCTGCAGCCGCATGATCGCACGCCCGGTCGTGCTCTTGCCGGAGCCGGATTCGCCGATGATGCCGACTTTCTCGCGGCCGACATCGAAGCTCACATTCTTGACGGCGTTGACAACGCCGGACAGCGTCGGAAACTGCACCGACATGTTCTTGACCGAGAGGATCGGTTTTGACTGTTCAGGCATTGCGGGGATCCATGATGTCGCGCAGTCCGTCGCCAAGCAGATTGAAGGCGAGACTGACCAGGAGAATGGCGATGCCGGGAACCGTCGTCAGCCACCAGGCATCGAGGAGATATTGACGACCGGAGGCCGCCATGGCGCCCCATTCCGGCATCGGCGGCTGCGCGCCGAGACCGAGGAAACCAAGACCGGCAGCCGTCAGGATGACGCTCGACATGTTGAGCGTCAGGCGGATGATGATCGACGGCGCGCAAAGCGGCACGATATGGCGAAACAAAATGCGGCCCATTCCCGCGCCCTGCAGCTCGGCTGCGACGACGAAATCTGCGGCGCGGAACGTCAGCGTTTCGGCACGCGCCAGACGCGCGATCGGCGGCCAGACGGTGAGCGCTATTGCGATGACCGCATTCTCGATCCCCGGACCGAGGGACGCGGAAAAGGCGAGCGCCAGCACGAGACTTGGAAAGGACAGGAAGATGTCGGTGATGCGCATCAGGACGACATCGACCCAGCCGCCGAGATAGCCGGCGGTCGCGCCGATCGCAAAGCCGATGGGCGCCACGATGACCGTGACCAGGATGCTTATGTAGAGCGTAGTGCGCGCACCGTAGACGAGGCGCGAATAGACGTCCCGGCCGAATTCGTCGGTGCCGAACCAGTTGGCCGACGACGGCGGCTTCAGCGCCATCGTCAGATCCTGCGCGATCGGATCATGATTGGCGAGCAGCGGCGCGAAACTCGCGATCAAAACCAGCAGCAGCACGACAACGAAGCCGGCGAATGCCAATGGGTTGGCAATCAGGTTCAGCCACAGGACATAGGCCTTGTGGAGCCGCGCCTGACGTGTCGAGGAGAACTCCTCGTTGATCAGCCAATTGTGCAGATCGTTGAAATAGCGTGTCGCCATGATGTCACCGGGTACGCGGATCGAGGAACCGATAGGTCAGGTCCGACAGGAGATTGATGGCAATCGAGATGATGCCGATGAGGAGCACGCTGCCGAGCACCGCGTTCATGTCAGCGAAGAACAGCGCCGACGTCAGATACTGGCCAAGGCCGGGCCACGCGAAAACCGTCTCGATCAGGACCGTACCGTCGAGCAGGCCGCAATAGGCGAGAGCCACGATCGTCAGCAGTTGCACGCGGATATTGCGAAACGCGTGGCGCCAGACGATCGCCCGCTGACCGAGGCCTTTGGCCTTGGCGGTCAGCACATATTCCTGACGCAGCTGCTCGAGCATGAAGCTGCGGCTCATGCGGCTGAGATAGGCCATCGCGGCATAGCCGAGGATCAGCGCGGGAGCCGCGACATGCAGCAGCGCGTCCCGGAAGACCTCCCATTCGCCGGCAAGGATCGCATCGACGAGGATGGAATTGGTCGGCCCCTCGACGAGCCCCTCATTATAGACATCGAGACGGCCGCTGCCGGGTATGAGACCGAACTTCGCGTAGAAGACGAGAATGACGATGGTGCCCAGCCAGAAGATCGGCGTCGAGTGGCCGAGCAGTCCGACGACACGCGCCAGATGATCGACCCAGGTGCCTTTGCGGACGGCCGAGATGATGCCGAGCGGAATACCGAAGCCCGCGCCGATGATCGTTGCCAGCGTGGCGAGCTCCAGCGTTGCCGGGAAAACGCGGGCGAGATCGCTGGCGACGGGATTTTTCGTCACATGCGACTGGCCGAAATCCAGATGCGCGACATTGCCGAGATAGGTTCCGAACTGCACATAGAGCGGCTGATCCAACCCCATTTCCTTGTAGACGCGCTCGTAGGTCTCGTGATCGGCCTGGTCGCCGATGACGGCGATGACAGGATCGGCGGGAACCATGCGGCCGACGACGAAGGTGATCACGAGCAGGCCGAGCAGCGTTGTCAGGATGACGGCAAAGGATGCCGTCACCTTGCGCAGTGCGCCAAGAGCCGCCCGTGCGCCTGCCGGCGCGTTTCCAGATGTCTGTGAGATACTCACGTCATTCTCCTCGACAGGAAGGGCTTATTCGCCCTTCGAGACGGTGTCCCAACGGGTGAGCCAGGTCGAATGGCCGACATAGCCCTTGACTTCTTTTCTGACCGCCTTCGCGTCCGTACGCTGGAAGGAGGTGATCAAGGCCGGCGAAGCGTCCAGATAGGCCTTGTTGATCTTGGCGTAGAGATCGGCGCGCTTCTGCTGGTCGGTCTCGTGCGCTGCGGCCGTGACCATGTCCTGAATGTCCTTCGGAACCTCCCAGGCGGAGCGCCAGGCGATCAGGCCAGAGAGTTTCGCATCGTCGGCATTGTTCGGGTTCGTGGCATAGGACGCCAGAACCGCATGCGGGTCGGGCAGGCGTTCGCCGGTGCGCGCCGAGAAGATCTCGAACTCGCGGTTGCGGAACTTACCGATATGATCGCCACCCTGGAGATCGAGCTTGATGCCGGCCTTGGCGGCGTTGGCCTGCAGCGACTGCGCGACTTCATACTCCGGTGTCACGGGCGTCGCGTAATAGACCTTGGAGAAACCGTCGGGATAGCCGGCCTCCGCCAGCAACTGCTTGGCCTTGTCGATATCGAGCTTGTACGGGTTCTCGGTGCTGGCGCCCGGCAGGCCACCCGGAATGATCGTCTGCTGCTTGATGCCGTAATATTTCATGACGGTGTTGGCGAGGCCGTCATAGTCTATGAGATAACGGAAAGCCTCGCGGACCTTCGGCTTGGAAAGGATTTCGTCCTTCTGGTTGAGCGCCAGATAGTAGAAGCCGAAGCCCGGCGTCTTCTGGATATCGGCCTTGCCACCGGCCTCGATCGCCGCCAGATCGGTCGAGGACAGACGCGTCGCGACATCGACGTCACCGGCTTCGAGCTGCAGGCGCTGGCCAGACGATTCCGGCATATGGCGAAGGATGACCCGGCGCATCTTCGGCGCGCCCTGCCAATAGTCCTTGAAAGCCTCGGCGATCAGAAGGTCGTTGACCCGCCAGGTCCGCAGCGAATAGGGGCCGGACCCGGCATCATTGGTCTGCAGGAATTCGCGGCCCATGTCGCCGTTCTTCTCGTTCTTGGCGAGAAGCTGGCTATCCAGGATCGAGGTCGAGAAGCTGGCGAGCGAGAAGAGGATCAGGTTCGGGCTCCAGACCTCGGGCGTCTGCAGCACGACGGTTGAATCGTCGGTCGCCTTGATCAGCTCATCGACATTCTTGTCGGTGATCCCCCACTGGCGAAGATCGACCGAGGGCGCCAGGCCGAGCTTCACCAGGCGGCGCAGCGACCACTCGACATCCTTGGCGGTCAGCGCGTTGCCGGAATGGAAGGTGACGCCGGAGCGGATCTTGAAGGAGAAGGTCTTGCCGTCGTCGGATACCGTCCAGCTTTCGGCGATGCCCGGCCGCGGCTTGGTGATGTCATCGGCGGAAAGCACGATCAGACGCTCATAGAGGTTGGCGACGATTTCCGCCGATTCCAGCTGGTTGAGCTCGTTCGGGTCGAGACCGCGCATGGAGGACATGTTGGTGGCGATCACCAGCTGATCCTTGGGCGTGGCCGCCTGCACGGCGAGCGGCATGACAAGCGTCGACGCCACCACAGCCGATGCCATCAGAAAACTGCGTCTTTTCATCGTCCTATCTCCTCCCTGGTGCGCCGGACCTCGCCCCGAGCGCGAATTTTCATATCGACATCGATCTGAAATCTGGTATATCAGATCTCACAAAACGATTTTGTCGTCAACGGGGGAATTTTCGGGACATGCAAAAAGAGGCATCGACGCAGCCTGGCGCAGACCGCATCGAAAAGATCGACCCGCGTTTTCTGACGACATTGCGCGACCATGTGCACAAGACGCTGCGCACCGCGATTCTCTCCGGCCGCTTCGCGCCGGATGAGCGCGTCAACGAGCGCCAGCTCGCCGAGCAGCTTGGCGTCAGCACGACACCCATCAAGGAAGCCCTGCGTCAGCTTGAGACCGAGGGCCTCGTCGAAACACTGCCGCGTCGCGGCGTGCTGATCCGCTTCAACGCGAACTGGGCCGAAGAGATGATCCTGGCGCGCGCCGCGCTGGAATCGATGATCGCCCACCTCGCCGCCAAGCGCATCGAGAAGACCGAAGCAGCCAAGCTGGAAGACATCGTCGCCCTGATGCGCAAGGCGACCGAGGACGGCGTGGCAGACGACCTGATCTCGCTCAACGAGACGTTTCATGAGCAGATCCACATCGCCTCGCGATGCCAGTACCTCTCGCGGATGATCGAACGGCAGCAGTTCTACGACGGCAGCATTCGTCGCGTCATTCATTCCGATCCGCTTGAGCGCGGCAAGGCGCTAGCAGAACATGCCGCGATCGCCGCCGCCATCATCTCCAGCGACAGCGACAAGGCCGAACGCGTGATGCGCGACCACGTCGTCCGTTCCGGCGAAACCTACCTCAACATCGTGTTCAAGAAGAAGGAGGACATCTGACGTGACCGAGGCAATGGAAAAGATCCGCAAGGCCCTGACGGGCATATCGGGCGTACCCGTGACCCCCTACAAAGCGGATGGCAGCGTCGATATCGCCAAGCTCTCGGCCCTGATCACCCGCGTAGCCAATGCGCGGGTCCACAATCTGATGGCCGCCGGCAACACCGGTGAGTTCTTCACCCTGACCATGGATGAAGTGCGGGCGGTCCACTCCGCGACGATCAAGGCGGCCGGCGGCAAATCGCTGGTGAGCGCTGCTGTCGGTCGTTCGCTGACCGAAGCCAAGGCGCTTGCCCGCGATGCCATCGCCGAGGGCGCCGATGCGATCATGGGCCATCACCCGATGGACCCCTTCGCCGGTCCAAGCTATCAGGCGCGCTACTTCCTCGAGCTTGCCGACGCCAGCACTGTTCCCGTCATCGCCTATGTGCGCAGCGACACCTTCTCCGTCGCCGATTTCCGCAAGCTTGCGCTGCACCCGAATATCGCCGGTATCAAGTTTGCATCCGGCAACCTCATGCTGCTCGCCGAAGTGATCCGCGCCACCAGGGATGCGCCGGCGATCTGGGTCTGCGGCCTCGCCGAGGGTTGGGCGCCAGCCTTTTATGCGATGGGCGCCCGTGGCTTCACCTCCGGCCTCGTCAACGTCTTCCCTGAACGCTCGCACGCCATCCACCAGGCGCTGGAAACCGGTGATTATGCGGCCGCCCGCGCGCTCATCGACGATATCGCCGGCTTCGAGGCGCTGCGCACCAAATATCTCAACGGCGCCAATGTCACCGTCGTCAAGGAAGCGCTCGGCATGCTTGGAACCGAGGTCGGCCCCGTGCGCGTGCCCGGCGTCGAGAGCCTGACCGAAGCCGAGCGCGCGGACCTGCGCGCTATCGTCGACAATGTCGCCGAAAAGAGCCGCGCGGCCTGAGGAAGATCCCATGCATATCACAGGCATCAAGACCTACATGCAGCGTGTGGACGATCGTCCTCGCCTGCTTCTCAAGATCGAAACAAGCGAAGGCATTTCAGGCTGGGGCGAGTGCTACAACCACGGCCCGGACTGGGCGCTGCCGCCACTTCTCGACTATCTCTTTCATCAGATCGAGGGCGAGGATCCGCGCCGCGTGGAATTCCTCGTGCTCAAGCTGAACCAGCAATGCCGTTTTCCTCCGGGTGCGCTAGGGCTGGCGGCAATATCGGCGATCGACCACGCGCTCTGGGATATCGCCGGCAAGGCCGCCGGCCTGCCCGTCTACATGCTGCTCGGCGGCAATGTGCGCGATCGCGTCAAGGTCTATTGCGGCGTCTATACCGCGCCGGACCCGGAAGCGGCACGGGACCAGTCGCTCGAGCTGAACGAGAAATACGGCTACACCGCCTTCAAGCTCAGCCCCTATCGCCGCGATCTTCATACCGGTCGCTGGGGCGAACTCGTCAAGGAGACGGGCGACTGGTTCGGCAAGATCCGCGAGATCACACCATCGCATTTCGACTACGCCTTCGACGCCCACGCAAAGATCTTCGAACCATATCAGGCCGTTCAGCTTGCAGCCGCCATCGCCCCCAACGATCCGCTGTTCTACGAGGAGCCGATCCGGCCGGAACACATCCCGGCATGGACGGAGCTGAAGTCGAAGGTGACCGTTCCCCTCGCAACAGGTGAATCGCTCTATTCGCGCTTCGAGTTCCTGGCGCTGCTGTCTGCGCGTGGCGCCGATATCATCCAGCCGGATATCTGCGTGGTTGGCGGGGTCAGCGAAATGCGGCGCATCGCGGCGATCGCGGAAGCCCATTATGTGACGGTCGCGCCGCATAACCCGATGGGTCCGCTGGCGACGGCGGTCAATATTCACTTCTGCGCGGCCCAGCCGAACTTCAAGGTGCTGGAGTTCAAGCCGCACGTCCATGCGCCGTGGGCGGCCGACCCCTACATGCCCGTCGACGGCCACATGGAACTGCGCCCGGATCGCCCCGGCTGGGGCCTGGAGATCGACGAAAAGGCGCTGCAGACGGAAGATTACATCCACTGGGAGCGGAAGATCACCCGCAAGCCCGACGGATCGACGGCCTATCCATGAAATGAGCTACGGCTGGCTGCCGCGCGTGAATGCGCCGCAGCCAGTGTTCGATCTAGAGATTTGGATGTTGTCGTTCTTGAAGGGACTCGAACCGCTGCAGCCAGAAAGAGAAATGGCCGGGTCGGGCCCCGGCCATCTCCTATGTGGCTTTCGGTCGGGAGAAAACCGTCAGCCGATCTTGATCAGCTTGCCTTCCTTGACGGACTGGACGGCCGCGTCGGCGAGCACGAGGGCGGCGAGGCCATCGGCGCCCGAGGGGGAAATCGTGGCGCCCTTTTCGATGGCGGCGATGAAGCTTGCGATCTCGTTGGCATAGGCTTCGGTGTAGCGGGTCATGAAGAAGTCGTGC
>NZ_JBGLYS010000099.1:0-1339 GCF_047304155.1 Rhizobium sp. Rhizsp42 | reverse complement strand
GGCATGGGTGGGGAGGGTGGGGAAAATTTGTTTGTGGAGATGTGGGATAAGAAACGTCGACATTTCTTTTCATCGATATGCAAACTTGCGTTTAATATCGTTGATTTTGCAACCTGAGAGAATCGTGGTCTTCTTACTGTCGAGGGAGATTTTATTATGACCGCAGAAATCGCGATATTAAACAAACTGGCCGTAGCACTGGCGACAGATAGTGCGGTGACTATATCGGCGGGTAAACAAGAACAAAAGATATATGACAGCGCCGATAAACTATTCGATTTATCTCCTGCCAACCCAATTGGTATAATGATTTATAATGGCATGCAATTTATGCAGGCACCCCTTCCATTGTTAATCTCTGAATACCGTCACGAGTGTCGAGAGTTTGCTACGGTAAGAGATGCTGCTCAAGATTTTTTGCGTTTCCTTAACGATTGGGCGGCCGGGAGCCCAGCACAAGTCACGCGTCATGCGCTCGCATCGATTATCGGCCCCGCTCTTGAGATCATCCAGAATAATATTTCCAGTAAAATAAATGAAATAGTGCGGGAGGGCATTACCGACGATATCGGTGATCGCGTAGAGCAGGCGGTAGATACGATCATCGGGAATATCGAGCGCAATATTGAAAATGCTGACAAGAGCCAGTTTGTGGGTGGTGGTGCACCGAGGATAACGAAAGCGCGGAAAGAGATTATTAGGTCGATTGTGGCTGATTTCTGGGAAGGCGGCGATGACGACCTGATTGATCGACTGACCAAATTGGCTATCGGCCTTTTGCTAGTAAGAGTTCCATCGCCCAACTATACAGGGATCGTCATAGCAGGGTTCGGAAGCACAGAAAAATTCCCGTCGCTCATCTCTTTTAAGATCGACGGCGTTGTTTTCGACAGGTTGAAATTTATTGAAACGGATTTCGTTGACATCGATCGTGCCGGTGATAAGGCGCGAGTTATCCCGTTTGCTCAAAGCGAGATGGTCGAGCGATTTCTCTTCGGGCTAGATTCGACGATCCAACGAGACATGGAGCGGTTCGTCAAAGAGACCGTGCCAGAAATTCGGACTCACATTCTTTCGCAACTTGACATGTCGGACGAGGATAAAAAATCATTAACGAAGAAAGCGCGTGCAGCAGAACGCGCATTTATTGACGGCCTAAAATCGGAGATGTTCGAGGAAATTCGTTCCTCGTACCGATCCGAGATTGAGGGTATGGTTGAGTTCATGCCAAAGCCGGAATTGGCAAAGATGGCTGAGGCGTTAATTAGGGCGTAGACTCATAACGACCTGATCCAGATGCGGGTGGCGAGTAGTTTTACGGCCGCTAGGAAGTTTTGGG
>NZ_JBGLYS010000098.1:0-1387 GCF_047304155.1 Rhizobium sp. Rhizsp42 | reverse complement strand
TCCTGCTTTGTGCATCAGCTTTACGCATGACCTCCTCGTCAAAGGCGAAAGAAAAAACGCGCCTAACGAGCTTGCAAATGAACATAAGAGAGTCCGGCCTATTAAAGGACGGACGAATGAAGAAGCAGAGATTTACGGAAGAGCAGATTATTGCGGTGCTGAAGGAGCAGGAGGCTGGTGCGAAGGCAGCCGACCTCTGCCGCAAGCACGGAATTTCGGAAGCGACGTTTTACAACTGGAAAGCCAAATATGGCGGAATGGAAGTCTCCGAGGCGAAGCGGCTGAAGACGCTTGAGGACGAGAACGCCAGGCTGAAGAAGCTGCTGGCTGAACAGATGCTTGATGCAGCCGCGCTCCGCGAGCTTCTCGCAAAAAAATGGTAGGGCCTGCCGCCAAGCGTGAAGCCGTCACGCATCTGAAGGCCATCATGGGTCTTTCGGAGCGGCGGGCCTGCCAGATCATATCCGCCGACCGCAAGACGATCCGTTATCGGTCAAGTCGACCGCCGGAGGTCGACTTGCGGGAGAAGCTGCGTGACCTCGCCAATGAGCGGCGGCGCTTCGGTTATCGACGCCTTTTCATCCTGCTTCGGCGGGATGGAGAGCCGTCTGGCGTCAATCGCATCTACCGGCTCTATCGCGAGGAAGGACTTTCCGTTCGCAAGCGGAAAGCCAGGCGGCGTGCTGTCGGCACGCGCGCCCCGATCCTGGTCGAAGCGAAGGCCAATGCCCGCTGGTCGCTGGACTTCGTGCATGACCAGTTTGCTTGCGGAAGGAGGTTTCGCGTGCTCAATATCGTTGATGATGTGACGCGCGAATGCCTGGCGGCAATCCCGGACACCTCAATCTCCGGCCGTCGTGTTGCTCGCGAGTTGACGACGTTGATCGAACGGCGAGGCAAACCGGGAATGATCGTCTCCGACAACGGCACGGAGTTCACATCGAACGCCATCCTCGCGTGGTCGAAGGATCATAAAGTCGACTGGCACTACATCGCGCCGGGAAAGCCGATGCAGAACGGCTATGTTGAAAGTTTCAATGGTCGGATGCGCGACGAGCTGCTCAACGAAAGCCTGTTCTTTGGCCTCGATCATGCCCGAAGCGCCATTGCTGAATGGGCTGAGGATTTTAATAATTTCCGGCCGCACTCATCGCTCGGATACCAGACCCCGGCAGACTATGCCGGGTCCATCGCCGCAACCGGCTCCAACGCTGCGCAAGATGAAAGCTACGCATTTCCGCCGGTTGCTACCACCGCGCCACTTGGCGTATTCAAAACCGCCCAGGCTCTAATTGCCGCTGGATGAAAGTTCAGTGGCATGTATGGACGGCCTCCGCGTGGCAAGGGGCAATTTGGCGTTTCTGGCGGATTGGTCGGGTGCAGGCAT
>NZ_JBGLYS010000097.1:0-1391 GCF_047304155.1 Rhizobium sp. Rhizsp42 | reverse complement strand
GCCCAGACTGCGCGGGAAACTCAAGCTTTCTGACATCATAGCCGAGTTGGCTCGCCTTGCGGATCATCACCTTCAGTTTTCCTTTCGATGGCACGGCGCGCGCGTAGATCCAGAGGTTTTGCATCTTTGGATCGGCACTGATGAACCACGCCTTGTCGGGGGATTTGTAAAGGACCCAATAGTTGAATGTAATGAAGAAGGGGTAGCGTACCCGCATCTTGGCATTGCCGTGCCCGAGGTCGAGGATCCTTCCATCGCCATCGACGGTCTTCAGTCGTCCGCCAGGGGTGCCGACGCGGCAACCGTCTTCCACCTGGATCTCGCCTGGCGCTTTTCCAGGCTTGTAGGTCGAGTAGCCCGCAACGCAGCCGTCGGTCAGCCACATGGGCCGGCGGCCAATCTCAAGCCATGTTCCACGATAGTGGTCCATGCCAACCGCGACGGGCTGCGGCTCTGCTGAGGCTGAAAGGGCTGGGCTTGATAACGACATCAACGCGAGTGCCGCGGCAAAACACCAGCGAGAAATCTTATGCATACTAAGCTCCCTTTCGTTGTCGTTTGATCGGTTGGTCTGATATCCCCGCATAGCGAAGGGCTATAAACGCCAACAGGCTGGCGACGGCGAACGCATTCAGGTTGAAGAGGGTCGCGAGTTCGGGTGCAGTCCAGACATGCAGCGGTGCACCGATGAAATTGCGCGAGAAGACGAACACGGCAAAGACAAGCACGGCCATGCCGCGCTGCCACCACTTTTCGTGTGCTTGGAAAGACAGCGCGACGAGCATGATGCAGGCGGCGAAGTACAATTCCGTGCCCGAAGCGGAACCGAAGAGTTTCGTCTCAAACAAGGTGTCGAACGTGCCGATCAGCGGCAGCGCGATCCGCGCCGCCAGTGAAGATCGCCTGGCTACGAACGGGATCGCCAGGAAGAGGGGCGCTGAGAGCAATGTGCCAAGCGATGCCGCCACGCCATTGCCGACCAGATACCAGACGTAGACAGGATAAAAGGGCTTGTTCAGCACGATGACCCAGACAATCGTCACGGTCGCCTGGGTGATTGGGTCGAGCTGTTTGGCTGCTTCAGACATTATGTGTTCGGCGCCAGCAGATAGTGGCCGACACCCCAGACATCACCCTTATCATGCCCGAACAGGCCTGCAGTCGACAGGAAAAACAGCCGCCAACGGCGAATCCAGAGGGGTGCATCCCTGCCATACACCTTTGCAAGGATTGGCCGGATGCGATTGATGTCGCGGTCAAAATTCGCCAGCCAGTCGAGTGCCGTCCGCCGATAGTGCGTTCCCGACCAACGCCATTCCTGCTCCACCTTGAACAGATCGCCGAACCGATGCGGCAGGTCGTGCGCCGGCATGATCCCACCGGTAAAGAAG
>NZ_JBGLYS010000096.1:0-1398 GCF_047304155.1 Rhizobium sp. Rhizsp42 | reverse complement strand
TCGGAGGCGTGGTCGCTGCCTCGTTCGCCGGTGGTGACTTCAACCGCCGTGTCGCCCTCTTGATCGTGATCTGCGCCTGGTCACTAAGGCTCGCAAGCCATATCGGCTCGCGCACCACAGGTGGTGGCGAAGATCCTCGCTATGCGAAATTCATCGAAGACTGGGGCGACGGCGCAGCCTGGCGGCTGTTCGTCTTCCTGCAGATACAGGCATTGGCCGCGTTCGTCCTCGTCCTGGCCGTCTATCTCGCCGCAGCCAATGACCGGCCGTTTCCAGGCGCCATCGACGCTCTGGCCATGCTGCTCGCCATCGTCGCGCTGGGCGGCGAAGCCCTGTCCGACGTCCAGCTCGCCCGCTTCCGAAAGACGCCCGAGGCAAAGACGGAAGTCTGTGAGGTCGGGCTCTGGCGGTACTCGCGCCATCCAAACTACTTCTTCGAGTGGCTTTTCTGGTGTTGCTGGCCGCTGTTTGCGTCGACTGGATCGATATGGAACTGGCTGTCCTTGCTCGCGCCACTGATGATGTACTGGCTGCTGGTTCACGTCTCCGGCGTTCCACCTCTCGAAGAGCACATGCTGCGCTCGCGCGGCGACAAATTCCGTGCCCTGCAACGCCGGGTCAACGCCTTCTTCCCAGGTCCTCGCAAATCCACCCTTCCAGGAGATCAACAATGAACATGCTGGCATTCGCCATCAACACTGCCGAGCGCGCGCCGCTTACTGACGCAATGACACTGGCAGGCATCGATTTTCTCTGCGCGCGCACCAAGCGCAAGCTCGCGACAACGACCGCGGATACCGAACGCGACTTCGTCCAGCTCATGGACCGCTTCCCGGTGGCAACCCACACCGATGAGGCCAATCGCCAGCACTATGAGGTGCCGGCCGACTTCTTCGCGGTAGCGCTTGGCCCGCAGCGCAAATACTCCTGCTGCCTTTATCCGACGCCCGATACGACGCTCGCGGAAGCGGAATTCCTGGCGCTCGCCGACACTGTCGCGAATGCTGCGATCGAAGACGGCATGACGATCCTGGAGCTCGGCTGTGGTTGGGGCTCGCTTTCGCTTTATCTTGCGCGGCGCTTTCCTAATTCGCGCATCACAAGCGTCTCGAACTCGGCCTCGCAGCGCGCCCATATTCTTGACCTCGCACGGCGGGAAGGTCTGGCAAACCTTGACGTCATCACCGCCGACATGAACCACTTCACCACGGAGGCGAAATTCGACCGTGTCGTCTCCGTGGAAATGTTCGAGCACATGTCCAACTGGCGCACGCTTCTCGAACGTATCCGCAGTTGGGTGAAGCCTGATGGCAGACTGTTCCTGCATGTCTTCACCCACAAGGATCGCTCCTACAGGTTCGATCCCAACGACCCGTCCGATTGGATTGCCCAGCACTT
>NZ_JBGLYS010000095.1:0-1467 GCF_047304155.1 Rhizobium sp. Rhizsp42 | reverse complement strand
CTCCAATGAAAGAACACAAGGGATAAAACACCAGCGTTGGCGGCGTTTCCTTGGGTTCTGGTTGTGTTTTGACCGGCGTCGGCGCCGATCGGCAGAGTCTTTTTTTCCGCAGGACAAGGTGTCCTTCGGTTCTCGAACCATTCTCCAATTCGTGACCCTGATGCCTTCTTGGCTTCGGTCACAGAGTGGCGTTCGGCTCCCGGTTTCCCATTCTCCTGTAAGAGCGCAGTCCGGCGTTGCCGGGCTCGCTAGCAAATCATCAGGACAACCGGGATATCGTCGACGCGCCTTCCGTGGTGGTGGTGCCGCGCGGCTCGTAAGCGCGCTGGTCACGCAGAATCTGGAAGGCGATCGTCAAAAGCTTGCGCGCGATGGCAACCCGCGCCTTGTTTGTTCCTCTGATCTTCAATTGTTCATACTGGGCGCGAAGCTGCGCATCGCTCGCGATGGCAGGCGCGACCGCCTCGACGAAGGCCCAGCGCAGCCACTTGTTGCCCTGCTTGATGATCTTGCCGTGATAAGTCTTGCCACCGGAGGAATAGGTCGATGGCACAAGCCCGGCGTAGGCAGCAAACTTCTTGGCATTGCGGAAGCGGCTGACGTCGTCGATCTCGGCATCGATCAGCCGGGCGAAGAACTCGCCAATGCCGGGGATCGTCTTCAACAGCTTCACATTGGCATTGGCCTTGGTCATCGCCCGGATCGTCGTTTCCGACTGCTTGATCCGCTCGTTGATGTCGCCGATGAACGCGAGGCCGCGGTCGATCTGGATACGGTCAATGTCCGAGACGTTCACTTCGGCAAGCTGGATGCGGCCGGCCTTGCCAAACAGGTCGCCGAGCTTCTTCAGCTGGGCTGTTTGCTCCGGATACCGGTCAAACACCGTGACGATCCGGTTCTTGGTCATCGTGCGCAGCCGTACGTAAAACATCCGTTCGCGCAGCGCGACGCGAAGTTCCCGAGATTTTTCGCTGGGTGCCCAAGCCTCCGGCACCAGGTCGGCCCGCAGCAGATGCGCCAGTACCGTCGCATCGATCTTGTCGGTCTTGATCTTGGCGTCGGCGATCGCCTTGACCTTCAACGGGTGGGCGAGAACGACATCATCACAAATGTCGTCGAGCCAATCATACATCACCATCCAGTTGCGCGTCGCCTCGATGACCGCATGCGAGTTCTCGCGGTAGCGTTCAAGGAACCCGCCAAGCGACTGGCGATCGTTTTTAACCCGGCCGGAGCGCAGCGTCTTGCCGCTACTGTCCTGGACCACCAGGTGGCTGTAGGATTTGTGGTAATCGACGCCGATATGGTAATCATAAGAGGCAGTCATGCTTCCAACTCCCTTGTTGAGATCTACGAAACCCCAACAGGATAAGCCGAAAGGCTGGAAGTGTGACTGTCCCTCGATCATTACCCGCATCTCACTGATCCGTTCTCTCAACGGGCGCGGCATCTTTCATGCCACCTCCT
>NZ_JBGLYS010000094.1:0-1632 GCF_047304155.1 Rhizobium sp. Rhizsp42 | reverse complement strand
TGTAGCCGCAAAGTTAGAATGTCCTAATTTAGCAAAGTTAGAGTGTCACACTCCCCGCGTTTGATAACGCGGAGACGAGCAGATGGGATTGATAGCGATGAGCGAGCGGGATCTGCGGCGGATCGAGGTTTTGTCGAAGGTGGCGGCTGGCCGTATGACGATGGTGACGGCGGCGCATGTGCTTGACGTGAGCACGCGCCAGGTGCGCCGATTGTTGACCCGGATGAGCATTGGAGGAGCCGCATCGATCCGCCACAAGGCGATCGGACGTCCATCGAACAACCGGATCAGCGACGGCGTTCGGGATTACGCGGTGACGCTGGTCCGGGAAAGTTATGCAGACTTTGGCCCGACCCTCGCGTCAGAGATGCTGGCGGAGCGGGATGGATTGTGTGTGTCGCGCGAGACGTTGCGTCATTGGATGATCGATGCCGGCATCTGGTTGTCGCGCAAGCAGCGCCGGACCTTCCATCAGCCAAGATTGCGTCGCGAGGCTTATGGCGAACTGGTGCAGATTGATGGCTCCGACCATCGCTGGTTCGAAGATCGTGGCGATCCGTGTACGTTATTGGTGTTCATCGACGATGCGACCGGCAAGTTGATGCAATTGCGGTTTGTGCGATCGGAAAGTGCGTTTTCCTACTTTGAAGCGCTAGGGCTTTATTTGCGTGAGCACGGTGCCCCAATCGCGTTTTATTCAGACAAGCATTCGGTGTTCCGAGTGGCAAGGAAGGATGCCAAGGGCGGCCAGGCCATGACGCAGTTCGGGCGTGCGCTTTGCGAGCTAAACATCGAGATTCTCTGCGCAAATTCCAGCCAAGCCAAGGGTCGTGTCGAACGGATGAACCGGACATTGCAGGATCGCCTGGTCAAGGCGCTGCGACTGGCCAGGATCGATGACATGGAGACTGGCAACGCGTTTCTGGCGAGTTTCATGAGCCGGTATAATGCGCGATTTTCCATCGTCCCTGCCCGTTGCGATGATTTGCACCGGCCGCTGAATCTGGCGCCGGATCGATTGACCGAGATCCTATGTAAACGCGAGCAGCGTTACGTCGGAACACAGCTGACGTTTTCGTTTGAACGCAAGCGGATCATGTTGGCGGAGACCGACGTGACGCGTGGTCTGGTTGGCCATTATGTCGAGACCTATGCCTATGCGGATGGTCGCCTCGATGTACGCTGGAAAGGATACTCCCTACCCTATACGGTGTTCGACAAGGACCAGCGGGTAACGCATGCGGCAATTACCGAGAACAAGCGGCTCGGTGATATTCTGGCTTACGTCAAGGAGCGTCAGGACCAGCATGTGCCGCCGGTCGTCAAGACCAATAGCGAGAAGATCGGTTACCAGCCACGGGGTCGAAAGCCGGGACGGAGCACGGATTTCATGAATGATCCCGCGGTGATTGCGCGGCGCAAAAAGGCGCTGTTGAAGCAGGCAGCCGCGGAGTGAGCTGAAGGTCGAATAACCTCAAAGCTAAAGCCGAAGAGGTGTGTTTGCCACCCGCCCCGATCTGATCTTGCAAGCGGGATTAGCCGCTCCGATCGGGGCTGGTCGGTGTGCCGTGTAGCGACCAGTCGGACATTTCTACTTTGCATATCGGCGGACATTTCAACATGGCTGCCACA
>NZ_JBGLYS010000092.1:0-2029 GCF_047304155.1 Rhizobium sp. Rhizsp42 | reverse complement strand
GGTTTTTTTGGGGGCCCCAACCAATTCTCCCCCCTACACCCCCCCGGGCTAACGCCCCCGGCGGGCCCGGGGGCCGTGGGCAAAAACGGGGGGGGGCGCGGGGCGCGGCGGCCCGGCGCTCGCCACCGCGGCGATCGGCTCCTTCGTTGCCGGCCTGATCGCCACGCTGGCGCTTGCCTTCATCGCACCGCTAATCGTCAAGATCGCGCTGGTCTTCGGCCCGCGCGAATATTTCGCGCTGATGATCCTCGCCTTCGTTACGGTTTCCTCGGCCTTCGGCAATTCGTCGCTTCGCGGCCTCACCTCGCTGTTCATCGGTCTTGCGCTGTCGCTTGTCGGCATCGACCAGCTGACCGGCCAGAATAGACTCTCCTTCGGCGTTCCGGATCTTCTCGACGGCATCGAGGTGACGACGATGGCGGTGGCGATGTTTGCGATCGGCGAAACGCTGTTCATCGCAGCGCAGGGTGCATCAGCCCCCGACAAGATCGAGGCGATCAAGGGCTCGGTCTGGATGACGGCGCAGGACTGGGCACGCTCCTGGAAGGCCTGGCTGCGCGGCACGGTCATCGGTTTCCCGATCGGCGCCATGCCGGCCGGCGGCGCCGAGATCGGCACGTTCCTCTCCTATGCGACCGAAAAGAAGCTCTCCAAGCATCCGGAAGAATTCGGCAATGGCGCGATCGAAGGCGTCGCCGGCCCGGAAGCCGCCAACAACGCGTCCGCCGCCGGCACGCTGGTGCCGCTCTTGACGCTCGGCCTGCCGACTTCGGCCACGGCGGCGATCATGCTGGCCGGCTTCCAGCAATATGGCCTGCAACCGGGGCCGCTGTTGTTTGCCACCAATCCGCAGCTCGTCTGGGGCCTGATCGCCTCGCTGCTCATCGCCAACCTGATGTTGCTCGTCCTCAACCTGCCGCTGGTCGGGCTGTGGGTGCGGCTGCTCACGATCCCGAAGCCGTGGCTCTATGCCGGCATCCTGGTGTTTGCGACGCTGGGTACGATCGGCGCCAATCCCTCGGTGTTCGAACTCGGCATGCTCTTGGCGTTCGGTCTGGTCGCCTATGTCATGCGCGTCTTTGATTATCCGATCGCGCCCGTCATCGTCGGCCTGATCCTCGGACCGCTGGCGGAGCAGCAGCTGCGCCGGGCGCTCGCCATCAGCCAGGGCGATGTGACGACGCTCGTGCAATCGCCGATCGCTGCCGTGCTGCTCGGGCTTGCGGCCTTGGCGCTGATCCTGCCGCTCATCCTGCGCCTGCGCGGACGCGGCGATGTGCTGACACAGATGGCGGCCAGCGAAGACTGAGGCGCCTTCAGACAAAGAAAAAGACTGCCCAAACCCCTATCTTTCACGGCCGGCGATGGAGACATCCGCCGGCCGTTTTCGTTCAAGGTAGGCCGTCGCCGGCGCCGTTGACGTGTCTGAGGAAATCGAGGACGCGGCGGGTGAGCACTTCGGCGGCGTCGGAATCCCAGGAGGGGAGCGAGCTGTCGGCGAAATAATGCTGGTCGCCGGGGTATAGGAAGAGGCTCGCCTCCTTCACGTGCTCCAGGATCTCGCGGGCGGCATCGATATCACCCTCGCGCATGAAGATCGGGTCGGCATCCATCGCATGGATCTGCACCGGCACGCCCTCAGGCCACGGGCCGAAGGACCACTCGCCCGAGATCGGCAGACACGCGTGGAACAGAAGCGCGCCGCGCGCGCCGGGCCGTGTCTGCGCCAGCTGCTGCGCCGGCACCACGCCGAAGGAGAAGCCGGCATAGACAAGCTCTGCCGGCAGGTCGTCCGCCAGCCTGACGCCGCGCTCGCGCAGCGCGTCGAAGCCAGCGGCCTGGATATAGGCCATGCCCTCGTCGATGCTCGCGAAGACATGGCCGTCGAAGAGATCGGGCGTGTGGACGATGTGACCTGCATCGCGCAGGTGATCGGCGAAGATATGGATGCCCGGCGTCAGGCCCTGGGCGTGGTGAAAGAGCAGGACTTCGGCCATGGGTTACCTCCGGGAGGGGTAGGTATGGCGGG
>NZ_JBGLYS010000091.1:0-2212 GCF_047304155.1 Rhizobium sp. Rhizsp42 | reverse complement strand
TTTTTGAATTCGGCGATGCTGTTTATTGTTCCTTTCCAGCATGTTAGCAGCCAACGACGCCGAGTGCTAATTTTTCTTATCGACCCTCTTGAAATCGAAAAATCTCGAAAATAAATTTTGCCCGCCAACGCTCGTTTGAGGTTCGCACCCGCCCGGACTGGTCATCCGGTTCGGTAGGGTTTCAACGTCATCATTTTTGCTCAATGGAGGAAAACGTGTCGTTCCGACCACTTCACGATCGCATTCTCGTCCGCCGGGTCGAATCCCAGGAAAAGACCAAGGGCGGCATCATCATCCCCGATACCGCAAAGGAGAAGCCGTCAGAAGGCGAGGTCGTCGCTGTCGGCACTGGCGCGCGTAACGAGGCCGGCCAGATCCAGGCGCTCGACGTCAAGGCTGGCGATCGCATCCTATTCGGCAAATGGTCCGGCACCGAGATCAAGATTAACGGTGAGGACCTGCTGATCATGAAGGAAAGTGATGTCCTAGGCATCATTGACGTTCAAGCCGAGCAGAAGAAGGCGGCCTGACGGGCTGTTTCGTATACCCACCACTATCAGTCAGTAGCTGCCTATTGAGGAGTTAGACAAATGGCTGCGAAAGAAGTCAAATTCCACACCGATGCCCGTGAACGCATGCTGCGTGGGGTCGATGTGCTTGCCAATGCGGTCAAGGTGACCCTCGGCCCAAAGGGGCGCAACGTCGTGATCGACAAGTCCTTTGGCGCACCGCGCATCACCAAGGACGGCGTATCCGTTGCCAAGGAAATCGAGCTCGAAGACAAATTCGAGAACATGGGCGCCCAGATGCTGCGAGAAGTGGCATCAAAGACCAATGATCTTGCCGGCGACGGCACCACGACCGCGACCGTGCTCGCCCAGGCGATCGTCAAGGAAGGCGCCAAGGCTGTCGCTTCGGGCATGAACCCGATGGACCTCAAGCGCGGCATCGACATCGCCGTCGACGCCGTCGTTAGGGAACTGAAGACCAACGCCCGCAAGATCACCAGCAATTCCGAGATCGCCCAGGTCGGCACGATCTCGGCGAACGGCGATGAAGAGATCGGCCGTTACCTCGCCGAGGCGATGGAAAAAGTCGGCAATGAGGGTGTGATCACCGTCGAGGAGGCCAAGACGGCGGAGACGGAGCTCGAGGTTGTCGAAGGCATGCAGTTCGATCGCGGCTACCTCAGCCCCTACTTCGTCACCAACCAGGACAAGATGCGGGTCGAACTCGAGGATCCCTACATCCTGATCCACGAGAAGAAGCTTTCGAACCTACAGGCCATGCTTCCGGTCCTGGAAGCAGTGGTGAAGTCAGGCAAGCCACTTCTGATCATCGCGGAAGACGTCGAAGGCGAAGCTCTAGCGACCCTGGTCGTCAACAAGCTGCGCGGCGGCCTTAAGATCGCAGCCGTCAAGGCTCCTGGCTTCGGCGACCGTCGAAAGGCGATGCTGGAAGACATCGCTATCCTCACCGGCGGCACTGTTATATCCGAGGATGTCGGCATCAAGCTCGAAAACGTCACGCTGAACATGCTGGGCCGTGCCAAGAAGGTGGCAATCGAAAAGGAAAACACCACCATCATCGATGGCGTCGGCTCCAAGGCCGAAATTGATGGTCGCGTCGCCCAGATCCGGGCGCAGATCGAGGAGACCAGCTCCGATTACGACCGCGAGAAGCTGCAGGAACGCCTTGCCAAGCTAGCCGGTGGCGTTGCTGTCATCCGGGTCGGCGGTTCGACGGAAGTTGAAGTGAAGGAGAAGAAGGACCGAGTCGACGACGCCCTGCATGCAACCCGGGCCGCCGTCGAGGAAGGCATCCTTCCGGGTGGAGGTGTTGCATTGCTTCGCGCGGTGAATGCACTCCACGGTCTGCCAACCGCCAACGACGATCAGCGCGTCGGGATTGACATCGTCCGAAGGGCGATCGAGGCTCCCATCAGGCAGATCGCGGAAAACGCCGGCGCCGAGGGATCGATCGTGGTTGGAAAGCTGCGGGAAAAGAGCGAGCTGTCATATGGCTGGAATGCGCAGACCGGTGAGTATGGCGATCTCTACGCGCAGGGCGTCATTGATCCGGCAAAGGTCGTGCGCACCGCGCTCCAAGACGCCGCATCCGTTGCCGGCCTGCTGGTGACGACGGAAGCGATGATCGCTGAAAAGCCTAGGAAGGATACCGCTCCTGCTCTGCCGGCCGCCGCTGGCATGGA
>NZ_JBGLYS010000090.1:0-2274 GCF_047304155.1 Rhizobium sp. Rhizsp42 | reverse complement strand
GTCTCCGCGTTATCAAACGCGGGGAGTGTGACACTCTAACTTTGCTAAATTAGGACATTCTAACTTTGCGGCTACATCCCGTTATTCGATAAGATAGCTTATGGAACTTTAGGCCATGAGCTAGCGTCCCAGATCATGTGAAACCGGACCAAGACTAGATTATCAGGAACGAAACGCCCATAATTGGCAAGGTAGCCAGATCAGCGGGAAAAAAGCAAAATCATTCCTACTAAGAACCGTGGCGTGAACTCGCGCCGACGGCAACAGCCGATCAATTGACGTCTGCACCCAACTGGAACTGATCTGCTCTGTCCGCTGTCACGGGCACGTGCTAAGTCGTACACTTAGTCGGACTGATCCGAACTGTGATACACATCAAGAAATGACACATTTGACCAAGCCTTACAGGTGAGCGCCTGAAAAAGGCATTTGAACCGTTCTGGCGACCTGCGAAGGTCGAATGATCAGAACGCGCGAATGGCCGCAGACGAGTTTCCTAACAAGCTCGGACCTTGCTGAGGACACCTCGTCCACCATATATGATGCCGATGAATGATTCGAAAATCTTCGTTGGCCTGAGGCCAATCCGCAGCAGCCGTGACAAGCCCACCCAGCCGAGCGGGCCTAAGTGCCAATGGGACGGCTGCGAAAATTCGGGAACTCAAAGAGCGCCGGTAGGCAGTGCCGCCGAGGGACTTTACCTCACCTTCTGTCTAGAGCATTCAAAGGCATACGGTAAGGGCTACAGCTATTATCCAAGCCATTCGGATCCCGCTATAGCAAGGTACCAGCTCGACGCGGCTGCTGGTAAGATAGGCACGCGCGGTGTACAAACGGACCAGCCAAAATTCGAGACCCCGCTGCCGTCGTCCGTCCCGTCGGGATCAGCGAAATCACTGAGAGCACGAGGCAAGGCGAGCCAACAGAACGCGGCAACATCTTCGCGGACCCTCAAGCCACTTGAGGCAAAGGCCTTCGAAACGCTTGGGCTTCAACAAACAGCAGCGCCTGAGGACATCAGACAACGATACAAAGAGCGGCTGAAGCTACATCATCCCGATGCAAATAACGGCAATCGGCAGTCAGAGGACCGACTGCGGGCGACGATCGAAGCCATCAAGATATTGAAGTTAAACGGTTTTTGCTGACGTAGGAATTTCGAGCGAGCCCTCGTTGACGTTTTACGCGGAACAAGACGGCTCTACGATCCCGCTCTCGATGTGACGTTCTACTAGCCTGCTTGAATGCGCCGCTCGATTACCTACTGCGCCAGGTGGCGTTGGAATGGACTGCACTTGGGTGATCACTCTTCCAAATTCAAAACTTTGGCGGCGGACGCCTCTTGCTAATGCGAGGGTGATTGGATGCGAAATATTTAGCTAAATACCCCTGGGTTCGCCCCTCACCTTCGTTCGATCAGCATCGTCAGCTCCCGTGCGACACGGCGGCCGGAGATTGAGATGTCTGGAATTGCTGCCAGGCATTCACGCGTCACATCATCGACGATGTTGAGCACACGAAACCCCCGTCCGCAGGCAAACCGGTCGTGGACGAAATCCAGCGACCCGCGGGCGTTTGCCTTCGCTTCGACCACGATCGGAGCACGCGTGCCGACAGTACGGCGTCGGGTCTTCCGCTTGTGTACTGAAAGCCCTTCCTCGCGATAGAGCCGATAGATGCGATTGACGCCGGACGGCTTTCTTTCACGCCGAATCAGGACGAACAGTCGACGGTAGCCGAAACGCCTTCGCTCATTAGCCAACTCGCGCAGCCCTGCTCGCAATTCGGTCTCCAACGGTCGGTTCGACTGGTAACGGATCGTCTTGCGATCGGCAGTTATGATCTGGCAGACCCGCCGTTCCGAAAGCCCCATGACGGTCTTCAGGTGAGTGACGGGTTCACGCTTGGCGGCGGGCCCTACCATTTTTTTGGAGAAGCTCGCGGAGGGCGGCCGCATCAAGCATCTGTTCGGCGAGCAGCTTCTTCAGCCTGGCATTCTCGTCCTCAAGCGCCTTCAGCCGCTTCGCCTCAGAGACCTTCATGCCGCCGTATTTGGCTTTCCAGTTATAAAACGTTGCTTCTGATTCCATGCCCGCGGCAAAGGTCGGCCGCCTTCGCGCCGGCCACCTGCTCCTTCAATACCGCAATAATCTGCTCTTCCGTAAATCGCTGCTTCTTCATGCGTCCGCCCTTTAAATTGCAAGCTCGTTAGGCGCGTTTTTTCTTTCGCCTTTGACGAGGAGGTCATGCGTAAAGCTGATGCACAAAGCAGGA
>NZ_JBGLYS010000008.1:0-188549 GCF_047304155.1 Rhizobium sp. Rhizsp42 | reverse complement strand
CAGCGAAACCTCGTCGAGCGATTCTTCAACAAGCTCAAGCAGTTCAGAGGGATTGCCACTCGATATGACAAGGACCCCCAAAACTTCCTAGCGGCCGTAAAACTACTCGCCACCCGCATCTGGATCAGGTCGTTATGAGTCTACGCCCTAGGGAGCCGTCACCTGGCGTTCAATCGCACTGCTGGGCGTTCGGGCGCTTCCGCGCACGAGTGTGCCGTGATTGTCACAAAACCTGAAAAAAGCCTGATTAATCAGAATTCTTCGCGTATTGAGGAGACGCGGTGTCGCTGATCGAAAGCCTATCGCAACGATTTCAAGCTACGGTGTCTTCTATTCGCCTAAAGTATGTGGCGCATAAAATGTGGGGAACGCAACGGCCCGCCGGGTCGTCCGCAAATCGGGGTCGGCTGTGACAATCTATCTGCCCATCGCAGAATTGTCGGTGAACATTTTCATCATCCTCGGCATGGGTGCGGCCGTCGGCTTCCTGTCCGGCATGTTCGGCGTGGGCGGCGGCTTTCTGATCACGCCTCTCCTCATCTTCTACAACATCCCGCCCGTCGTCGCTGTCGCCACCGGCGCCAACCAGGTCGTGGCCTCGTCGATCTCGGGCGCTCTCACCCATTTCAGGCGCGGGACGCTGGATGTGAAGCTCGGTTCGGTGCTTCTGGCGGGAGGTCTCGCGGGTGCCACCGTCGGCATATGGGTGTTTTCGCTGCTGCGCCGGCTCGGCCAGCTCGATCTGATCATCTCCTTGATGTACGTGCTTTTCCTCGGCACGGTCGGCGGGCTGATGCTGCTTGAAAGCGTCAACGCGATGCGGCGGGCATCGAAGAACATCCCGGCAGCGCCACGCCGGCCGGGGCATCACCACTGGGTTCACCGCCTGCCGCTTAAGATGCGGTTCAAGAAATCGAAGATCTTTCTCAGTGTCATCCCGATCGTTGCACTCGGCTTCGGCATCGGCATCCTGACGTCTGTCATGGGCGTTGGCGGCGGCTTCATCATGGTGCCGGCGATGATTTATCTGCTGCGCATCCCGACCAACGTCGTCGTGGGAACATCGCTGTTCCAGATCATCTTCGTCACCGCCTATACGACGGTCGTGCAGGCCGCGACCAACTTTTCGGTCGATATCGTGCTGGCCTTCATCCTGATGATCGCGGGCGTGATCGGCGCGCAATATGGCGTTCGCGTCGGGCAGAAGCTGCGCGGCGAACAGTTGCGCGCGCTGCTTGGCCTTTTGGTTCTCGCCGTTGGCCTTCGCCTTGCCGTGGCGCTGGTGGTCACGCCGAGCGATATCTATTCGGTCGTGATGGGTGCGAACTGATGCGTCACCTGCTCAGGACCCTGCTCGTCTCCCTCCTGCTGCTGCCGACGGCGGCCGGCGCACAGACGCTGCTGCCCGGCCAGGCGCCGCAGCCAGTTGCCGAGGGGCTGGAGATCGGCACCTCCACCAGCGAGATCGCCATCACCTCCGACTTTCACGGCGCGGATCTGACGATCTTCGGGGCAGTGACCAACACCGACAGCCTGTTGCTCGCGATCGGCCAGTATGACGTGGTCGTGGTGCTGGAAGGCCCGCGCGACAATGCCACGGTGCGCAAGAAGGAGCGGGTGTTCGGGATCTGGGTCAACACGCATTCGATGACCTTCGAGACTGTGCCGCATTCCTATTCGATGTCGAGTTCGCGCATGCTCGACGACGTGACGACACCGCTTGATCTCACCGATCGCGGCATCGGCATCGACCATATTCCGCTGACGCCGATGGGCTTTCTCGGCAATGCCAGCAATGTCGGCGAGTTCCGTGACGCCTATCGCCGGCTGCAGGAGCGCAGCGGCCTTTATGTCCGCGATCCGAGCGGCGTGCGTTTCGTCAGCTCCAACCTGTTCAAGGCCAGCCTGCGGCTGCCCGCCAACATTCCGAACGGCGTGCATACGGTTCGCGCCTATCTGTTCAAGAGCGGCAAGTTCGTGACCGAGAAATCAGCACCCTTGCGGGTGATCAAGACCGGCATCGAGCAGACGATCACCAATGCGGCGCACGAGCAGCCGATCATCTACGGCCTGTTTGCCGTGTTCCTGGCCGTCGTGACCGGCTGGGGCGCCAGCGTGGTGTTCCGCAAGGAGTGATCGATCGCGGCCTCGGCTGGATGGGCCTTGCCTCGCTCTCGCCACGAGATGATCACGGCATCGTCATTGTCTAAAAACCGACCATTAACGTTTACCAGTTAGTAATCTCTCTGATGTCGAGAGGTTTAGTCATGCGTATCCGTACTCTCCTTGCCGTCGTGGTGCTGGCTGTTCTTGCCGGCTGCGCGACTGCTCCCAAACAGACCCGAAACATCTGCGCGGTGTTCGACCAGCGCGACGGGATGTTCACCAGCTGGCAGCGCTCGGCGGAGAAAGCCGAGAAGAAATACGGCGTGCCGGTGCCGATCCTCATGGCGACGATGTATACGGAATCGGGCTTCCAGCCGAATGCGCGGCCGCCCCGCACCAAGCTGTTCGGCTTCATTCCGTGGAAACGGCAATCGACGGCCTACGGCTATTCGCAAGCGCTCAACGGCACCTGGGATCACTACCAATCGGCAACCGGAAACTGGAGCGCGCGGCGCACCAACTTTTCCGACGCGATCGATTTCATCGGCTGGTATCACTGGCAGAACAGCCAGACGACAGGCATCCAGCTCAACGACGCCTACAGCCTCTACCTCGCCTATTATTCCGGTCCGAAGGGCTATATGCGCGGCGACTGGCGTTCGAACGCGCAATTGCAGAAGACGGCGCAGCGGTTTGCGGGCATGGCTGCGACCTATCAGCGGCAGCTGCAGGGTGGCTGCAGCTGACTTGAACGACGACGGGCCGGCGGTATCGCCGCCAGCCCGGTCTAACATTCATGATGAGATCAGGCGGCCTTGGCCGGCTTGTCGATCGGGTGCTGGGCGCGGAAGCCGACGGCCAGGCGGTTCCAGACGTTGATAGCGCCGATGGCGACCGTGATGTTCATCATCTCGGCTTCGCTGAAATGCGCCTTGAGCGCTTCATAATCGGCATCGGGCGCGCCCGTCTGGGCGACCTTGGTGACGGCATCGACCCAGCCGAGAAGCGCTCGTTCGCGTTCGTCATAGACGGGCGATTCATGCCAGACGCACATGAGGTTGATCCACTGTTCGCTCAACCCGTCGTGGCGGGCTTCCTTGACGTGCATGTCGACGCAATAGGCGCAGCCGTTGATCTGCGACGCGCGCAGCTTGATCAGGTGGATGAAGCGGCGTTCGAGGCCGGATTTCTGGACGTAATCCTCAAGCGCGAGCACGGCCTTGTAGGCATCCGGTGCGGCCTTGGCGAAATTGAAACGCGGTTGCATGGCACTTTCTCCTTTGATGGCTCAGCGAGCCGTTCGACGTTCATGCAGTTCCAGGAACGCGCAGCTTCTGGCTGCGATCGTCCCGTCGTCGATCTCCGCCAGTTCGGCGCCGAGATCGGCAATGGTGGTCTTGGCAAGCTCGGCGCGATAGACGCGCTCGGCCTTCAGCATCGCCGCCGAGATGTTGCACGGCTTGGCGAAAAAACGATCGGGCGCCGGGTTCGGCCCGCGCTGGCGGATCTCGTTGCAGCGAAAGGCGGGCGCAGGTCCCTCGACGGCCAGCACGATATCGAGCAGCGTGATCTTCTCAGCGGGCCTGGCGAGGCGATAGCCACCTTTCGGGCCGGGCACGGTGTGGAGGATGCCGGCGCCCGAGAGTGCCTGCAGATGCTTCAGAAGGTAGCTCGTCGAGACCCCGTGAAACTCCGCGAGTGCTGCCGCCGACAGCACGCCACCCTCGGAAAGACCCGAAAGCATCGCCACGCTGTGAATGGCCTGTTCGACACCGTCTCCGAGTTTCATGTGACCAGCTCCTCAATTCATGGATAAAATATATCCATGATTATGTCAGCTGTCAATCTTCTTTCCAAAGCGCCGCGATTGCGCGCGGGGCGGTAGACTTTCGGCTTATTCAGCAAAGGCTTGTGAAGCGATTGGGATCAGCTAAGGTTGCAGTGTCAAAACACTCCAAAAGGGAACATCAATGAAAAAGACGATCTTGCTGACGACCGCGGCACTTCTTGCCACGGCGCATCTGGCCTTCGCCGAAGACACCATCCGGATCGC
Source organism: Rhizobium sp. Rhizsp42 (assembly GCF_047304155.1). NCBI lineage: Bacteria > Pseudomonadati > Pseudomonadota > Alphaproteobacteria > Hyphomicrobiales > Rhizobiaceae > Rhizobium > Rhizobium sp. Rhizsp42. Next base: position 184,390 of record NZ_JBGLYS010000008.1, on the reverse strand, counting down.
CACCGAGGGCGCCTACCCTCCCTTCAACTACGTGGAACCGGACGGCAGCCTGAAGGGGCTCGATGTCGATATGGCCAATGCGCTCTGCGAGGAGATGAAGGCGAAGTGCACGATCGTCGCCCAGGATTGGGACGGCATCATTCCCGGGCTGCTCGCCAAGAAATACGACGCGATCATCGCCTCGATGAGCATTACCGAAGAGCGCAAGCAGCAGATCGACTTCACCAACAAATACTACACCACGCCGCTTGCCGTCGCCGTGCCCAAGGACAGCACGATCAAGAGCGTGAGCGTCGAGGACATGAAGGGCAAGGTCGTCGGCGCACAGGCATCAACGACGCAGGCCAACTATACCACCGACTTTTACGCCAAGGGCGGCGCCGAGGCGAAGCTCTATCCCACGCAGGACGAAGCAGTGGCCGACCTGCAGAACGGCCGCACGGACGCGGTGGTTTCGGACAAGTTCGTGGCGGTCGACTGGCTGAACAAGGCCGGCAAGGATTGCTGCAAGCTGCTCGGCGATATCCCGGGAAGCGAGACGCAGGCCGGCATCGGCATCCGCAAGGGCGAGACCGAACTGAAGGAGCGCTTCAACAAGGCGATCGACGCGCTGGTTGCCAACGGCACCTACCAGAAGATCACCAAGCGGTATTTCCCCTTCGACATCTATTGATCGCTTTGTGATTAAAGTGCGGAGCCGTATCGACTTCGCACTTTTCGCTGGCGCGGTTTGAACTACATTCAGGCGGTGGACCAGATCGATAGCGAGCGCCTGATATCCCTGCCTGCCCCCTTTACCCGCTGGTTCGCGGAGAAGGGCTGGCAGCCGCGCAGGCATCAGCTGGAGCTTCTGGCGCGCGCCGAGGCCGGTGAAAGCACGCTCTTGATCGCGCCCACCGGGGCCGGCAAGACACTGGCTGGCTTTCTGCCGTCGCTCACCGATCTCACCCGTAGCGGCAAGATACCGCCCGGCTCTGCCTTCACCGGCATTCACACGCTCTACGTCTCGCCGCTGAAGGCGCTGGCTGTCGACATCGAGCGCAACCTGATGAAGCCGGTGCTGGAGATGGGGCTTCCCGTCACCGTCGAAAACCGCACCGGCGACACGCCCGTTTCCAAGCGGCAACGCCAGAAGCTCAACCCGCCCGACATCCTCTTGACGACGCCGGAGCAGGTGGCCCTTTTGCTTGCCAATGGCGAAGCCGAGCGCTTCTTCAAGGACCTCAGATACATCATCTTCGACGAGCTGCATTCGCTGGTCACCTCCAAGCGCGGGCACATGCTGTCGCTGGGGCTGGCGCGGCTCAGGCGGCTTGCGCCGAAGCTGCAGACGATCGGCCTTTCGGCCACCGTTGCCGAGCCGCTGGAGCTGCAGAAGTGGCTGGTGGCGCAGCCGGAAGGTGGGGAGCGGCATGCCGGCATCGTCACGGTGGAGGGTGGGGCAAAGCCCGATATCTCGATCCTCTCCACGGAAGAGCGTATTCCCTGGTCCGGCCATTCGGCGAAATACGCGATCCCCGATGTCTACAAGCAGCTGCTCGAGCACCAGACGACGCTGCTCTTCGTCAATACCCGCAGCCAGGCGGAGATGCTGTTTCAGGAGCTCTGGACCGCCAACGACAACAATCTGCCGATCGCGCTGCATCACGGCTCGCTCGATGTCGGACAGCGCCGCAAGGTGGAGGCGGCGATGGCGGCGAACCGGCTGCGCGCCGTGGTCGCCACCTCGACGCTCGACCTCGGCATCGACTGGGGCGATGTTGATCTCGTCATCCATGTCGGCGCACCGAAGGGAGCCTCGCGGCTGGCGCAGCGCATCGGCCGCGCCAACCACCGGATGGACGAGCCCTCCAAGGCAATCCTCGTTCCCGCCAACCGCTTCGAGGTAATGGAGTGCCAGGCAGCACTCGACGCCAACTATATCGGCGCGCAGGACACGCCGCCGGTCGGGCGCGGCGCGCTTGATGTGCTCGCCCAGCATGTTCTCGGCATGGCCTGCGCCGAGCCATTCGACATGCTGGAGCTCTATGACGAGATCATCAGCGCCTCGCCCTATGCTGACCTTAGCTGGGAGACGTTCGAGCGGATCGTCGACTTTGTCGCCACCGGCGGCTATGCGCTGCGCACCTATGAGCGCTATGCCCGCATCCGCAAGACGAAGGAGGGGCGCTGGCGTGTTTCCAATCCGCAGGTGGCGCAGCAATATCGGCTGAACCTCGGCACCATCGTCGAGAGCCCGATGCTGAACCTGAAGATGGTGAAGCGGGGAGAAGGCGGCCGCATCGGGCGTGGCGGCGCGACGCTTGGCAAGATGGAGGAGTATTTCTTCGAGCAGCTTTCGCCCGGCGACACCTTCATCTTCTCCGGCAAGGTGCTGCGCTTCGAGGGTATCCGCGAGAACGAGGCGCTGGCCAGCCAGGCCTATTCCAACGATCCGAAGATTCCATCTTACGCCGGGGGCAAATTTCCGCTCTCCACCTATCTCGCCGATCAGGTGCGCTCGATGCTCGACGATCCCGACCGCTGGCACCGGCTGCCGGGCCAGGTGCGCGATTGGCTCGCCATACAAAAGGAAAAGTCGATCCTGCCCAAGCGCGACGAGCTGCTGATCGAGACTTTCCCGCGCGGCAGCCGCTGCTACATGGTGGCCTACCCCTTCGAGGGGCGGCTGGCGCATCAGACGCTCGGCATGCTTCTGACGCGCCGACTGGAACGGTCTGGCGCCAAGCCGCTCGGCTTCGTCGCCACCGATTATTCGCTCGGCATATGGGGGCTGGAGGATATGGGGCGGATGATATCAAACGGCCGGCTCAGTCTCTCCGACCTTTTCGACGAGGACATGCTGGGCGACGATCTCGAAAGCTGGCTCGACGAATCCTTCCTTTTGAAGCGTACCTTCCGCAATTGCGCCGTGATTGCAGGCTTGATCGAGCGCCGGCACCCGGGCAAGGAAAAGAGCGGACGGCAGGTGACGGTTTCGGCCGATCTGATCTACGACGTGCTCCGAACCCACGAGCCTGACCACATCCTGCTGCAGGCGACGCGACAGGATGCGGCGACCGGGCTTTTGGACATCGGCCGTCTTGGCGATATGCTGAAGCGAATCAAGGGGCACATCACCCACCGCCCGCTGGAGCACATCTCGCCGCTTGCCGTGCCCGTGATGCTGGAGATCGGCAAGGAGCATGTGCATGGCGAGGCGCAGGATGTTCTGCTGGCGGAAGCTGCGGACGATCTGATTGCCGAGGCTTTGGAATAAAGTCCCCTCCCCAACCCCTCCCCACAAGGGGGAGGGGCTTAACGGCCGCACCGCCGAAGTCATGATCATGGCAGAGCGGCGCCACAAGTTTTCTCCCCCCTTGTGGGGGAGATGCCCGGCAGGGCAGAGAGGGCCTTTGGCCTTCCTCCCCGCCTAGATACTGGAAAGAAACGAACTGATGAACCGGCTGGCGCTGGCGCGGGAACTGAACGGGATTGCGGCGATGCCGGGCGTGGAAACGTCCGTGCATGGGGTCGCGGCCGTGTGCGATCCGCTGGGCGGGCTCTATCTTCCTGATACCGGCGTTCTCGTCGTTTCCGACCTGCATCTTGAGAAAGGTGCCGCCTTCGCCCGGCGCGGCATGATGCTGCCGCCCTATGACACGCTGGCAACGCTGACGGTGCTCTCCGCCGTCATTACCCGCTATGACCCGAAGCTGGTGATCTCGCTCGGCGACAATTTTCACGATCGCATCGGCTCGGCGCATATGCCGGAGACATTCCGCACGCTGATTTCAGATATGGCGCGCGGGCGCGAGTGGATCTGGATCAACGGTAACCATGACCCCGACGGCACCGTCGATCTGCCCGGTGCCTGCGCCGACGAACTGCAGTACGGTGGCCTCACCTTCCGGCACGAGCCGAGGGACGGGCTGCAGAGCGGCGAGATCGCCGGGCACCTGCATCCTTCCGCCACGGTGCGGCGGCGCGAGAAATCCATCCGCCGCCCGTGTTTTGCGACCGATGGCGCAAGGCTGCTGATGCCGGCTTTCGGGGTGATGAGCGGGGGGCTCGATCTGCGCCACAAGGCGATGAAGGGGCTGTTCGACCAGCCGTCGCTAATCGCGCACCTGCTCGGGCGCGACCGGATCTATTCGGTCCGGTTCGGCAATCTGCTCGGCTAGAGCGCGACGTAGCGGTCGGCGCGGTGGTTGATCGTGAGGAAGAGATTAAGCACCACGGCGCCGAGCACGGAGTAAAACACCACAGGCGGCGTGGTGACGAAGAAGGCTGCGGCCAGCACGCAGAGATCGACGGCCATCTGCACGAGGCCGGCGCGGATGCCGAAGCGCTCCTGCATGTAGATGCCGAGAATGCCGACGCCGCCGAGGCTGGCGCGGTGGCGATAGAGCGCCAGGAGGCCGAAGCCGAGGAGAAGACCGCCCAGAAGGGCTGCCCAGGCCGGATGGATCGTCGCGATGCTCATCACGTTCGGCTGCAGGCTTGTCAGCAGCGAGGTCAGGCCGATGGCGATGAAGGTCTTGATGGTGAAGGAGACGCCGAGGCGTTTCCACGAGAGATAGAAGAACGGCAGGTTGAGCAGGAAGAAGGCCAGGCCGAAATTGATGCCGAAGGCATAGTGCACAAGGAAGGCGATGCCCGCCGTGCTGCCGGTCAAGAGACCAGCGCTTGCCAGCACATAAAGGCCAAGGGCGGCGACAAGGCTGCCGGAGAAGATGCCCTGCACGTCCTCGACGGGGGTGTGGCGCGTGGCGCTCGTGTTCCAGAAGCCAAGGGCATTGATGAGCTGAGTCATGTCGCTAATCTCCAACGGCAGACGAGTTCAAGAACGCCCGGGCAGGCCCCAGGCGGCAGGGGATGTGAATGATTGGTCGCCGGGCGGCATTCGCGCTCTTCGGCTTCTGAGCGGAATTATCCGGTTCATTCGCCACGTTTTCAAGCGAAATACGTAAGCAATGCTGACCTATTAAAACTTCGCAAGAATCGTTCCGTCAGGCGGCCTTGCGTGCAAGGAACAGAATGCCGGGAATGATGTTGGCGCCATCTTTGCGAATGGTGGTCCGGCTAATCGCGATCACCTCAAAGCCATGGCGGGCGCAGAGCGAGCGGATGTAGGCTTCCGAGTGGGCATAGCGCAGCGAATGGGCGAGGTGAACGCCCTCCTCATCCTCGGTTTCCTCGACGGAAAAGCCGAAATCGGCGCCATCGACACAAAGGGCTGCGACCGATGCAAAGGCGATCTCGAGATTGCCGAGATAGATCAGCACATCGGCGGCCGTGACGAGATCGGCGCGATGCGGGCTACCATCCGCAAACAGGCCGGATTGGTCTGTGGGCAGCGACAGATCCGCCTGGGCGAGATGGTCGTAGACCTGCTTTTCCTCAGCCTTCGCCAGCATGTTCTGCGAGAGATCGAAGCCTTCCAGCCGACCGGCCATCTGGCGGATTTGCGGGCCCATCAGCCCGGTGCCGCAGCCGAGATCGGCGGCCAGCGCATAATGCCGGCCGGTCGCCGCGATCATGCGGGCGAGCTTTGCCGGCACGTCGTAGCCGAGCTTGTCCACCAGCGAGGTCTCGAAGCGGGCGGCGTAGTCGTCGAACAGGCGCTCAACATAGATGCTCGGTGGCTGATCGGGCACAGCGATGTCGCCGAGGAAGGCGAGCTTCAGCGTGGCGCCGAAGATATCGTCCTCGGTGAGCTCGCGCGTTTTCCGGTAGGCCTCGATCGCGCCGGCAACATTGCCTGATTTTTCGCGGTAGGTGGCAAGCCAGTACCAGCCGACGGCCCAATCCGGCACCAGCTCCAGCGCCTGCTCCATCAGCTCGGCGGCGGCATCTGGTTCGCCGCCCTTGTCCAGCATCCTGGCATAGTCGGCACGGCGGTCGGCGATGGCATCGCCTGATGTCTGGAGATGGGGCGGCATGATGGTGACCTGTTGCGCGGCCCGCATTTGGCGATGGCCACAAAAAAACTCAAGTCCTATTTCAGAGGCGGGGGCAGCAGCCCTGAAAAAGCTTGCGGGCAACGATTCGCGCCCGTATCTCAGGGGTGAACAGGAGATGATGCATGTCCGATCAGGTGAACAAGTTTCTGGGCGACTCGCTCGGCCGTACATTGATCAAGCTTTTGGTGGTGTCGCTGATCGTCGGCTTCATCATGGCCGTCTTCGGGCTGGCGCCGCTGGATTTCATCTATGGCATCCGCAATTTCATCCTCGAGGTCTGGCATCGCGGCTTCTCCGCGCTCGGCCGCGTCGGCGACTATCTGATGCTCGGCGCCACTATCGTCATTCCGATCTTCCTCATCATCCGTCTCTTCAGCTATCGCCGGTAACATGACCTCCATTGATCTCTCACGGCGCAGCCTGCTGCGCTTTTCCGCGCTTGCGCTTGCAGCCGGCGTCGCCAGCTGCGCCACCGGGCCGAAAGAGCCCTCGACGCCTTCCAACGGCGAAGACCAGACGGCCGCCTCGCTGCCGCTCGTCAACCAGTTGCGCGCCAAGAACGGTCTGCCGCCGCTGTCCGTCGATCCGGCCGCGACGGCCGCCGCCCTCTTCCAGGCCAAGCGCATGGCAGCGGCCGGCAAGATGAAGCACGTGATGGGCATCGCCGACGGGTTTGGCCCGCGCGTGAAGGCGAGCGGCGTGCAGCTGCCGGCAGCGGAAAACATCGCGACCGGGCAGCAAACGGTTCCGGCCGTCGTCACCGCCTGGATCAACTCGCCGCATCATCTGGAAAACATGCTCGGCCGCTATAGCGGTCTTGGCGTCGCCGTTGCCTATAATCCCGCTTCCCGCAACGTGCCCTATTGGGCCATGGTGCTTTCCAACTGAGGTGATTCCGCCTCTTTGCCGGGAGGCGGGTTTTGGACGCAGGCGTAAACAGCAGCGATAGCCGCAACGGCCTCGCCTTCGAGGTCACACACCGGATGGTGCTGTCTATCGCCATTCCGATGACGCTCGGCTTCATCACCACGCCGCTGCTCGGCCTTGTCGGCACAGGCGTCGTCGGCCATATGGGCGATCCCGATGCGCTCGCGGGTCTCGCGATCGGGGCGATGCTCTTCGATCTCATTCTCGGCAGCTTCAACTTCCTGCGTGCCTCGACCACGGGATTGACGGCGCAAGCCCTCGGGCGGCGCGACCGGCATGCCGAACAGGGCGTGTTCTGGCGAGCGATCATTTCGGCGCTCGGCTGCGGCGTGGCGCTGCTCTGTCTGTCACCGCTGCTGCTTGCAGCGGGTTTGACGCTGATGGGGCCCGAGAACGCTGTAGCGCAGGCGACCAGCACCTACTTCTCGATCCGCATTCTCGCCGGGCCGGCGGCGCTTGCCAATTACGCGATCCTCGGCTTCGTGCTCGGGCGTGGACAGGGGAGCATCGGCCTGCTGCTGCAGACGATCATCAACGGCATCAATATCGTGTTGGCCATCGCTCTTGGCCTCTGGCTCGACTGGGGGATATCTGGCGTTGCATGGGCAACCACCGTCGGTGAGACCATCGGGGCGCTCGCCGGTCTGTTCATCGTGCTCCGGGGCTTCGACCGCGCTGACCGGCCGACGCGCGGCGAAATCTTTGCGCGGAAGCCTCTGGCGGAGCTCTTCACGCTCAACCGCGACATCCTGATCCGCACCTTCGTGCTGCTTGGGGCCTTCGCCCTGATGACGCGCATCGGCACCGGCTTCGGCGCCGTGACGCTGGCTGCAAACGCCGTGCTGATGAACTTCCTGATGCTGTCGAGCTTCTATCTCGACGGGCTGGCCAACGCCGCCGAGCAGATCACCGGCCGCGCGGTCGGGGCGCGCTACCGCCCGGCCTTCGATCGCGGCTTGAAGCTGACGACGATATGGTCGTTCGGGCTTGCCGGCATCATCTCGCTGTTTTTCCTGGTGGCCGGCGAGCGGCTGATCGCGGCGCTGACGACATCACCTGACGTGCGTGAGGCCGCAAGCCTCTATCTGCCCTGGGCGGCGATAACAGGACTGACGGGCGCGCTCGCCTTCCTGATGGACGGCGTCTTCATCGGCGCCACATGGTCAAGCGACATGCGCAACCGCATGCTGATGTCGTTCGTCGTCTATCTCGCGGCACTAGCGATCTTCGTGCCTGTATTCGCCAACCACGGCCTGTGGCTGGCGATGAACCTGTTCCTGCTCTCGCGCGGCGTCTTCCTGGTGCTCAGGGTCAGAGAGCGCGCCGATCAGACGTTTCGGCCGGCCCAGTAATCCATCTTGCTGTCACGCAGCTCACGGATGGAAGCGACTTTCTCGCGATCCATCAGCTTCGACAGACCGCGAACGATATCTCCAGCAAGGCCAGGGCCTTCATAGACCATGCAGGAATAGAGCTGCACCAGATCGGCGCCCGCCTTGATCTTTTCCAGCGCGGTCTCCGCCGAGGAGACGCCGCCGGCGCCGATGATCGGCAGGTCGGGGCCGACGCGCTTGCGCATCTTTGCCAGCACAACGGTGGACTTTTCGAAGAGCGGCTTGCCGGAGAGGCCACCCTGCTCTTTCGCCTGGCGCTGATCCTTGAGGCCATCGCGCGACAGCGTGGTGTTGGAGACGATCAGGCCATCCAGCGCATGCGAGAGCGCTTCGGCGGCGATGTCGTCGATGCCCTCCTCCGTCAGATCCGGCGCGACCTTGAGGAAGACGGGGATTTTGCGGCCCGTTTTTCCGGCTTCCTCGTCGCGCGCGGCAAGCACGGCCGACAGCAGCGCCGAGAGGCTCTCGCGCGCCTGCAGATCGCGCAGGCCCGGCGTGTTGGGCGAGGAGATGTTGGCGGTGAAATAGCCCGCCAGCGAATAGAAGCGGCGGATGCCCTTCACGTAGTCGTCGATGCGATCGGCGCTGTCCTTGTTGGCGCCGATATTGACGCCGATGATGCCCTTGCCCCGGACGGACGACAGGCGCTGGAAGGCGGCGTCGTGGCCCTCATTGTTGAAGCCGAGGCGGTTGATCACGCCTTCGTCCTCGACCAGGCGGAAGATGCGCGGACGCGGATTGCCGGATTGCGGCTTGGGCGTGACCGTGCCGATCTCGGTGAAGCCGAAGCCGATCTTCAGCAGTGCTTCCGGCACTTCAGCGTTCTTGTCGTAGCCGGCGGCCATGCCGATCGGATTGGCGAAATCAAGCCCGGCGACCGTCTGGCGCAGGCGCGAATCTGCAGGTGCGGCGCAGGCCGGAACGAGGCCTGATTTCAGGGCCGCGATCGACATGCCGTGCGCCGTTTCCGGATCGAAGAGAAAGAGACCCTTGCGGGCGGCGTGCTTGAAGAGATCGATCATGGCTGCAGGTCCGGAAAGATGTGTTTGCCTTCGGCATCAGGCGGCAATGGCTTTTCCCAGAGCACGGCCGAAAGCGGGAGGTCCGCATAGAGATGCGGGAAGAGATCGCCGCCGCGCGACGGTTCGAAAATCAGCTTGTCGCCAAGCGCCACGCCATCGACGGCGACCAGAAGCAGGCCAGTCTGGCCGGCGAAGTGCAGGGCTGCGGTCTGCACCGCCTGGCTTGCCGTCGAGAAGTGGATGAAGCCGTCCTTGAGATCGATGGCGGCGCCGCGGAAAACGCCGGCGGCCCGGGCGTCCTGCCAGAGCGTTTCCGTCACGATCTTGTAAAGCGTGGGTGTCAGGGTCATGATGGCCTCATGAATGGCTGGTCTTTCCCGGGCTTTGCCGCAGTTGAGCGGCGATGTCCACGCGCTCACCGCAAAAAATGCGGTGGCCATCGAGATTTCCGGAGGAAACCATGAAAAATATCACGCTCAGCCTCGTCGCCATCCTCATTCCGCTTGCCGCTTCCGCCGCGGAGCCGGACGCGAGCCGCTTCCAACTGGAGCGCAGCGGCGACCATTTCGTGCGGCTCGATCGCCAGACCGGCGCCATGTCGCTCTGCGAGGAGAAGGACGGGGCGCTCGTCTGCCGCATGGCCGCCGATGAACGTGCGGCTTACGAAAGCGAACTCGACCGGCTGTCGGACCGGGTGACCGCACTCGAGAACAAGAGCATCGTCAACAAGGCGCTGCCATCGGACGCCGAGATCGACCGCTCGATCGGCATCATGGAGCGCTGGATGCGCAGCTTCATGGGGATCGTCAAGGAATTCCAGAGCGAGGACCAGGGCAACGCCCTTCCGCAAAAGACATGATTTGCTATAGTCTGCTTTAGCAGGAAGGCATGAACCGTGGAGGAAGGCGGTGCATGGACTTCATGATCGGGCTCTTGGGAGGGAGTTTTCGATGCATGAGCAGACAATCATTATTGCCGATGATCATCCGCTGTTTCGCGATGCGCTTCGCCAGGCCGTGACCGGAATGGAGGGTCATCCCGACATCGTCGAGGCAGGCGATTTCGCGGCGGCACGAAAGTCGGTCGGCGAGCATCCAGATGCCGATCTCATGCTGCTCGACCTCGCCATGCCTGGGGTGAGCGGCTTCTCGGGGCTGATGGCATTGCGCTCGGAATTCGCAGGCCTGCCGATCGTCATCGTCTCGGCGTCCGACGATGCGACGACGATCCGCCGCTCGCTCGAGCTCGGCGCCTCGGGCTTCATCTCGAAATCCGCCGGGATCGACGATATCCGCCACGGCATACAGACGGTGCTTGCGGGAGATATCGCAACGCCCGACAGCTACCGCGACGGGCAGGAACAGGATCCCGATGTGGCCGACATCATCCACCGGCTGCACACGCTGACGCCGCAGCAGAGCCGGGTGCTGACGATGCTGGCCGAGGGCCTGCTCAACAAGCAGATCGCCTATGAGCTCGGCGTCTCCGAGGCGACGATCAAGGCGCATGTTTCGGCCATTCTCCTCAAGCTCAATGTCGACAGCCGCACGCAGGCGGTGATCCAGCTCGGCAAGATCAACATGGCGATGGTCGCCTGACGGGAGAGAGGATTTTATTCCTCTTGTCTCTTTACTCCTGTTCGCCTTGCGGTTAATCTTTCAGCCGATTAAGGAGCGCCTTGGCGCGCACGGGATCAGGCGACATGCTGTCACACGAGCAGATCTGGGGAGCGCTCGACAGGCTTGCCGAACGGCACGACCTGACACCCTCGGGGCTTGCCCGCCGCGCCGGCCTCGACCCGACCTCGTTCAACAAATCCAAACGTCTTTCCGCCGATGGGCGCTTGCGCTGGCCATCGACGGAATCGATCGCCAAGGTGCTGGAGGCGACGCGCTCCAGCATGGAGGAATTCCTGTCCTTCATGCGGCCGCAGGGCAGTTTCTCGACGCTGCCTGATGGCGCGTTTCCGCCGCAGGGGAGCTCCATCCCACTGCTCGGCTTTGCGCAGGCGGGCGCTGGCGGCTTTTTCGATGATGGCGGCTTTCCGGCCGGACAGGGCTGGGATGTGGTGGAATTTCCGGCCGCACCGTCACAAAAGGCCGGTGTCTATGCGCTCGAGGTTCAGGGCGAAAGCATGATGCCGCTCTATCGCGACGGCGACGTTCTGATCGTCGAGCCGGGCGCGCAGGTGCGCCGCAACGACCGCGTCGTGGTGAAGACGCGCGAGGGCGAGGTTATGGCCAAGGTGCTGATGCGCCAGAGCCCACGCTCGATCGAACTCATGTCGCTCAATCCCGAACACCCGAACCGGACGATCGAGCTCACCGACGTGGATTGGATCGCCCGGATCATATGGGCCAGCCAGTAGGAAAATCTTCCATGAAGCCTGCGGCACTTCTGACAGCGACTGCGGGAATAGCGATCGTCATCGGCCTGATCGCCGCCGGCGAGCATCGGCTGAGCGCTGCGTCTGATGCGGGCGAGATCGCTGCATCGGCGCAAGGCGCGGACGAGCAGCAAACGCCCTCGCCTACTCAGCCGACGACGAACCCGGATGCCAGCATGATGGCCCGGCCGGTGGATGACGCCAGCCAATTCTACCCGGCCTCGGTCGACGGCAAGCCATTGGAGCGCGAGCAGGCGCCGGAGCCGGAGAAAAAGCCTGTCGTGGTGGCTGAGAAGGGTATCGACCTGCCGCGCCCGGTGGCCGAAAGCGCCGGCGTGCTCGGTTTCGGTGAACGGCGGCTGCAACTGGCCGGGCTGACGCCGACGCCGGTCGACAAGAGCTGCGCCGGTACTGGGGGCACGGAATGGCCCTGCGGGATGCTGGCGAAGACCAATTTCCGGCTCTTCCTGCGGCTTCGCACCGTCAACTGCGATCTTAGCGATGCCAATTGGAGCGGCACCGCGACGGCCAGCTGCAAGATCGGCGCGCAGGATCTTTCCGAGTGGCTGATCGAGAATGGCTGGGCCGAGGCCGAAGCGGGCTCGGCCTTCGCGGATGCCGGGGCCAAGGCCAAGCAAGATGGAAACGGTATCTACGGCCAGGATCCACGCCAGGCCGGCGCAACTGATGCACCCGACCTGACGCAGCCTCAAGATATGAGCGATCCCTTGTAATGAGCGTGGCCAGTTCCTAAACTCTGCTGACATCGCAGAGGAACCATGCAGACATGAACAAGCCGCTTTCCGCCCACGACGCGTTGATCTACGTGATGGTCATGGCATCCGCCGTCGACAGCACGATGAATGATCGGGAACTGGAACGTATCGGACAGCTGATCGGCTTTCTGCCGGTGTTTCGCGGCTTCGACGACGACAAGCTGATCTCGGTCGCGCGCGATTGCGCGGCACTTCTGTCCGGCCCGGAGGGGCTCGACGTCGTTCTCGAGACGGTCAAGGACACGCTGTCGCCGAAGCTTTACGACACGGCCTATGCGCTGGCGGTCGAGGTCGCGTCGGCCGACCTTTCCGTGAAGGCGGAAGAACTGCGACTGCTCAGCCTGCTGCGCGACCGGCTCGGCCTCGACAAGCTGACCTGCGCCGCGATCGAGCGCAGCGCCATTGCCCGTTTCCGCAAGGGTTAAGCTGCCTAGTACAGCCCATAAGGGAAGTAGCGCAGGTAGATTTCCTGCAGGCGGCCGCTGCGCGAAAGGGCGGCCAGCGCGTGGTCGAAGGCCGAGCGCAGGACTTCGTCCTTTTGCCGCAGCATGATCGTCATGCCCTCGCCCAGAAACTCCTCCGACATATAGGGACCGTCGAACAGGGCGCAGCATTTCTCCGATGCCTGCGACGACACCCAGAATGAGAGCTGCAGCGAATCGGCGAAGACGGCGTCGACCTTGCCGTCCTTCAATGCTGTGAGCAGCGCCTCCTTGCTGTCAAACGGCACTGCCTTGACCTTGGGGAAATAGGCGGCGAGCATGGCGGCGTGCGCGGTTTCCTTGACCACGCCGACGGAGCGATCGGTAAGGCTTGCGGCATTCTCGCCCTTGATCGGCGCCTTCAGATTGCGGGCAAAGCGGGCGGGCAACATCAGATAAGGGCGCGAGAAGGAAAACTGCCGGCGCAGCTCGCTGCCGACGGCCAGCCCCGCGATCACGGCATCGCCCTGCGAGGCGGCCAGCGCATCCTTTAGATCGCCGAAGGGCAAGGCCTGGATCTGACACTTGTCCGAAATCTCCAACTCGGCGCAGATTTCGCGGGCGAGATCGACATTGAAGCCCGAGAGCTTGCCGTTCTGATCCATGAAATTGAACGGCGGGAAATCGACCGAGGTCAGGAAGCGCAGGCGCACGAGGCTTGTCAGATCAGGCTTGGCGAGGCGCTCGCGGCTGTCGAACAACAACGGCAAGGAGGGCGCTGCCTGCTGTGCCGCAGCCGAAAGAGGTATCCCAAATGCCGCCAGAAACAGCCAGAGGCTGCAAAACCCCTTAGGATTGAGAGATGCCAGCTTAAATCGCACCATTATGATCTGCCCCGGGGACTGCACTGCCAATTCAAAGACGGTGTATCAGAGTCATGCGTATCGGGGAATATGCGTCGGGCGGGATCAGCAGCCGTCACACGACGCTTCAGGAGCGACCGAAACCTCCGATCTTGCCGGCCGTGCCGGCGGGCGTGGTCAATGATGCGCAACAGATCGAGATCGAAGCGCTGCTCCGCCTCGGCATCGGCAAGCCGACGATCGCGCGCGCGGCGGCCATGGCCCGCCATAACGGCACGTCGATCGAGCGTGAACTGCTGGCCAACCGGTGGGTGGACGCCGAGAACTATTATGCCGCCCTTGCCCGCGCGCTTCGCCTGCCATTCCTGTCGCAGCTCGATCCGGCCCTGATCCATGACGACCAGGCGCTCGACACGCAGCTGGCGGACACGCGATCCGTGCGGCTAAACTATGCCGACAGGGCGATGATCGCCATCATTCCCGAGGCCGGCCGACTGCTGGCGCTGGCACAGACGATCGAGGCGCGGCCGGGGCTTGCGGAGCGGATCATCGTCACCACGCCCACCGCGATGCGCGACGCCATCTGGCGCGTCGGCGCCAAGCGGCGGGTGAAAGAGAGCATCGGAACGCTGTTCGAGGACAAGGGGCGGTTCAGTGCCCGCATCGTGCTCTCGGGCAAGCAGGGGTTCATTGCCGGCGCGGGCCTTTGCGCGCTCGCTTTCACCGCGTTCTCGGATCTGCCGCTGATCGCGATCGTTCACCTCGCGCTGTCGTTCATCTACATGGCGGCGATCCTGCTCAGGGCCTGTGCGCTCAGCCACCGTCGCGGCCCGCAGCCGACGCCGCAACCGACGGAGCGGCTGCCCGTCTATTCCGTGTTCGTCGCGCTCTACAAGGAGGCGGAGGTCGCCGGCCAGCTTGTCGCGGCGCTGAAGCAGCTCAACTGGCCGATCGCCAAGCTCGACATCAAGCTGATATGCGAGGCCGACGACCACGCGACGATCGCGGCACTGGAAAAGCAGGATATCGGCCCGCAGTTCGAAATCATCGCGGTGCCGGTCTCCCATCCGAGAACGAAACCGAAGGCGCTGAACTACGCTCTGAGCGCCGCGCGCGGAGAATTCCTCGTGATCTACGACGCCGAGGACAGGCCGCATCCCGACCAGCTGCGCGCGGCCTATGCGAGCTTCTGCGCCAGCCGCGACGATGTCGCCTGCCTGCAGGCGCCGCTGATCATCTCCAACGTCGGCAGCTCATGGATCAGCGCGGCCTTCGCGCTTGAATACGCAGCGCTGTTTCGGCTGTTGCTGCCGATGCTGGCGAAGCACCGGTTGCCGATGCCGCTTGGCGGCACGTCCAACCATCTGCGTGTCGCCGATCTCAAGGCGTGCGGCGGGTGGGATCCCTATAACGTGACTGAAGATGCCGATCTCGGCCTGCGGCTCTACAGGCTCGGTTATCGCTGCGGCGTCATCGACTGCCCGACCTATGAGGATGCGCCGACGACGCTCGACGTCTGGCTGAACCAGCGCACACGGTGGTTCAAGGGATGGCTGCAGACATGGCTGGTGATGATGCGCGCACCAGGCAAACTCGTGCGCGAGATGGGGATCTGGCCGTTCCTCGTTTTTCAGGTGCTTGTTGGCGGCATGCTCGTCGCCTCGCTGACGCATCCGTGGATGGTCATGCTGATCCTCACTACCGCCAGCTACATGATGCTGGGCTTCCCTGAAACCGGCACTGGCGAGGCGCTGCTGTTTCTGATCGATGTCGCCAACATGCTGGGAAGCTACGTCATTCTCCTGGTGCTCGGCCGGCGCGCCATGCTGCGCGACGAGAAGCGCAAGGTCGGCTGGCGCTGGGTCGCCCTGCCTCTCTACTGGATGCTGATCTCGGGTGCCGCGTGGCGCGCCGTCTTCCAGCTGCATTTCAAGCCGTTCTTCTGGGACAAGACCCCGCACCTGCCAACGGTCTCCCCGCAACCGATGCGCGGGGCCTCCATGCCCTTACAATGAGCCGGTCCACTTAAATTCTGTGGACCCCTGGATGCGTTAGTTTCGTCTTAAGCAATATGGATTCTAGTCGCGTTCGACGACACCGGTTCCCGACCGAATGCATGATGCGCTTGTCGAGCCTTAGCGGGCATCTCCCACGGCGCCACAAGCGCCAGCTCTGCCTTCGAAAACGCCTGTTCTTGAAAACGATCGTATCCGGCCATCCCCCTGGCCGCAGCCCATGGGCCCATTCATGCTGAAAAACTTCAAAATCCGCACCAAGATCATCTCGGTCGTTGCGCTTCTCGGCGTCATCGCGATCGGCGGTCTTGTCTATGTCGTCGAGGAATTCCGCGGCGCCGATGCCGCCTACAGCGCCTTCATCGACCACGAAGCGCTTGCGGCAATGCAGGCGTCTCGCGCCAGCGCGTCTGCCACCGCAGCCGTTCTGCAGGCAACCGTCGTCTCCGACCTTACCCCCGGCACGCCCGACTTCGATGCCGCGATCGCCGCGCCCAGCAAGATGCCGCAAGCGCGCGAGCGTCTGCAGCAGGCAGCCGACCTCGTGCCGAACCGCAAGCCCGCGATCGACGAGATCATCGCCGGCATCGACGAGATGGATGCGCTCTCCAAAAAGGTATTCGACCAGGCCAAGGCCGGCGACCGCACCGGTGCGCGGGCCACGGCAGCCGAGCTCAACGCCAAGCTCTCGATCGTCACGCCGAAAATGATCGCCAACAATGACGCACTGATGGTGCAGCTCAATGACGGCGGCGACGCGCTTTCTGCCACGGTCAACAGCCGTATCCTCTATTGTTTCGTGCTGATCGGGCTCGCCGTGCTTGCCGCGATCGGCCTCAGCATCTGGATCGCGCAGGCCGGCATCGCGGCGCCGATGGCCCGGCTTCGCCAGCGCATGACGCGGCTTGCCGAGGGCGAGACGGCAAGCGCCGTCGACGGCATGGACCGGCAGGACGAAGTGGGCGAGATGGCGGCCGCCGTCTCGATCTTCCGCGACAACGCCATCGAGCGCGTGCGCCTTGAGCGCGAGGCGGAGCGCAACCGCAATCTCACCGACAGCGAGCGGCGCGAAATCGAAGCCCAGCGCGCCACCGAGGCGGCCGATCTCTCGCGCACCGTCAGCGCGCTCGGCGACGGCCTGCGCAAGCTTGCGGCCGGCGACCTGATCTCGCAGATCAACACGCCGTTCGAAGGCAGCCTCGACAGCCTGCGCCAGGACTTCAACAACTCGATCTTCAAGCTCAACGAAACGATGCAGACCGTGGGCGACAACGCCCGCGCGATCACGGCCGGCGCCGGCGAGATCCGCTCGTCTGCCGACCAGCTCTCGCGTCGCACCGAGCAGCAGGCAGCCTCTGTCGAGGAGACGGCGGCCGCGCTGGAAGAGATCACCACCACGGTGAAGGACGCCGCGCGGCGGGCGGAAGAAGCGCGCACGCTGGTGTCGAAAACCCGCCACAGCGCCGAGCGATCCGGCGAGGTGGTGCGCAAGGCGGTCAACGCCATGCAGCAGATCGAACAGTCCTCGGCCTCGATCGGCAACATCATCGGCGTGATCGACGACATCGCCTTCCAGACCAATCTTCTCGCGCTGAACGCCGGCGTGGAAGCCGCGCGTGCGGGCGAAGCTGGCAAGGGTTTCGCTGTCGTCGCCCAAGAAGTGCGCGAACTCGCGCAACGCTCCGCCAACGCCGCACGCGAAATCCAATCGCTGATCCTGACCTCGGGCAACCAGGTGAAATCGGGCGTGTCGCTGGTCGGCGAAACCGGCAAGGCGCTCGAAGAGATCGTTCACGAGGTGCAGGAGATCAACCAGCACGTCAACGCGATCGCCGAGGCCGCGCGCGAGCAATCGATCGGGCTGCAGGAGATCAACACGGCGGTCAACACGATGGACCAGGGCACGCAGCAGAACGCCGCGATGGTGGAAGAAAGCACCGCCGCCAGCCACAAGCTCGCCACGGAGGCGGCAGCGCTGAACACCCTGCTCGACCAGTTCAAGCTCACCGGCACCGGCGGCAGCACGATGGCGTTCACGCCAAGGGTGGTTCCAGACGCCAACGAACCCTTGGTGCCGCGCCCGGCCAAGCCTGTCTTGACCCGCAAGGCCCCCGTGCGGATCGCCACCTCAGGGGTTACGCGACCGACCTCCTCGCCGGCGCTGGCACTCGGCCAAAAGCTCGCCAACGCCTTCGGCGGCGCGTCGTCCGCCGACAAGAAGGACGACGACTGGACGGAGTTCTGAGCCGCGACAAGGCTCTCGCAAACATGAAATGGGCGGCTCAAGGCCGCCCATTTTCATTTCGGCTAATGCCGACTTTACCCGCGATGTGATCGATCCCTTAGACGAGACCGAGCGAGATCTCTTCAACCTTGCGGCCACGACCATAGTCGCGCTCGTAGGAGGAGCGGCGGTCGCTGCGCTTGTATGCGGCAACGTCGAGTTCCGGCATATGGTAGCCATCCGCGTAGGTGCCGGTGTCATCGGCATCGACGACATCGCGCTTTGCGGTGAAAATCTTCAAGAGCATTTCGCTATTCCTCCTCGTGTGCGCCAGTAACGGCCAGAGCGCCGTCCAAGTTCCATTTATCGGAGAATAGTTAAAAATTAACCACGTTCATTAGGGATTCGTCAAGTACGCGGAAAGCGTTAGAGCCACAACCCGAATTGGATAACCCGCTTAGATCCTCTGCGCATGCGGAAGGTGCTTCATCAATGATGCGCAGGCATGCATGATATGATCCGTCACCAACGTCGCCGGGGCTTCGAGGCGGCGAGAACCGAGAAAAGAGCGAGAAGATGCGCACCAGCAAGATCGTCCACATCGTCAGTTGCCATGCCGAAGGGGAAGTCGGCGATGTGATCATCGGCGGCGTCGCACCGCCGCCTGGCGAGACCGTGTGGGAACAGTCCCGCTGGATCGCGAGGGATCAGACGCTACGGAATTTCGTGCTGAACGAGCCGCGCGGGGGCGTCTTCCGCCACGTCAACCTGCTCGTGCCGCCGAAGAACCCCAAGGCGCAGATGGGGTGGATCATCATGGAGCCGGAGGACACGCCTCCAATGTCTGGATCGAACTCGATCTGCGTTTCCACCGTCCTTCTGGACAGCGGCATCATTCCGATGACAGAGCCAGTGACGAGGATGGTGCTCGAGGCACCGGCCGGGCTCGTCGAGGTCGAGGCGGAATGCCGCAACGGCAAGGCCGAGCGCATTACCGTCACCAACGTGAAGAGCTTCGCGCAGAAGCTCGATGTTTCAGTCGACGTTCCCGGTATCGGAATGCTCACCGTCGACACCGCCTATGGCGGCGACAGTTTCGTGGTCGTCGATCCCGATCAGGTCGGCATCGAGCTGATCCCGGAGAATGCGCGCCTGATCGCCGAGACGGGCATCAGGATCACCAATGCGGCCAATAAGCAGCTGGGCTTCTCGCACCCCGAAGATACGGGCTGGAACCATATCTCGTTCTGCCTCTTTGCCGGAAAGCCCTATCGCGAGGATGGCCAGCTTCTGGCGACATCCGTTGTCGCCATCCAACCCGGCAAGATCGACCGCTCTCCAACCGGCACGGCGGTGTCGGCGCGCATGGCGCTGCTCAACGCGCGCGGCGAGCTACAGGAAGGCGAGAGCCTAACGGGCGTGTCGATCATCGGCACGAAATTCGTCGGCAAGATCGTCAAAGAGACGACGATCGCCGACCGGAAGGCGATCGTTCCCTCGATCACCGGCAGCGCCTGGATCAGCGGCACCGCTCAGTTGATGCTCGACCCGACCGACCCATTCCCCGGCGGCTACAAGCTTTCCGACACATGGCCGATGCTGAAGTAGGTAGCGAGGGGTGTCGGAAAAATTGAGAAATTGGAGCGGGTGAAGGGAATCGAACCCTCGTATTCAGCTTGGGAAGCTGCTGCTCTACCATTGAGCTACACCCGCGTTACGCGCAGATTTCCAACAGATGGCGGCTGGTGTCAAGCGGCGTTGGCGACTTCCGGGTGAGGCTGCTCAGATCCGGAAGTGCTTGGAGAGCTTGAGGCCCTGCGCCTGGTAGTTGGAGCCGAGGCCGGTGCCGTAGAGGCTTTCGGGGTGTTCCTGCATGTGCTCGTAGACCAGGCGGCCGACGATCTGGCCGTCTTCGAGGATGAAGGGGACCTCGTGGCTGCGGACTTCGAGGACGGCGCGGCTGCCGCGGCCGCCGGCGGGGGCGTGGCCGAAGCCTGGGTCGAAGAAGCCGGCGTAGTGCACGCGGAATTCGCCGACGAGCGGATCGAAAGGCGTCATCTCGGCGGCGTAGTGCGGGGGCACGTGGACCGCCTCGCGCGAGACGAGGATGTAGAACTCATCCGGATCGAGGATCAGCTCGTTGCGACCGCGACTATAGATCGGCTCCCAGAAATCGAAGATATCGTGCTGGGCCTTCTTGTCGACATCGACGACGGCCGTGTGGTGCTTGCCGCGATAGCCGATCAGGCCATCCTTGTCGCCGGCGAGATCGATCGACAGCGCAATGCCGCCGCCCGAGACGTTCGGCTTTGTGCTTGCGACCAGCATTTCGGCATCGTGCAGCGCCAGCAGTTCCGGTTCGCCGAGCAGCGACTGGCCGATGCGGAAGCGGATCTGCGACAGGCGCGAGCCGCGACGCACGACGATCGGGAAGGTGCGCGGCGAGATTTCGAGATAGAGCGGCCCGGAATAGCCGGCCGGGATCTTGTCGAATTCCTGCGCGTAATCGGTGATGACGCGAGTGAAGATATCGAGGCGGCCGGTCGAGCTTTTCGGGTTGGCCGAGGCCGACATGTCGGCCGGCAGATCGAGGCGCTCCATCAGCGGAACGATGTAGACGCAGCCGGTCTCGAGCACCGCGCCTTCGGAGAGATCGACGACATGCAGCTTCAAACGGTCGAGCTTGTCGGACACGAGGCTGTTCGGACCCGGCATGAAGCTGGCGCGGACACGGAACGCCTTGGCGCCGAGACGCAGATCAAGGCTCGCCGGCTGGATCTGGTCGCTGTCGAGCTCGCGCTCCGCGACGAGGCGTCCCGTCTCGAACAACGCGGCAATCGCGCGGTCTGCCAATATTCCTGTTTCGCGAGCCATCATGCCCCATCCATAATTTGCCGCAGACAAAACCAAAATCGAGGAATTGACGCAAGCGCGCAACAGCAGTATTGCAGCTTTATCCCGTGGTGATTTGGCCGGTCGGCTTGCAGCCACGTTAAACAAGTGGCTAAATAGACCGGGTTGAAACCGGTCTGCATTCGCGGCCGGTTTTTTTGTGTTTGAAAGTGGTGATGGCATGAGCAAGACTTGGCGCCCGGCAACCCAACTGGTCCACGGCGGAACGCTGCGCTCGCAGTATAGCGAGACCTCCGAGGCGATCTATCTCACGCAAGGGTTTGTCTACGACAGCGCGGAAGCCGCAGAAGCGCGCTTCAAGGGCGAGACGGAGGGCTATATCTACGCCCGCTACGGCAGCCCGACCAACGACATGTTCGAAAAGCGCATGTGCGCGATGGAAGGTGCCGAAGAAGCCCGCGCCACCGCATCGGGCATGGCAGCCGTTGCCGCCGCCATCCTCTGCCAGGTGAAGGCCGGTGACCATATCGTCGCCGCCCGCGCGCTCTTCGGCTCCTGCCGCTGGGTGGTGGAGACGCTGGCGCCGAAATACGGCATCGAGTGCACGCTGGTCGATGGGCGCTATCTGGAGAACTGGGAAAAGGCGATCCGCCCGAATACCAAGGTGTTCTTCCTGGAAAGCCCGACCAACCCGACGCTCGAAGTGGTCGATATCGCCGGCGTTGCCAAGCTTGCCAACCAGGTCGGCGCCAAGGTCGTGGTCGACAACGTCTTCGCGACGCCGATCTTCCAGAAGCCGCTGGAACTCGGTGCCCATATCGTCGTCTACTCCGCGACCAAGCATATCGACGGCCAGGGCCGCAGCCTTGGTGGCGTGATCCTCTCGGATACGGAGTGGGTCAACGAGCATCTGCAGGACTATTATCGCCACACGGGTCCGGCGATGTCGCCGTTCACGGCCTGGACGCTGCTCAAGGGTCTCGAGACGCTGCCGCTGCGCGTCAAGCAGCAGACCGAGAACGCCGGCAAGATCGCCGACTTCCTGGCCGAGCAGAAGCAGGTCGCCAAGGTGATCTATCCCGGCCGCAAGGATCATCCGCAGGCCGATATCGTCGCCAAGCAGATGAAGGGCGGCTCGACGCTGGTGGCGATCGAACTCAAAGGCGGCAAGGAAGCGGCGTTCGCGCTGCAGAACGCGCTTGAGATCGTCAAGATCTCCAACAATCTCGGCGACGCGAAGAGCCTGATTACGCATCCGGCAACGACCACGCACAAGAACCTGACGGACGAGGCCCGCGCCGAACTCGGCATTTCTCCGGGCACCGTGCGCCTGTCTGCTGGTATCGAGGATACCGACGACCTGATCGAGGATTTCGCGCAGGCGCTCTCCAAGATCAAGGCCTGACCAAGAATAGCCGGCCGGGTCGATGTGATCCGGCCGGCATTTAAACGCGCATTTTTGCAATTTACTCGCGCTGAGCGGGAGTGGCATTAGTCTTAACGCGCGAATTTTTCGCGCTTACAGCCAATTGATTGCGGATTCCGGCCTGGTTTATTGACCTGTCGCACCTCTTATAAGATACCAGTAAGGTATTCTTATTATGGTGTAGGCATGTACCGCGCCCTGACACGAGATATTGAAGTGGTGGTCGAGCCCTTTTACCTGGAGGAGCAATCCGACCCGGACGACGACCGCTATGTGTGGGGCTACCGCATCGTCATCAGCAACAATTCCGACCTCACTGTACGCCTCGTCAACCGCTACTGGAACATCACCGACCAGAACGGCGTCGTCGATGAAGTGAGCGGAGCGGGTGTCGTCGGCGAACAGCCGACGCTCAGCCCTGGTGATACCTACGAATATTCATCGGGCTGCCCGCTCGATACGCCATCGGGCCTGATGTTCGGCCACTACCAGATGGAAACCGATAAAGGCGAGGTCTTCCAGGTGGAAATCCCCGCCTTCTCGCTTGATTCACCCGGCCTGCTCAGAGTGCTGAACTAACCTTCGTTTCGTCGCAGGTTATTCAGCCGCCTGCGCGAGCTCTTCGGCCTCGAAACGATAGGTCGTCGAGCAGAATTCGCAGGTGACCGCGATCTCGCCCTCTTCCTGGCTCGCTTCGATCTCCTCGGCGGAGAAGCCCTTGAGCACGCCCTTGATCTTCTCGCGCGAACACGAGCAGCGGTCGAACACTTCGCGCGGCTCGTAAACGCGCACGCCGCGCTCGTGGAACAGACGGAACAGCAGGCGCTCGACACCGACCTGCGGATCGGTCAGCTCGTCTGCGTCAATGGTTTCCACCAGCGAACGCGCTTCAGCCCAGGCATCGTCTTCAGCATGCTGGACGGTACCTTCGTCGCCATCGCCGCCATGCAGGTCGGCCTGGCGCATGCGCTCTGGCGCTTCCGGCAGGAACTGGGCAACGAGGCCCCCTGCCCGCCAGCGATGACGCGGCTTGCCTTGCTCATCGCGGTCAAGCAGTTCGGCGGCGGCGAGGCGCACGCGCGTCGGAATCTGTTCCGACTGGCGGAAGTAGGTGCCGGCAATGTCTTCCAGCGTGGCGCCGTCGAGCGCGACGATGCCCTGGTAAGGCTGACTGAACTTGCCCTGGTCGATGGTAAACGCCAGCATGCCCTTGCCGAGTAGCTGCTCGGGCTCGGCGCGACCGGCAGCAATCGCCTCGTCCAGCAGCGTCTGGTCGAAGCGGGCGTAGGCGCGCACGTTTTCGGGCGTCGAGAAATCGGCAACAAGCAGATCGACCGGGCCGTCGCTCTTGGTCTGGACAGTGAACTTGCCTTCGAACTTCAGCGACGTGCCGAGCAGCACCGTCAGCGCGATGACTTCGGCCAGCAGGCGGGCGACGGGTGCGGGATAATTGTGGCGATCGAGGATCGCATCCAGCATCGGGCCGAGCTGGACAGCGCGACCGCGCACATCCAGGCCTTCCACCTGAAACGGAACGACATGATCATCGCCGGCGAAATCGAATTCGCCGAGGGTGGCTGCAGCTTCTGCCATGGTCTTCTCCTAGTCTGAGGGCAGCGGACGAGCCCGTCCATCCGCCAGCGCGGCCACGAGCCTGTCCGGCCCGATGTGGCCTCCAGTATGGTTCAGATCGCGCCCAGGCACCAAGCAAGAATCGACTTCTGCGCATGAAGACGGTTTTCCGCTTCATCGAAGACCACGGATTGCGGGCCGTCGATCACGTCGTCGGTAACTTCCTCACCACGATGGGCCGGCAGGCAATGCATGAACAATGCATCCTTGTCGGCCTGTGCCATCAAAGCCGAATTGACCTGATAAGGCTGGAAGACGTTGTGACCCCGGGCCCGATGTTCCTGATTCATGGAGACCCAGGTATCGGTCACCACGCAATCGGCGCCGGCGACCGCACGGTCGGCATCATGGCTCAGCATGATCTCGGCGCCCTCATTGCGGGCCCAGTTCAGATAGTGATCCTTCGGCTCGGAACCAAGGGGTACCGCCATGTTCATGCGATAGCCGAAACGGGCAGCCCCTTCGACCAGCGAATGCAGCACGTTGTTGCCATCGCCCATCCAGGCAATCGTCTTGCCCTTGATGGGGCCGCGATGCTCTTCGAAGGTCATGATATCGGCCATGATCTGGCACGGATGGGTGTCATCTGTCAGCGCGTTGATGACGGGAACCGTCGCGTGTTCGGCGAGCTCCAGCATGCGCGCATGGTCGGTCGTGCGGATCATGATCGCATCGACATAGCGCGACAGGACCTTGGCGGTATCGCCAATCGTTTCGGCGCGGCCGAGCTGCATTTCGGTGCCGGAGAGGAACAGCGTCTCGCCGCCGAGCTGGCGCATGCCGACGTCGAAGGAGACGCGGGTGCGGGTCGAGGGCTTTTCGAAGATCATCGCCAGCATCTTGCCTGCCAGCGGCTTGTCGCCCTGGCCGGCCTTGAAGGCCTGCTTGCGGGTCTTGGCGTCGTCCATGATGACCCTGAGGTCGGAAGAGGATACCGCGGAGAGATCGAGAAAGTGTTTTGGGGAAGCCATCTGTCTTTAACCTGTTACGCCCGCCATCCGGCCGGGCATCCATCCATTCAAGCCGTCTTCTTTGCCTTGGCGCGCACGCTCTCGGCGGCACGCTCCAGGCGCGCGAGGCCTTCGCGGGCTTCGTCAGCGGTGACGACGAGCGGAGGAAGCAAACGGATGACATTGTCGCCGGCCGGAATGGCCAGCAGGTTGGCAGCGCGGATGGCCTGCAGGAGCTCAGCCGACGGAACAGCCGCCTTGACGCCAAGCATCAGGCCTTCGCCGCGGATATCCTCGATCACATCAGGATAACGATCCTTCAGCGATGCGAGACCCTGACGGAAGACGAGTGCCACGTCGCTGACGTGCTGCAGGAAGCCTTCCTCGAGGATCACGTCGAGCACGGCATTGCCGACGGCCATGGCGAGCGGGTTGCCGCCATAGGTCGAGCCATGGGTGCCGGCCTTCATGCCGGAGGCAGCTTCAGCCGTTGCCAGGCAGGCGCCAAGCGGGAAACCACCGCCGATGCCCTTGGCGGCCGCGAGAATGTCCGGCGTTACGCCCAACCGCTCATAAGCAAACAGCTTGCCTGTACGGCCGACGCCGGTCTGAACCTCGTCCAGGATCAGAAGCAGGCCGTTTTCATCGCAGAGCTGGCGCAGCGCCTTCATGAACTCCACAGTCGCCGGGCGGATACCGCCCTCGCCCTGTACCGGTTCGATCAGGATGCCGGCCGTGGCATCGGTGATCGCAGCGCGAACGGCCTCGATATCACCGAAGGGAACCTGGTCGAAACCGGGTGCCTTGGGGCCGAAGCCTTCCAGATACTTTTCCTGGCCGCCGGCGGCGATCGTCGCCAGCGTGCGGCCGTGGAAGGCGCCTTCGAAGGTGATGATGTGGAAGCGCTCGGGATGGCCCTTCGAATACTGGTAGCGGCGCGCGGTCTTGATCGCGCATTCCAGCGCCTCGGCGCCCGAATTGGTGAAAAACACCTTATCCGCGAAGGTTGCATCCGTCAGCCGCTTGGCCAGGCGCTCCTGACCGGGGATCTCGTAAATGTTGGAAAGGTGCCAAACCTTATCGGCCTGATCCTTAAGCGCACCGACGACATGCGGATTGCTATGGCCGACGGAGGTCACGGCAACGCCCGCGCCGAAATCGAGATATCGCTCGCCAGTTTCGGTGATCAGCCACACGCCCTCTCCTCGCTCGAACCGCAGCGGGGCACGAGAGTAGGTATCATAAAGCGGCGCGGCTTCAGCCATGGCGCGATCTCCTGTCATTCGCTCAATAATCGCCCGGACTCCGGCTAAAAAGCGGGTGCCCGGAAATGAAAAATGCCGCCTTTCGGCGGCGAGGGGCACTATTGTCTTTTCGCAGTGCGATGTCAACAAAACTGAGCTTTTGTCGCATGCGTCAAGCAAGCATCGGGGTGCCGGTGAGCTATCAACAGCTAATGTTGCAGAAATGACTCTCTCACCCAGCAAGTTGGGGAAAACCGAGAAATCGATTCGCCGCGATTCAACCGACTCTTGTCACGGAGTCGCCCTCACTCTAGGTTAAAACTCAATTACTAGACTGCATGCGGCGGAACTAGTCACCAAAATCGAGCAAGCGTTTCTTGGTCCGGACACGTCCGTGCCATGGGTGAGGGATTCTGCCTACACCAACGCAATAAGGCGGAGACAGGGCATGAACTGGACAGACGAGCGCGTTGAAAGACTGAAGAAGCTTTGGGCCGAAGGCTTGAGCGCCAGCCAGATTGCGGCACAACTTGGCGGTGTAAGCCGCAACGCCGTCATCGGCAAGGTCCACCGTCTGAACCTGCCTGGCCGCGCCAAGGCCGGCGGCACGACGACGGCGACCCGAGCACCGAAGCGCCCGGCGGTTTCGACGCCCCGCCCCGCCAGCAACTTCAATTCCGCACGCATCTCGCCAAGCCGCGCCGTTGCCCGCCCGCAGGGCGCAGTGGCTCTCAAGGAAGAGATGGACATCGATGCGATCGAGGAAGTCCGCTACCGTCCGGCTTCCAACGTTGTCGTTCCGATCTCGCGCCGCCTCGGCCTCACGGAACTGACCGAGCGTACGTGCAAGTGGCCGGTCGGCGATCCGCTGACGGATGACTTCCACTTCTGCGGCTGCGAGTCCCCTGACAACTCGCCGTACTGCACCTATCACCAGCGCATGGCTTATCAGCCGGTCAACGAGCGCCGCAAGGCAGCCAACCGGGTCGCATGACCCGGAAAGCCGGATAAGGAACACAAGAAAACGGGCCCTCGCGGGGCCCGTTTTTCGTTGGATCGGATGAAATGGAAGCGCCTTACGCTTCCATCGAATAGCCGGCGCCGCGAACGGTGCGGATGACATCCTGCATGTTGGAGAAGTTGAGCGCCTTGCGCAGGCGGCCGACGTGTACGTCGACGGTGCGCTCGTCGACATAGATGTCATGGCCCCAGACGCCATCGAGCAGCTGCGAGCGGGAGAAGACGCGGCCCGGCGACGACATCAGGAATTCCAGGAGGCGGAATTCGGTCGGTCCGAGGCGGACTTCGCGGCTCTTGCGGTGAACGCGATGCGTTTCGCGATCGAGCTCGATATCGCCGCACTTCAGCAGCGAGGAGAGCACTTCCGGCTTGGCACGGCGCAGCATCGCCTTGACGCGGGCAACGAGCTCAGGCGTCGAGAACGGCTTGACGACATAGTCGTCGGCGCCGGTCGACAGGCCGCGAACGCGTTCGCTTTCCTCGCCACGGGCGGTGAGCATGATGATCGGCAGGCGCTCCGTCTCGGGGCGCATGCGCAGGCGACGGCACAGCTCGATGCCGGAAACGCCGGGCAGCATCCAATCGAGGATCAAAAGATCCGGCGTGCGTTCCTGCAGCCGGATTTCGGCCTCGTCACCGCGAAGGATGGTATCGACTTCGAAGCCTTCGGCCTCAAGGTTATAGCGAAGAAGCACGCTCAGTGCTTCTTCGTCTTCAACGACTGCTACTCTTGGGATCATTCGTCTCGG
This sequence comes from Rhizobium sp. Rhizsp42, assembly GCF_047304155.1. Taxonomy (NCBI): domain Bacteria; kingdom Pseudomonadati; phylum Pseudomonadota; class Alphaproteobacteria; order Hyphomicrobiales; family Rhizobiaceae; genus Rhizobium; species Rhizobium sp. Rhizsp42. The sequence goes on along the minus strand of NZ_JBGLYS010000008.1, from coordinate 156,542 downwards.
TCTCCTGGGGGCGTGGGTCCGGAACGCTTATTCCGTGACCGCGCCGACGGTGTTGGCGGTGTCGTCCTTCGGACGCTCGCCTTCCGGCTGGGCGCCGGTTGCCATGTAGTAGATGGTCTCTGCGATGTTGGTGGCGTGGTCGCCGATGCGCTCGATGTTCTTGGCGCAGAAGAGAAGATGCGTGCAGCTGGTGATGTTGCGCGGATCTTCCATCATGTAGGTCAGCATCTCGCGGAACAGCGAGGTGTACATCGCGTCGATTTCCTCGTCGCGCTCGCGGATCGACTTGGCACGATCGGCAACGCGGCTGGTGTAAACGTCGAGAACTTCCTTGAGCTGGACGAGCGCCAGTTCGGAGAGATGCTCGAGGCCACGGGCGAGCTTGCGCGGAACGCCGGTGCTCTGGACCGCGATGACGCGCTTGGCGGTGTTCTTGCCAAGATCGCCGACGCGCTCGAGATCGGCCGCGATGCGGATCGAACCCATGATTTCGCGAAGGTCGGCGGCCATCGGCTGGCGGCGGGCGATGGTGATGATCGCCTTTTCGCCGATCTCGCGCTCGGCGTGATCGAGGATCACGTCGTCGGAGATGACCTTCTGGGCGAGCGAAGTGTCGCCGTTGACGAGCGCGCGAACAGCGTCGCCGACCATCTGTTCCGCGAGGCCGCCCATTTCGGAGATGCGGCGCGTCAGGAACTTGAGATCATCGTCATAGGCGGAATAGATATGTGTCGATGCCATGGGGCTTATCCTTGAATGTCCTGAGGTTTACCGGTTTCGGAGATCAGCCGAAGCGGCCCATGATGTAATCCTGGGTGCGCGGATCATCCGGGTTGGTGAACATCTTGTCGGTATCGTTCTCCTCGACGAGGTTGCCGAGGTGGAACATGGCGGTGCGCTGCGAGACGCGGGCTGCCTGCTGCATCGAGTGCGTGACGATGACGATCGTGTAGGCTTCGCGCAGCTCGTGGATGAGTTCCTCGACCTTGGCGGTCGCGATCGGGTCGAGCGCCGAGCAGGGCTCGTCCATGAGGATGACTTCGGGGCTGACGGCAATCGCGCGGGCGATGCACAGGCGCTGCTGCTGACCACCCGAGAGGCCGGTGCCGCCTTCATGCACGCGATCCTTGACCTCGTTCCACAGGCCGGCGCGCTGCAGGCTCTGCTCGACGATGACGTCCATGTCGGCCTTCGCCTTGGCGAGACCATGGATGCGCGGGCCGTAAGCGACGTTTTCGTAGATCGACTTCGGGAACGGGTTCGGCTTTTGGAACACCATGCCGACGCGGGCGCGCAGTTCGACGACGTCGATATCCGGATCGTAGATATCATCGCCATCAAGCGTGATCTTGCCGGTGACGCGGCAATTGTCGATCGTGTCGTTCATGCGGTTCAGGCTGCGCAGGAAGGTGGACTTGCCGCAGCCCGACGGACCGATGAGAGCCGTCACGGTGTTTTCGCGGATGTTCAGCTTCACGTCGAAAAGCGCGCGCTTTTCGCCGTAGTAAACCGAGACGTCCTGGCCGATCATTTTATACGGAATGGTATTCATCTTCTGGTCTAGCGCCTTCTCAACTGCTGCTTCCGTCAACATGTTCATGATGTTTACTCCGTTTACCAGCGGCGCTCAAAGCGACGACGCAAGAGGATGGCTCCGAGGTTCATGACGATCAGGAACAGGAGCAGGACGATGATGGCGCCGGACGTGCGCTCGACAAAGGCGCGTTCGGCTTCGTTTGCCCACATGTAAACCTGCACCGGCAGAGCCGTGGAGGGATCCATCGGGGTGGCAGGCGCATTGGCGACGAAGGCGACCATGCCGATCAGGAGCAGCGGCGCGGTTTCACCGAGCGCGTGCGCCAGACCGATGATGGTGCCGGTCAGGATGCCAGGCATTGCCAGCGGCAGGACATGGTGGAACACCATCTGCATCTTCGAAGCGCCGAGGCCGAGGGCGGCCGCGCGGATCGAAGGAGGCACGGCGCGCAGTGCCGCGCGGGTGGCGATGATGATGGTCGGCAGTGTCATCAGCGTCAGCACCAGACCGCCGACCAGCGACGCGGAGCGTGGCAGACCTGCGAAGTTGATGAAGACGGCGAGACCGAGCAGACCGTAGACGATCGAGGGAACGGCCGCGAGGTTGTTGATGTTGACTTCGATCAGGTCGGTCAGCTTGTTCTTCGGCGCGAACTCTTCGAGGTAGATCGAAGCGGCGACACCGATTGGCAGCGACAGGGCAAGAACGATCAGCATCAGGTAGAGCGAGCCGATGAGGGCGACGCCGAGACCTGCGGCTTCCGGACGGCTGGAGTTGCCGTTGACAAAGAGGCCAGTGTTGAACTCCTTGTGGAGCGTGCCGCTGGCGGCCATCTGCTGCATCCAGCCGACCTGGCGGTCGTTGACCTTACGGTTCTTCTCGTCGACCGTCAGGTCGATCTGGCCCTTGTTGGCCGAGTCGACGTTGGCGTCTGCGAGAAGCGTGACGTTGACCGTCTTGCCGATGAGCGACGGGTCGGCGACGACCATGTCGCGGAGCACGATCGGCGCACCCTTGGAGATCATCGCGGTGGCGTCGCGGACTTCAGGACGGCTCTGGGTGTTGATGCCGAGCGTCTTGACCATGGCGTCGCGGATCAGCACCGGATAGTTGGCGGCGATCAGCACCGATGGGTCGGTGGCGCGCTTGTTGTTGGGGTCGAGCACCTTTTCGGAGAACTCGATCGGCAGAGTGATCGAGGTCTGCGCGAAGGCCGTGTAGCCCTGACGGATGACCGTCGTGAGCAGGATGGCCAGGAAGATCAGACCGAAGGAGATGGCAGCGATGCCATAGGCCTGGAAGCGGCGTTCGGCGGCGTAGCGACGCTTGATGCCGATGTCGCGGCGGGCCGGCGCCTTGGAGACGACGACGCCCTGTCCGGAGGAAACAACGTCCGTCATTCGTACTGCTCCCGGTATTTGCGCACAATGAAGAGCGCGTAGATGTTAAGGCAAAGCGTGATGAAGAACAGCGTGATGCCAAGCGCGAAGGCAACCAGCGTCTGCGGCGAGGTGAACTCAAGGTCACCCGTCAGCTGGTTGACGATCTTGACCGTCACCGTCGTCATCGGCTCGAATGGGTTGATCTGGATGCGGGCGGCGACACCAGCCGCAAGCACGACGATCATGGTCTCGCCGATGGCGCGCGAGGCGGTCATAAGGAGGGCGCCGACGATACCCGGCAGGGCGGCGGGGAGAACGACCTTCTTGATCGTTTCCGAACGCGTGGCGCCGAGGCCGAGCGAACCGTCACGCAGGGCGCGTGGTACGGCGGTGATGATGTCGTCAGACAGCGAGGAGACGTATGGGATCAGCATGATGCCCATGACGATACCGGCGGTCAGAACGCTCTGTGCCTGGATGAAGTTGCTGTAGTCGCCGGTCAGAAGGCCATTCACCTGGGACGAGAGGTCGCGCAGGAAGGGGCCGACAGTGATGAGGGCGAAGAAGCCGTAGACGATGGTCGGGATACCGGCCAGAACTTCGAGCAGCGGCTTGGCGATACCGCGAACCTTGGGAGCCGCGTATTCCGCCATGTAGATGGCCGCAAAGAGACCGACCGGAACGGCGACCAGCATGGCGACGAAGCCGATGTAGAGCGTGCCGAGCAGCAGCGGGATGAGACCGAACTGGCCGAAGGACGAGCTGCCGGCGCCGGCGAAGCGCGGATCCCAGACCGTGCCGAAGAAGAAGTCGGCTGCCGGAACTTCAGCGAAGAAGTGGGCTGCTTCCGTCAGCATCGACATGACGATACCGACAGTGGTCAGGATGGCGATGGAGGATGCGAGCAGCAGACCCCAGAGCATGACGCGCTCGACGCGGTTGCGAGCCCGGAAACGGGGAGCGACTTCACGCAGGGCATAGAAGCCACCGGCAACGCCAAGCGCCAGAACGACCAGCGTCATGATCAAGCGGCTGATGCCGCTCTCGGTGTTCAGCTTCTGCGCGCCTTCGATCATGTAAGGCTGCGGCACGCCGGCGAGCGGAACGCCCTTGGCGGCGAGCTTGGCCTGGAGGCCGGCGGGATCGCCGACGCCTGCGGCAACGTCTTCGCTCGCGAGCAGCGGCAGACCGCGGGCGATGGCGCTGACCATGCCGTAGTTCAGGTTCTGCTGAGCGGCCGGCTGGGCCTTCACGTCGTCAGGAAAACCGCCGCGAACGGAGGATTCGATAATGGAGGGGCTGATCGCAAGCCAGGCGCACAGAACGATGAGCGCAGGCAGGATAGCCCAGATTGCGGCATAGGCACCGTAGTAGCCAGGCCGGGAGTGCAGTGCCGAGGATTTACCTCCGGCAAGCGCCGTCGCGCGGCTGCGTGCTGCCACAAAGGCAACCGCGCCAAGCACAACGAGGCACAAGAGTAAGACGGATGTACTCATTCGTTAAGGTCCCCCAGGCCCTCGGCCCCCAAGAGCGAAACGGCGCCTCGGCCATCTCGGCTTCCAATCATGGAGTAGTTCAGCTTCACCGCTCCCGTAGAGCGGACAAAGGCAATGCCGGCGCGACCCTTTGGACCGCGCCGGCAAAGTTTATTACATGGTCTTGCCGTCTTCGACCGACTTGCGGGTCGCTTCGCGCTCAGCGTCCGGAGCAGCAACCAGGCCGTACTCGACGAGCGGGCTGTCAGGGCCAACCATCTGGTCGGATACGAAGAAGTTTACGTATTCCTTCAGGCCCGGGATAACGCCCAGGTGAGCCTTCTTCACGTAGAAGAACAGCGGACGGGAAACCGGGTAGGTGCCGTCAGCGATCGTTTCCGGGCTCGGAACGATACCCTTGACGGTAGCGACCTTCAGCTTGTCAGCGTTGTTTTCGTAGAAGGAGAGGCCGAATACGCCAACACCGGTCTTGTTGGCAGCGATGCGTGCCAGCGTTTCCGGATAGTCGCCGTCGATGTCGACTGCAGCGCCGTCTTTACGAACTGCAACGCAAGCCTTGCTCTGGGCAGCCTTGTCAGCGATTTCCTTGGAGATCACTTCGAGAGCGCCAGAGTCCTTGCAGCCAGCAGCGAGAACGTTCAGTTCGAACACTTCGCGGGTGCCGTGCTTTTCGCCGGGGATGTAGGCAGCGATATCAACAGCCGGGAGCTTGGAGTTGACTTCCGACCACTTCTTGTAGGGGTTTGCGACGAGCTTGCCGTCGACAACAACCTGAGCGGCGAGAGCCTTGTAGAGGTCGGCCGGCTCGTAAGCGACGTCAGGGTTGGACGAGTCGGTTGCGAAGACGATGCCGTCGTAGCCGATCTTGACTTCCTGGATGTCGGTAACGCCGGCAGCCTTGCAGGCTTCCAGTTCCTTGGCGTTGATCGGACGCGAAGCGTTGGCAACGTCGATCGTGTCAGGGCCTACGCCCTTGCAGAATTCCTTGAGGCCAGCGCCGGTGCCACCGGATTCAACGACCGGCGTCTTGAAGTCCTTGAAGGTTTCGCCGAAGGTTTCGGCAACGATCTTGGCGTAAGGCAGAACGGTGGACGAACCACTGACCTGGACCTGGTCGCGAGCAACAGCCGCGCCTGCGAAAGCGGCGGAAGCAGCAAGTGCAGCGACCGTAAGTTTAAAAGCGTTCATAATAGTCTCCCGGGCTTATAACTGTCTGGGTGGGGCCTGAACGGCCCTTTGACGGTGCCGTCTCTGTCAGCGGCACGCATTCTTTAGCCCCTGATGACAAGAGCTTTTATGTCAGTTCGGTGAAACATTTATGACAGTCTATGCAATTGAAATTCATAGATAAAATCAGACTTCATAAAGACCGGGACGTCTTTTATGTCAAAATCGGACGGTAAAGCTCGTTCCCTTGCCGACCTCGGACTTGACGATCAGGCGGGCGCGGTGGCGCGTCAGGATGTGCTTGACGATGGCAAGGCCGAGGCCGGTGCCCTTCTTTGAGCGGCTATCCTCGATGTTGACGCGATAGAAACGCTCCGTCAGGCGCGGCACGTGTTCTGCCGGAATACCCGGCCCCTTGTCGACGATGGTGACCTCGACGGGTCCGCCGGGGCCATTTTTCAGGAAGACCTCGACGAGTTTGCCTTCCTGGCCATATTTGCAGGCGTTTTCGATCAGGTTTTCAAACACCTGCACCAGCTCGTCGCGATCGCCCGCCACCTCGGCTCGGCCTTCCGGCAGATGCAGCTGAATATCGACGCCGACGTCATTGGCGAGGGGCAGAAGCGCATCCCGGACATGGCCGAGCAGCGGCACGAGATCCACCTTCTCATCGGGCGCGATATGCGACTTCAATTCCAGACGCGACAAGGACAAGAGGTCGTCGACCAAGCGGCTCATGCGCGTGGTCTGGTCGAACATGATGCCGAGGAAGCGTTCCTGCGCCTTGAAATCGCTTTTCGCCGGCCCCTGGATGGTTTCGATGAAGCCGCGCAGCGAGGCGAGCGGCGTGCGCAGTTCGTGGCTGGCGTTGGCAACGAAATCCGAGCGCATGCGATCGATGCGGCGCACTTCCGATATGTCACGGAAGGACAGGACGAAAAGCCGCTCGCTCGCACCATGGTTGGCACCGCCGACGGCGCCGAGCTCGACCGGTGAGCTGCGGACAATATAGACGCGCTCCGACGGCAGGCGTTCGGAGTGCTCGATCTGGTTCGGCGCATTGGTGACGATGGTTTCGCGAACCATGTCGAGAATGCCTGGCGAGCGCAGCCGGGCGGAGATATGCGCGCCGATGACGACCTCTCCGAAGGCCTTTTCAGCGGCGCGGTTCTGGAACAGCACGGAGGCGTCGCCCGCCAGCACCATGACGGGAATGTCGAGCGCCGAAAGTGTTGCCGACACCTCGGGCAGAAGACTGCGCGCGGCGGGCTCCTCGACCTCGGACACCGGTGGCGCCGAGGCCACTTGTGGGCGCGGCTCTGACGAACACATGATGGCAAGCAGCATGATCGCCAGCAGGCCGAGCACGCCCCAGCCGTTCATGCCCGCGGTTACCGCGATGAACGCAATCGCCAGCGCGACGAGAAGCACGAAGCTCTCCCGACGGAGCTTTGCCGTCAGTTTGGCCGTCCATGGCGTTTGCTGTTCCAAGTGTCCCTCGCGACGTCGATTCGTTCTTCGTTGGCTATCAAACTTCGCCTGATAGCGCTCTTTCATGACAGAAGTTTACCGATGCCGCCAGCAAACCGACAATGCACCCCGACTGCGCACATAATTTTTACTGATGCCGAGAGGTTTGATTTTCAAAAGGAAATGTGTTCGCCTTGGCGGCTACGCACATAAAGAGGAGGATCGTCATGTCGGAAGATGTCGAAAGCAGATCAGTCGAACTGGATATTAACGGCAAGAAGCGCGTCTTCGACGTGGACGATCCGGTGCTGCCCGACTGGGTGGACGAGGAGGCGCTGAAATCGGGCGACTTCCCCTATAACAAGAAGCTCAAGGAAGAAGAGTATCTCGAAGAGCTCAAGGCGCTTCAGATCGAGCTGGTGAAGGTGCAGTTCTGGCTTCAGGCGACCGGCAAGCGGGTGATGGCGCTGTTCGAGGGCCGCGACGCCGCCGGCAAGGGTGGCGCGATCTCGGCCTCCTCCGCGCACATGAACCCTCGCCTTGCCCGCGTGGTGGCGCTGACCAAGCCCACCGACCGCGAGGCCGGACAATGGTATTTCCAGCGCTACATCGCGCAGTTTCCGACGGCGGGCGAGTTCGTGCTCTTCGACCGCTCCTGGTACAACCGCGCAGGCGTCGAGCCGATCATGGGCTTCTGCACGCCGAAACAATATGAGGATTTTCTCGCGCAGGCACCGCAGATCGAGAAGGTGATCAGCCACGAAGGCATTTTCTTCTTCAAGTTCTATCTGGATATCGGCCGCGAGATGCAGCTGAAGCGGTTCCATGACCGCCGCCATGATCCCCGGAAGGTGTGGAAGCTGTCGTCGATGGATATAGCGGCGCTGACCAAGTGGGACGACTACAGCGAAAAGCGCGACCGGATGCTGAAGGAAACGCACACGGAATTCGCGCCCTGGACCGTGGTTCACGCCAACGACAAACGCCGCGCCCGCGTAAACCTCATCCGCCATATGCTGAAGACGATCGACTATGACGGCAAGGACAAGGACGCGATCGGCAAGCTCGACGACAAGATCATCGGCCAGGGGCCGAAGTTCCTGAAGTGACGGCGGCCAAACATACTAACTGAGCGGCGCCCCGGCCGCCTTATTGGCCGGGCAGGATACGCACGGCGTAGAGGTTGATGCCTCTTGCCTTGCCGTCCACGTCGCTGTTGATCAGAAGCGTGCCGGCCGAGGTCGGCGCGAGCGAGCGATCGAAGCGGACCTGCAGGAGCACGTCCGACTTTTCGCGGTTGACCGTGAAACGGTGGCGGGCGCAATCGCCTAGCGACTGGAAATCGCATTCGACGGTGATCTGCGTCGGCTCGTCGGAGGTCGATTGCAAAGTGACCGCGATCGTCGAGGACTTGCCGGCGAGCTGCTGCAGGATATCGGGCGGAACGGTGATGCCGACATTGCCGTCGGCGCCGGCGCTTTGCGAGGTGAGGCGCACGGCCGGACCATCGTTTTCGGCAATGCTCTCGACGCGCGACTGCGCGCCCTTGACGATCTTGTTGGCATCCGACGGCTTGAAGATTTCGAGCCAAGCGGCGGAGAAAGAATTCTGCGGATCGATGACCGGCGCCTGGCTGGCGTCGCTTTCGGCGGTGTGATTGTCACTCGCGCCGTTGAAATCCTCCGGCGCGGTGGTGGCGGGCGGATTGGCGACGCTGGTATCGCGCTCGGCCGCCGTCATCAGCAGGCCTGATGTGTGCGCCCACCAGGCGCCCATGCCGATGAAGGCGAGCAGGACGCACCAGACAAGCAGGCGTGAGAAGAACTTGCGCGGCTTGCGGCGTGCGACGGCGCGCTCGGGCCGGAAATCCATGTTGGCCGGCTTCTTCTCGGCCACGAAGGGTTCGGGAGCCGCCGCCAGATGATCCGCATCGCCGGCATGCAGGCCGCCGAGACCGGAGTCCTCTTCGTAGCGATTGTCGGCGACCATGACGTCAGGCGCCGGCGCCCGCGTTTCGCCGCCGATCGTCGGGCTGTCGAAATCATCCGGCGCGCGAGGGGGTGGCGGTGGCGGGATATCGACCACGGGCGGCACCGGCACCTCCGGCGGCCCCTGGCGCGGATGAAGGCGCTGTCGCTCCTCCGCCTCGATCATGTGGATCGTCGTTTCCAGACGGTGGCGATGATGGGCGATCGCGTTGGTATCGGTGACGTCCTGCTTGCGCAGGCCGGCTTCCAGCGCCTGGCGCGCGGATTGATAGATCTTGGCTCGGACTTCGGGATTGTCGCGATCGGCATTGTCTAGCGCCGTTCTGATAGCCGTTTCTAATCCGCTCACGTCCGGTCCTTCGTGCTGATGACAGGCGTCATATGCTTAACAATATGCAACTGCGGTAGCGGCTGAGGCCGCAAACCGCAAGGCTGAGGCTGCCGACGGCGCCCGTTCAATAGGGGATAATACCGAAAGGCAGGCCTTTTTATAGAGCAAGCGATGTTGGCGGAACCGCGACACGGTCTTTTCCTGGCGAAAACTCTCTGCTATCACATTGACGTTTTCGTAAACGTCAATTCTTCACGGTGACCCATGGCCCTGCCCTCGATCCTGACGCGAAACCTCAGACTGCCCGTGGTGGCCTCTCCGCTGTTCATCATTTCGCACCCGGCGCTGACGCTGGCGCAGTGCAAGGCGGGCGTGATCGGCGCATTCCCGGCGCTGAACGCGCGGCCGGAAAGCCAGCTCGACGAATGGCTTGCGATGATGACCGAGGATCTCGCAGCGCACGACGCCGCCAATCCGGACAGGCCGGCCGCACCCTTTGCCGTCAACCAGATCGTCCATACGTCGAACAAGCGGCTGGAGCACGACCTGATGCTCTGCGTGAAATACAAGGTGCCGATCGTCATCTCCTCGCTCGGCGCCGTGCCCGAGGTGAATGCCGCCGTGCATTCCTATGGCGGCATCGTGCTGCATGACGTGATCAACAACCGGCACGCCAATTCGGCGATCCGCAAGGGCGCCGATGGGTTGATCGCGGTAGCGGCGGGTGCCGGCGGCCATGCGGGAACGCTCTCGCCGTTTGCGTTGGTGCAGGAAATCCGCGAATGGTTCGACGGCCCGCTTCTGCTTGCCGGCGCGATCGCCAATGGCGGCGCGATCCTGGCGGCGCAGGCGATGGGCGCCGACATGGCCTATATCGGCAGCCCCTTCATCGCCACCGACGAGGCGCGCGCCTCCGACGCCTACAAGCAGGCGATCGTCGACGGCGCATCGAGCGATATCGTCTATTCAAACTATTTCACCGGCGTCGCCGGCAACTACCTGAAACCCTCAGTCAAAGCCGTCGGCCTCGACCCCGAAAACCTGCCGGTCGCCGACGCCTCGAAGATGGATTTCGAACAGGCAGTGGGCGGCGCCAAGGCGTGGAAGGACATCTGGGGCAGCGGCCAGGGCATCGGCGCCATCAAGGCCGTCGAACCCGTCGAGGCGCTCGTGGACCGCATGAAAAAGGAATACGACGCGGCGCGCGACCGACTGGCGCTCCCCTCGCCGGCTTGAACGGCGCGCGGGGTATGTTTCCACAGCCGCGTTCTTTTTTACCAAAGACGTGACAGGGCGCTTGAAATCTTCCGACAATGCTTGTATCAGCGCCATGCAAATCGCGGGCCGAACACAAATCACCCGCCGGATTGCCGCTTTAGCTCAGGTGGTAGAGCACATCATTCGTAATGATGGGGTCGCAGGTTCGAGTCCTGCAAGCGGCACCATTTTTTCCAAGCACTTAGCACAGAATACCTGCCCTGCCGTTCCGACGCATTCCTGCGACGTCGGTTGCGTCCATTGCTTTCACCACGGATCTTTTTGCCGCGCGAAGCGACGCCCGCGCCATGGCTGCGGGCTCGCGGCGCGCGAAAGTTCCGAAATTACCGGAACAGGCTGATGATGCCGCTCGGCGCGGAGTTGGCGATCGACAGCGCCTGGATGGCGAGTTGTTGCTGGGTTTGCTGGGCGGCGAGCCTGGAGGATTCCTGCTCCATGTCGGCATCGACGAGACGGCCGATGCCGCTGTCGAGGCTGTCCATGAGCTTACTGGCAAAAAGCGTCTGCCCTTCGATACGGCTCTGCAGCGATCCGAGCGTGCTGGCGCTTTCGATCGATCGCTTCAGCATATATTCGACGCCGGTGAGATACTCATCGACACCAAAGGCGGAGCCAGTGACGTCGACCTCGTCGAGGTCGAACTCGAGCGTCCATGGCGGATCGGACTGCACGTTGCCAACGCTGACGCGGGCGGCGTGGTTGCCCGCCTCGGGGTAGATGCTTCGATCGGCCGAGAATGTGATGGTATCGCCCGATGGCACGACCACCAGATTGCTGCCCGCCGAGGCGAATGCAATGATGGTGGCGAGGTCCGTGGCATTGCCGACATAACCATCGCTCGTGCCGAGCGCCGCATCAACAGTCGCCCGGTCGATCGTGTAGGTCTGCATCGGGCTGGGACCAACCTGTACATCGAAGGTGATCGACGCCTCCTCGGAAACGGTGAACGACCGGCCGAACGTCATGTGGGCCTCAGGATACATATTGTCGTGATTGGCAAGCGGCGCATTCTCCAGACCGAGCCCGAAGCCGGACGGGTAGACGCCGTCGAAATCCGATGCAACGCCCGTTATGTCAATACTGGAGCCCGGATGACCAGAGGTCTCCAGCGAAGCGATCTCGAAACTCGCCGCCGTCAGCGAACCGGAGAAACGCGTCTCATTGGCTGTCGCGGGGACGCCGTTATCGGAGAAGACCTGGTTGAGCACCTTGCGCATGTCGGAAGCGTTGCGAATCTTGCCGTCGTTCGTGCCCAAGGCGGCGTCGATCACGCTCTTGTCGATCCTGAGCGCGGTAAAGGTTTCGCCAGCGGAATAGTCTCCCGCATCGACCACCAGATCGAAGTCGATGTAGTCCGCCGAACCGAAGGTGGCGGGGCCGGCGAAATTGTGGTTCTCGTGGCCCTGATGGGCGTCGGAATTGATGTTGGTGCCGCGGAAGCCACCGATATCGCCGACACCGCCCAACTCCTTCTGCAGGATGCCGCCACCGCCGGTGTTCAGCATGCTGCTCAGCTTGAGATTCACGCTTTCCGTTTCCACCTTTACCGATCCGTCATCCGAGCGGACGAACGACGACATGACGGAGGCTGTGAGATCATCCGTGACCATGAGATGTGTCGGGGCATCGGTGGTCAGCCAGTTGACTCCATTGAAGCTCGACGAAGCCACGATGCTTTCGGCCTGGAGATTGAGCTGCTTCAATTCATCCTGGACTTTAGCCTTGTCGACGCCGTCTTCCGTCGCGGCAACGAGCTTCGCCTTGAACTCGGTCAACACGTCGACGATCGAGTCAGTACCGGCATACGCGACATCGACCTTGGCGGACGCCATTCCCAGCGCATCCGAGACCGCGGAGACCGCCTTGCCGTCGGACCGCATCGTTGTGGCGATGGACCAGTAGGCGGCGTTATCGGACGCCGTTTCCACGCGCAGGCCCGACGATATCCGGCCTTGGGTCTCCTGCAGTCCTGAGTTGAGAGAGCTAAGCGTCTGAAGTGCTGCAAGCGCCGAGGTGTTTGTCAAAAGGGACGTCATCGGAGATCCAGATAAATAAAACCTTGAATTAAAACGAAGAGCGTTTCGGCTGATTCTTGCAGCCTATGGGTGCTTAACTAAGAAAATCACGGTTAACAAAGTATGGATACGATTAGCTAAATCTGATGAAAATGGTACAACTCGGGAGTTGTTCTTGTGGCCGCCACGAAAAAAGTCACAAAATTCGCGCCATCAAGTAGTCTCCAAGTCGCTCTTCGAGGTTTTCGATCAGGAAACTCAGGAATTAGGCCCGGCCGAAAGAATTTCGACCGCGCTCACGATTTGCCCTTGCGCGCGCACCGTAAAGTGATGCGCCAAACGGCCACATCCCCAGAATTCGCGATACCGCGACGCATTGATGTCGCATATGAGTGCGATCGTCCTGAAACGTGATGGCGGTCGCGTTTGGATTGGGCGGGCCGTGTCATGAGGGCTCTGAGGCACGGCCCGCAACGCAATTGGGGAGAGCGCACATGTGGGATATCCTGACGATCATAGGCATCTTCGGCCTGCTCTTTCTGGGGCGTGAGGCGCAGATCGTTTTCGCGAAGGCGCGTGCTTCCGGATGGAATGATTTTCCCCGGCGCTAAGCCGTTTGCGATCGAGCTTGCTTCGATCTGCCGAGACGCATGACGCCGTAAGAAGCGCCTGCTCCCATTGCCTGATGCCAGCCTGCGAAACTCATCCGAATGAGCGAAGTGCAAGGCGGCGCGCGGGGTGGTAGGTTGAGCTGTCTCGTTGGTATTGCGTTATCGATTGTATTGAGTTCGCGAGACGTGGCCCGCCCTGAGCGGGCTTTTTTTCGCCCGCACGACGCCGCTCGGCGTTACTTCGCCAAGGCTTCCGCGTCCGTCGCAGTCTGCGGCAAAGACTGCAGCAAGGTTTGGCGCGCGGAGCGCAGGTGCACCCTGCAGGCGGCCTCGATCGCGACGGGATCGCCGGCTTCAAGGGCGGCGATATAATCCAGATGCTCGTGGATGGCGCGTTCGTTGCGCTGACGGGCGAAGGCCTTGTTCCACTGGTAGTGATAGTGGAAGACGATGGCGATGGCGTCGTAGAAATCGGCGATGAAGCGGTTCTTCGCGGCTCCGTGGATCAGCAGATGGAAGCGCTCGTCGAGGGCTGAGAATTCCTTGTAGCGACCGTCGAGATCATCGAGCAGGGCGTGGTGCTCGGCCTTGATCTCCGCCAGAGCCCGCCAGGCTTCGTTATCGGCAGGCAGCCGGCCGAATTCGGCGGCGGAATGGAGCTCGAACATCTCGCGGACCTCGGCGAGCTCCAGCGCGAATTCGCGGGTAAAACCCTTCAATATCCAGTGGCTGTTCGGCCGTTTCTCGATCAGCCCGAAGCGCGAGAAGCGGATGAGGAATTCGCGCACGCTTGTGGTGCCGGTGCCGATGTCGCGGGCGAGCTCCAGCTCGTTGATCTGCGTGCCGGGGGCTGCATCATCCGACAGGATGCGCTGCATGAAGCTGCGCTCGATGATGTTGTGCAGGGAATCGGTCTCTTCCGAGGGAAAGAGATCGGCCTGGGTCGGCGTGCGCAACACCACCTTCTGGCGCTTGTTCCAGCTGATGATGCCTTCCTCATCCAGCCGGGTCAGGATGGCGCGGGCGGTGCTGCGGCTAATGCCAAGCTTGGCGGCGATATCGGGCTCGGAGGGCAGGGTCTCATCGGCGCGTAGAGCCGCGACATAGCGATTATACGCTTCTTTGAAGACCGTGTTTTGCCGCGCCATGCACACCCCGCCTTGTTGCCCTGCGGCACACGGCGAAAGCCCGCGAATGGCGGGCGCCGGCGCGTGGCAGGAGCTTATCTCTCGGCGATCCTTATCTTATTTTGGATCGTCCGCGGCTGTTTGCCTCCCTCGTCCACAGGATCAATAATCCCGTTGACTTGAAAATGTTTATTGTAGATAAAAAACAAAAGCAATGCGCATTCGCCGATGCAGCGAGTGTTTCCCTAGGGAGAAGATCGTTGAAGAAAGACCCTTGGATTATCCTGTCATCGGGCGACAATGTCGCGGTGGCCACGGCCCCGATCGCCGCCGGCGAGATGGTGGCGGGGATAACAACGCTGGAGAAGATCGACCCCGGTCACAAGATCGCGCTCAGCGATATCGCGCTCGGGCAGCCGGTGGTGAAGTACGGGCAGGCGATCGGGCGCACGACATCGGACGTCAAGGCCGGCCAGCACATCCATAGCCAGAACCTGCATTTCGAAAACGACCGCCTGGCTGCCACCGCCAATTCGGCGCCGGAGGAAGCAAGCGCCGCGGACCGCGCACGCACCTTCATGGGCTACAAGCGCGCCGACGGGCGCTCGGCGACACGCAACTATATCGGCATCATCGCCAGCGTGAACTGTTCCACCACGGTCTGTCGCGCCATCGCCGACCAGGCCAATCGCACCATCCTGCCGCATTACGAGGGCATCGACGGTTTCGTTCCGATCGTGCATGACCAGGGCTGCGGCATGAGCTCGACCGGCGACGGCATGGCCGTTCTGCACCGGACACTTGCCGGCTATACCAGGCATGTGAATTTCGGCGGCGTGCTGATGATCGGCCTCGGCTGCGAGGTCAACCAGCTGACGCTCTACGGCCAGAGCGGCGCCGGCAATTCCAAGCGTCATTTCAACATTCAGGATGCCGGCGGATCGCGTCGCGCCGTCGAGCGCGCCATGGGCATGCTCAAGGAGATCGCCGACGATGTCGGGCGCGAGCGGCGCGTGCCGCTGCCGATCAGCGATATCATCATCGGCATGCAGTGCGGCGGTTCCGACGGCTTCTCGGGCATCACCGCCAATCCGGCGCTTGGTGTCGCCGCCGATCTTCTGGCAGCGGCCGGCGGCACGGCGATCCTGTCGGAAACCTCCGAGATCTACGGCGCCGAGCATTTGCTTCGCAGCCGCGCGGTCAGCGAGGAGGTCGCTCGCAAGCTCGACGAGAAGATCGTCTGGTGGGAAAAATATGTGGCGATGCACGGCGCCTCGCTCGACAACAACCCCTCCCCCGGCAACAAGCGCGGCGGGCTGACCACCATCCTGGAAAAGTCGCTCGGGGCTGTGGCCAAGGGCGGACGTTCGCCGCTGACGGCGGTTTATGGTTATGCCGAACGGGTGACCGCACCCGGGCTCGTCTTCATGGACACACCCGGCTACGATCCCGTCTCGGCCACCGGCCAGGTCGCGGGCGGTGCCAACATGATCGCGTTTACCACCGGCCGCGGCAGCTGCTTCGGCTGTCGCCCGGCACCATCCATCAAGCTCTCCAGCAATTCGGCGCTCTATGCCTCGATGGAAGAGGACATGGACATCGACTGCGGCACGATCGCCAGCGGCGATGCGACGATATCCGGCAAGGGACGCGAGATCTTCGACCTGATCATCGATACGGCATCGGGCAAGAAAACCAAGAGCGAGGAATTCGGCTACGGCGATAACGAATTCGTGCCTTGGCATCTCGGAGCAACGCTTTAATCAAGAATATCGATAGTCTTCAGGGAGGAATGATGAAGACGAGGAGGATCGGCCGGACCGAGCTTGAGGTGACCGAAGTGAGCTTCGGCGCCGCAGCCCTTGGCGGCCTCTACCGCGCCTGTCCGCGAGACCAGGCGATGGAAACGCTCGACGCGGCATGGGATAGCGGCATCCGCTATTTCGACGTGGCGCCCTGGTATGGCCTGGGGCTCGGCGAGCGCCATGTCGGCGATTTCCTGCGCGGCAAGCCGGAAAGTGAATGGGTGCTCTCCACCAAGGTCGGGCGGCTGCTGCACCCGGTGCCGACGGGGACGGTTCCCGACTACTCTTATGTCGATCCGCTCTCGTTTGATGCCGACTACGACTACTCCTATGACGGCATCATGCGCTCGGTCGAATTCAGCTACGCGCGGCTGGGGCTGAACCGGATCGACATCCTTTATGTGCACGATATCGGCGGCTATACGCATGGCGCGGCGAAGAACGCCGTCTATCTCAAGCAGTTCCTCGACACAGGCATCAAGGCGCTGGAAGAGCTGAAGACATCGGGCGCGATCAAGGCCTTCGGGCTTGGTGTCAACGAGGTGCCCGTCTGCCTCGACGTGATGCGCAATGCCGATATCGACTGCATCCTGATGGCCGGGCGCTACACGCTGCTCGACCGCTCGGCCGAGGCCGAACTGCTGCCGCTCTGCCGCAAGAAGGGGACGTCGCTTGTGGTCGGCGGTGTCTTCAACTCCGGTATTCTCGCGACCGGTGCGGTGGCGGGGTCGAATTTCGACTATATGCCGGCGACCGAAGAGGTGCTCGCCAAGGTGCGCGGCATGGAAGCGGTCGCAGCCAAGAACGGTGTATCGCTCGCCGCGCCGGCGCTGCAGTTCGCGCTGCGCGACCCGCTCGTGTCGTCGGTGCTGATCGGCACCGGCAAGGCATCCAGCGTGACGCGCAACATGGACCTCTTCTCACCGATTTTGCCGGAGACGATCTATCCGGAATTCGATAGCTTCACTCTCGTTGCGCCGCCACTCGGCGACGATGCTGTTCGCGTTTAAGGAAAAACAGAATGCTTAAAGGAATTCATCCCGTCCTCAGCCCCGATCTCTTGTGCGCCATCGCGCGCATGGGCCATGGAGACGAGATCGTCATCGCCGACGCCAACTTCCCGTCCTTCTCGATGGGCCCGGAAATGATCCGTGCCGATGGCGTCAGTGCCACGACCATGGCGGAAGCGATCCTGACGCATATGCCGCTCGATACATTCGTGCCGGAATCGGCCTGGGTGATGGAAGTGGTGGGCGATCCGACCGCGGTGCCCGAAGTTTGCAAGGAGTTTCAGGCAATCGTTTCCAAGCGTGCCGGCGATTTCGGCATTTCGACGCTCGAGCGCTTCGCCTTCTATGAACGGTCGCGCAAGGCCGCCTATATCGTCGCAACCACCGAGTTTCGGCTCTACGGCAACATCATCCTGAAGAAAGGCGTGGTGCTGCCGGACGAGGTATTCTGGGGATAAGGACAGAAACGGAATAAACGTTCCGTATTGACATTCACGCGGAACCTATGTTTCATAAATCGAACTCGAAGCCTTTTTGGCCGGATGTCTTGGAGGGACGTCTGGCCTCGGAGGAAAAGGCAACGAGACTGGGAATGGGGAGTTGCCGGCGTTTTGACGCCGGCGGCTCGATCGATAAGCGGGTGCAGGACTGGTCCGGAAAGAGCCAAAGGGCTTACCAGGCGCAGTCTTGCAAACAAGGCAGGCCTCGGCTAGCTTCAAACTCGTAAATGTTTTTTATCGATAAAAGTCTCTTGTTCGCGTTCGCGAGAGATTTCCTGGAGGAAGAACGCACTTGGAGGAGAACCAACATGCGCATGAAGTCCATTCTTTCGCGTCGCGCGTTTACCGCTCTCGCGGGCGCCGCCGTCATGGCAACAGCCGTGCCGATGCCGTCCTTTGCGGCAGACGTGACCATTCCGATTATCGTCAAGGACACCACGTCCTTCTACTGGCAGATCGTGCTGGCCGGCGCCCGCAAAGCAGGCCAGGATCTCGGCGTCAAGGTGCCGGAGCTCGGCGCACAGGCCGAGTCCGACGTGAACGGCCAGATCAGCATTCTCGAGAACGCCGTTGCCGGCAAGCCGGCCGCGATCGTCATCTCGCCGACCGAATTCAAGGCGCTCGGCAAGCCGATCGATGAAGCCGCAAAGTCCGTTCCGATCATCGGTATCGACTCCGGCGCGGATTCGAAGGCCTTCAAGTCATTCCTCACCACCGATAACGTCCAGGGCGGCCGCATCGCAGCCGACGGCCTGGCAGCGGCGATCAAGGAAATGACCGGCAAGGAAGAAGGCGAAGTCGTCATCCTGACCAACCTGCCCGGCGTCGGCTCGCTCGAGCAGCGCCGCGAAGGCTTCCTCGATCAGCTGAAGACCAAGCATCCGGGCCTGAAGCTCATCGCCGACAAGTATGGTGACGGCCAGGCAACGACCGGCCTCAACATGATGACCGACCTGATCACCGCCAACCCGAACCTCGTGGGTGTGTTCGCCTCGAACCTCATCCTCGGCCAGGGCGTCGGCCAGGCGATCGCCGAAAACAAGCTCGGCGACAAGATCAAGGTCATCGCGTTTGACAGCGACGACAAGACGGTCGGCTTCCTCAAGGACGGCTCGATTGCTGGCCTCGTGGTGCAGGACCCCTATCGCATGGGCTATGACGGTGTGAAGACCGCGCTTGCCGTGTCCAAGGGCGAGAAGGTCGAGGCAAACGTCGATACCGGCGCCAACCTCGTCACCAAGGCCAACATGAGCGACCCGAAGATCGACGCTCTCTTGAACCCGAAGATCAAGTAACGACCTGACGAGCGCCGTGCGGGAGCGATCCCGCACGGCCCTTCTTCCCTTCGGCCGAACTCCTCAACGGGAGCGGACGGTGAAGGACGGCATGGGCAATTCGCGAGGAGGAGACGCAAATGAGCCTGGAAGAGGTCAGTCATCGCCACGATGACAGCGCCAAGCTGAAGGAGGCGAACCGCGTGCCCGCGGGTGCCCCGATCCTCGAACTCAAGGGATTGCAGAAGAATTACGGATATGTGCAGGCGCTGAAGCCGGCAACCGTCACCTTCCTTGCCGGAGAGATCCACGCGATCGTCGGCGAAAACGGCGCCGGCAAGTCGACGCTGATCAAGCTTCTGACCGGCGTCATCACCCGTACGGCCGGCGAAATCCACTGGTGCGGACACCCGGTCGCGCTTGCAACGCCCAACGAGGCGATCGCGCGAGGGATCAACGCGGTGCACCAGGAAGTCGTTCTGTGCCCGCATCTCAGCGTGGCGGCCAATCTTTTCCTCGGCGACGAGGTCAACCAATTCGGCCTGATGCGCAAGCGCGAGATGGAGAAGATGGCGCAGGCCGTTCTCAACGATCTCGGCTTCGGCCTGCCGGCCGGCGTTCCGCTTAGCGATCTCACGATCGGCCAGCAGCAGCTGGTTGCGACCGCGCGCGCGGCCATGCGCGGCACGCAGTTCCTGATCTTCGACGAGCCGACCGCTTATCTGACGCGCCAGGAATCCGCACAGCTTTTCAAGCTCATCCGACGCCTGCAGAACGAAGGCGTGACGATCGTCTACATCAGCCACCGCATGGAAGAGGTCTTCGAGCTGGCGGATCGCGTCTCGGTTCTGCGCGACGGCACGCATGTGGGCACGCGCGATATCGGCGAGACCAACGAGAACGAGCTGATCGCGCTGATGATCAACCGCTCGATCGAGCAGATCTATCACAAGGAAGAGATCGCGATCGGCGAGACCATCGTCGATGTCCGCGGCTTGTCCGGGCCGGGCTTCGAGAACGTGTCGCTTTCGGTGAAGGCAGGACAGATCGTTGGCCTATACGGCCTGATCGGCGCCGGGCGCAGCGAGTTCGCGCTCGGGCTCTACGGCCGCGAGAAGACCACGGCCGGTGAAGTCCACTGGATGGGCAAGAAGGTCAACATCAAGGACGAGCGCACCGCAATGGAGCTCGGGATCGCGCTGGCGCCGGAAAGCCGCCGCGACCAGGGCCTCTGCCTCAACCTGCCGATCGGCCTCAACATCAACCTGCCGGTCTTCAAGCGGCTGAGCAAGGGACCTGTCATCAGCCACAGCGAGGAGACGCAGAACGCCGACCAGCAGATTCGCGATCTGGCGATCAAGACGCCGAGCCGGCGCGTGCTGGTTTCGGCGATGTCGGGTGGCAACCAGCAGAAGGTCGTCATCGGCAAGTGGCTGAGCCATGGGGCGCGGCTCTTCATCTTCGACGAACCGACGGTCGGCGTCGATGTCGGCACCAAGGCGGAAATCTACCGGCTGTTCGCCAAGCTTCTGAAGCAGGGCGCGGGGATCATTCTCATCTCCTCCTACCTGCCCGAGGTCTACGAACTGGCGGACCGGCTGCATGTGTTCCGCAGCGGTCAGCTGGTGGCAAGCCACGACTTCCACGCCGCCACGCATGAAGAAGTGCTGAGCGAAGCGATCGGCGTCTAAAAGAACAAGAGGGAGAGAGAAAATGACCGTAACCCCCACCGAGATCGCCGCGCCACCGCCGCGCCGCAAGGTCAACATCCTGTTCGGCCTGACCCTGATCGGTCTCCTGGCCTTCCTGTGGATCCTGCTCGGCGTCGTCACCGCCAGCTTCTGGACGCCGCTCAATATCTCCAACCTTCTGCGCCAAGGCGCGATGACGGCGATCCTGGCGCTTGGCCAGACCTTCGTGATCATCACCGCCGGCATCGACCTTTCCGTCGGCGCGATCGTCGGCTTCTGTACGGTTATCCTGGCCTGGCTGCTGCAGGCGGGCTTCCCTGTCTGGGCAGCGATCCTGATCACGCTTCTGATCGGCGTCGGCATCGGGGTGTTTCATGGCTTCGGCATCGTCAAGATGGGCCTGCCGCCCTTCATCATCACGCTGGCGACGCTGACGTCGCTGCGCGGCATCGGGCTTCTGATCACCAACGGCTCGACGATCAACATCGTCAACGAGCCCTTCACGAACTTCGCCCGTGCCGACTTCCTCGGCGTCCCGAGCCTGTTCTGGATGGTCGTGCTGGTCGCGATCCCCTCCTACATCTTCCTGCATCTCAGCCGCTGGGGCCGCTATCTCTTCGCGGTCGGTTCCAACCGCGAGGCAGCGCGTCTGTCGGGTGTCCGGGTCAACGGCATCATCTACATGGCCTACATCCTGTCGGCGACCTTCGCGGCCTTCGTCGGCGTGCTGCTGGCCTCGCGTATCGCCATCGGCAACGCCACGCAGGCGGACGGTTGGGAACTGCAGGCGATCGCCTCGTCGGTCATCGGCGGCACCTCGCTGTTCGGCGCGGTCGGCTCCGTGCATGGTCCGCTGATCGGCGCCTTCATCCTGGCCACGATCAACAACGGCGCCAACCTGCTCAACGTCAACTCGTTCTGGCAGCGCATCATCACCGGCCTGCTGATCATCGTGATCGTCTACTTCGATCAGCTGCGCCGCCGTCGCAGCTCCTAAAAGCCAATATTGGGAGCCGGCCGATCGCCGGCTTCCTTTCAATCGAATGCAGGAACCGTCATGAAAGCCGTGCTTTGCCAACAACCGGGTGTCCTCGAGATCGTCGAGCGCCCCTCTCCCGGCACGCCTGAAGCCGGCTGGGCGCGGCTTGCCGTCAGCCATGTCGGCATCTGCGGCACCGACTACCATATCTTCGAGGGCAAGCATCCGTTTCTCGAATATCCGCGGGTGATGGGCCACGAGATCTCCGCAACGGTGGTGGAAACCGGCGCAGGGGTCGAGATCGCGGTCGGCACGCCCGTCATCGTCAACCCGTATATCTCCTGCGGCCGATGCGTCGCCTGCCGCAAGGACAAGGCGAATTGCTGCACCGATATCAAGGTGCTCGGCGTCCACACGGATGGGGCATTCTGCGAGGAAATCACGGTTCCGGCGGGCAATCTCTATGCGGCGCAGGGGCTGAGCCTTGAGGCGGCGGCGACGGTGGAATTCCTGGCGATCGGGGCGCATGCCGTGCGCCGCTCGCTTTCGCCCGCAGGCTCACGCGCGCTCGTCATCGGCGCCGGCCCGATCGGCCTTGGGGCCGCGATCTTTTCGCGGATCGCCGGCCATGAGGTGACCTTGCTCGACACCAGTGCCGAGCGGCTGGAAATGGCGGCCGAGCGCTTTGGCTTCACATCGGGCATCGTCGCCAATGATGCGACGCTTGATGCGGTGAAGGCGAAGACCGGCGGGGATGGCTTCGACGTCGTTTTCGACGCCACCGGCTATGGCCCCTCGATGGAGAAGGCGTTCCAGTTCGTCGCGCATGGCGGCGCGCTGGTTCTGGTCAGCGTCGTCAAGGACGATATCCGCTTCTCCGACCCTGAGTTTCACAAGCGCGAAATGATGGTCATCGGCAGCCGCAATGCGACGCGGATCGACTTCGAGCACGTGGCTGCCTCGATCGCCAACGGCCTCGTGCCGGTGGATCGGCTGATCACCCACCGCACGACGCTCTCCGATGCGCCGCGCGATCTGGCGCGCTGGGCGCATGAGAAGAGCGGCCTGATCAAGGCCGTGGTCAAGGTCTCCTAAAGGCTATCGATCGCCTCGCGCATCTGGCGCACGATGGACGCGTCCGTTCGGTTGGGCGACGCGGCCTCGAAGCCGAAGGCGACCGCGCGGGGATCGACGCTTGCTACGGGCGAGCTGCAGGAGCCGTGAATTTCGCGGGCACCGGTGGCACGCAGGATCTGCGGCGCGTTGGCGGGACGCACGCCGCTGCCGGGCATGATCGAGATCCGGCCGGCCGCTTTCTTCGACAGACGCGCCAATGTCTCCAGGCCATCGATGGCCTTGGGGATGCAGCCGGAGGTGAGGATACGCTCGCAGCCAAGCTCGACGGCC
Organism: Rhizobium sp. Rhizsp42; assembly: GCF_047304155.1. Classification (NCBI taxonomy): domain Bacteria; kingdom Pseudomonadati; phylum Pseudomonadota; class Alphaproteobacteria; order Hyphomicrobiales; family Rhizobiaceae; genus Rhizobium; species Rhizobium sp. Rhizsp42. The sequence continues at coordinate 133,474 of NZ_JBGLYS010000008.1, read as the reverse complement.
TGTTCCAGTGCCGCATCGGGATCGGGAACGAGATCGAAGGCGCGGTGCAGCGTCGAGCCGAGGCCGGCGGCGTGTGCCTTCAACCGGCGAAGCAGCGGCATGTCGAGCGTGCCGTCTGCAAGGTTTGCCCCGATGACCACGCCGGCGAGGCCGAAGGCGCGGACGGCATCGATATCCGCCATCATCGCCGCTTCATCGCCGCTGTCGAACACGAAGGGGCCGGCATGCGGACGGATCATCGCGTAGACCGGGATGGGGGCGGCAGCTGCCGCTTTCATCATGCCGGCGACGGGCGTGAGCCCGCCAATTTCGAGCGCCGAGCACAATTCGATACGATCGGCACCGCCTTCGATGGCCGCCGCCAGACCGCGCGGGCTATCCACGCATACCTCAAGCAAGATTGTCACGCTTTCCTCCCTCGTCATCTCATGATCGTCCAAGCCTGAGCCTTTCCTTCCGGTTAGCATCGCAGCATCGGATTTGCGAGCTGAGACCTGAAACGATCGGCCATCAATCAATTGGACAGTGTCGTGAACAGTATTTTCGCAATCGCATCGATTTTTCAATCGTGCACACTATGTCAGTTACGCATTGGATCGGTCGCCGACAGTCCGCTGTCTTCGCCGGGGAGTTTCGAGCGGTTCGCCTTGCGCCAAGGCTTTCCGCGCCTTTGAAGGATTAAAGGGGATGGTCATGCTGAAGAGAATAGCCCTTGCCGTATCGCTCTGCGCCCTGACGGCAGGTGCGGTGCAGGCCGCGGATGTGGTGGTGTCGTCTAAGATCGACACGGAGGGCACGCTGCTCGGCAACGTGATCGCGCTGGCGCTGAACGCCAACGGCATCAAGACGAAGGACCGCATCGCGCTCGGCGCCACGCCCGTGTTGCGCAAGGCGATCACCGCAGGCGAGATCGACATCTATCCCGAATACACAGGCAATGCCGGCTTCTTCTTCAACAAGCCCGACGATGCGGCCTGGAAGAACATCCAGCAGGGCTACGACATGGCGAAGAAGCTGGACTACGACGCCAACAAGATCGTCTGGCTGACGCCCTCGCCCGCCAACAACACATGGGCGATCGCCGTGCGCAACGACGTTGCCGGGAAAAACAACCTGAAGAGCATGTCCGATTTCGGCAAGTGGGTCGCCGGTGGCGGCGAAGCGAAGCTCGTGGCCTCGGCAGAATTCGTCAACACCGCCGGCGCGCTGCCGGCGTTCCAGACGACCTACGGGTTCACGCTGAAGCCGGAACAGGAAATCGTGCTTTCGGGCGGTGATACCGCCGCCACGATCAAGGCCGCCGCCGACCAGACGAACGGCGCCAATACCGCGATGGTTTACGGCACGGATGGCGCGATCGAGGCCGCCGAGCTCACCGTTCTCGAAGACGACAAGAGCGTGCAGCAGGTCTATGCGCCGACGCCGATCATCCGCGAGGAGGTACTGAAGGCGAACCCGAAGATCGAAGAGATCCTGGCGCCGATCTTCAAGAGCTTGACGGCCGACGAGCTGCGCAAGCTGAACGGCAAGATCCAGGTCGATGGCGAGCCGGCGAAGAGCGTCGCCGAGACCTACCTGAAGGAAAAAGGCTTCCTGAAGTAATCGCCGAAGCTCCGCGTCCAGCAATGGATGCGGGGCCGTTTTCCTTCCAGGCTGGGATGGATCGATGGAAGAAACCTTAGCGGTCCGCAGACTGGACCGGCTCGGCGTCGTTCTCGTCGTCGCGGGCGTCGCGGCGGCGGCATTGCTGCCATTCATCTATGTGAAGGCGAACCGGATCGCATCGGGCAAGCCGATGTTGCTGATGCAGCTTCTGGACCAGCCCTCCGTCATCATCCTCACCCTGCTCCTCGTTTTCTCGGCCTGCGCGGTGCTGTTCCTCGAAAACGCCTATGCGCGGCTTGCGATCTCGACGCTCTGTCTGGCGGCATTGCTGGCGGCGATCGGCTTCGTGGCGACGTCCTTTACGCCAGAGGGCAGCACGGCGGCGCGCATGACGCCGGGCGGCGGCTTCTGGGTGCTGCTCGCGGTCACATCGCTGATCATATCGGATGCGCTGGTGAAGGTGCGGCTGAAGCCGTGGATGCGGGTCGCGGCGCTTGCTGCTTACGCCTGCCTGCTCGGCATCTTTCTATGGTCGGGGCTGCTCGACAGCCTCTCGATCATGCGCGAATTCGCCAATCGCGGCGACCAGTTCTGGGCCGAGGCATGGACGCATGTTGAGCTGGCCTTCGGATCGCTGGCGATCTCTGTGGCGATCGGCCTGCCGCTCGGCATTGTCTGCTTCTGGGTGCCCAAGCTCCGGGCAGCGCTCTTGCAGGGGCTGAGCCTGATCCAGACGATCCCGAGCCTCGCGCTCTTCGGCCTGCTGATGTTGCCGCTCGGCTATCTCGCGGCGCATGTTCCCTTAGCGGCGACGATCGGGATCAGCGGCATCGGCGCGGCACCCGCGCTGATCGCGCTGGTGCTTTATTCGCTGCTGCCGATCGTCGCCAACACCGTCGTCGGTCTCGAGGGTGTCGACCCCGCCGTGCGCGATGCCGCCGCCGGCATGGGGCTGACGCGGCGGCAGATCCTCACCGGCATCGACCTGCCGCTGGCGCTGCCCGTCATCCTCACGGGCATTCGCATCGTGCTGGTGCAGGCGATCGGGCTGGTGACGGTGGCGGCGCTGATCGGCGGTGGCGGGTTCGGCGTCTTCATCTTCCAGGGGCTCGGCCAGACGGCCATGGACCTCGTTCTCCTCGGCGCCGTGCCGACCGTCATCTTCGCCTTTTCTTCGGCCGTCATTCTCGATGCGGTCGCCGACAGCATACGGGGACCTGCCGCATGAGCATGATCGACATCCGCAACGTCACCAAGCGCTACGGCGATACGACCGTGGTCGACAATGTGTCTATGACGGTTGAGAAGGGAGAGATCACCGTCATCGTCGGAACCTCTGGGTCCGGAAAATCGACACTGATCCGGATGATCAACCGGCTGGTGCCGATGACGTCAGGCGAAATCCGCGTCGGCGGCCGCAACGTGGCCGATGTGCCGGAGACGGAGCTGCGCCGCAATATCGGCTACGTGATCCAGGGCAACGGGCTCTTTCCGCACCGCACGGTAGCGCAGAACATCGCGACGGTGCCGCAGCTGCTCGGCTGGGAGCGTGGCAGGATCGATGCGCGCGTCGATGAACTGCTCGGCCTCTTCAATCTCGACCCCAAATCCTTCGCCAGGAAATACCCGCATCAGCTTTCCGGCGGCGAGCAGCAGCGCGTCGGCGTTGCGCGGGCGCTGGCCGCGGGGCCGGAAGTGCTGATCATGGACGAACCCTTCGGCGCGCTCGATCCCGTCATTCGCGGCAAGGCGCAGGACGATCTTCTGGCGATCCAGAAGCAGTTCGGCACGACGATCATTCTCGTCACCCACGACATGGACGAGGCCTTCCACCTCGGCAACCGGATCGCGGTGATGCGCGGCGGCAGGCTGCTGCAATATTCGACGCCTGAAAAGATCATCACCGAGCCCGCCGACCCGTTCGTGCAACAACTGACCGGGACGACCGACCGGGCGCTGAAGCGCATGTCGCTGCTGCCGCTGACATCGGGCATGGCGCCGGCCAAGGCCGGGCTCGATCACGGCCTGCCGCAATCGCTCAGCCTGCGCGACGCGCTGGCCGAAATGATCTGGCAGGGGATCGACGAAGCCGCCGTCGAGAACGAGAAGAAGGCGGCGATCGGATCGATCTCGATGTCGCACCTCCTGGAGCTGGGCCGCAAGGAATGAAGCTCCTCACCGCCAATCTCTTTCGCGTCGCGGCCTTGGCGCTGCTCCTGATCCTGTTGTTCAGGACGGAGTGGCTGTCCTTCCTGCTGACGCCGCTCACCAAGAACAACGCGCCCGCTGTCTACACGCAAAGCAGCCTGCCGCTTCTGGCGCTCGGGCATCTGCAGCTGGTGCTGATCTCGATTGTCGGGAGCGCCGTGGTCGCCATTGTGGGTGGCGTCTTCGTGACGCGGCGGAGCGGCGCCGATTTCCTGCCGCTGTCGCGCGCCATCGCCAATGCGGGGCAAACCTTTCCGCCGGTCGCGGTGCTGGCGCTGGCAGTGCCGGCCATGGGCTTTGGTGCCGGGCCGACGCTGGTGGCGCTGTTTCTCTACGGGCTGCTGCCGATCTTCGAGAACACCATCTCCGGCCTGCGCCAGGTCTCCCCCGCCGTGCTCGATGCCGCCGACGGCATGGGCATGAACCCGACGCAGCGGCTGTTCCAGGTGGAGCTGCCGCTGGCGCTGCCGCTGATCATCGAGGGCGTGAAGGTGGCGACCGTGATCAATATCGGAACGGCGACCATCGGCTCGACGGTGGCCGCCAAGGGGCTGGGCGAAGTGATCATCGCCGGGCTGATATCTGACAACACCGCCTTCATCCTGCAGGGCGGCCTGATCGTCGGGCTGATGGCGCTGTTGATCTATGACGCGGTGGGATTGGTGGAAAGCGCGATGACGCGAAGAATGGGCTTGCGCACCGCCTAAGGCAGCAGCTACCAAAGCGGCCTGATACGCACGATGGAGGCAGCCTTGGCCAAGATGATTCACTCGATGATCCGCGTTCTCGACGAAGCGCGCTCGGTCGAATTCTACGGCAAGGTCTTCGGGCTCGAGGTCGCCGACCGCATTGATTTCGACACCTTCACGCTGATCTATCTCAGCAACAACGAGACCGGCTTCGAGCTGGAACTGACTGTCAACAAGGGCCGCGTCGAACCCTATAACCTCGGCGACGGCTATGGGCATCTGGCGGTGTCGGTCGACGAGGTCGCCGTCGAGCACAAGCGGCTGACGGAAGCCGGGCTCAATCCCGGCAAGCTCACGGAGCTCAACCGGGACGGTAAGCTGCTCGCCCTGTTCTTCTTCATTACCGATCCCGACGGCTACAAGATCGAAGTCCTGCAGCGCCACGGCCGCTATCTCTAAGAGACCCCGATGATTTCCAAGACAGACCTGCATACCGGCTGGACCCTCAACTGTAACGTTGCAGGAAAGCCAGATCTGCCGAAAACAGTGCCGGCGCATGTGCCCGGATGCGTGCATCTGGACCTTCTGGCGAGCCGGTTGATCCCCGACCCCTATATCGACGTCAACGAGATCACCAATGACTGGATCGGTCGCGAGGACTGGACCTATCATTGCCGCTTCGGCGCATCGCCCGATGCCGATTTCGTGCAGGAGCTTGTCTTCGACGGGCTGGATACGGTGGCGACGATCTCGCTTAATGGCGAAGAGATCGGCCAGACGTTCAACATGCACCGCACCTATCGCTTCAACGTTTCCGATCGCCTGAAGGCCGAGGGCAACGAGCTGGTCGTGACCTTCCGCTCGGCCTATGCCTATGGCGCCGAGATGGAAGCGCATTACGGCTACAGGCCGAACAACTATCCCGGCCCCGGCAACCTGATGCGCAAGATGGCCTGCAATTTCGGCTGGGACTGGGGCCCGACGCTGGTGACGGCGGGGATATGGAAGCCGGTGCGACTGGAGCGCTGGGCGAAGGCGCGGCTGGCCGAGACGCTGGTTTCGGCAACGCTTGCCGGTGGAGACGGGCTGGTGACTGTGCGGGCAAAGATCGCGCGCGCAGGTGACGCCGGTGCCTGCCGCATCACGGCCAGCATCGGCGGCGTCACGCATAGTGAGATCGTCGCGGCCGGGAGCGACGAGGTCAGCTTCCAGGTGCGCGTTCCCTCCCCGCAGATCTGGTGGCCGCATCATCTCGGCGCGCAGCCGCTTTATCCGCTGCGGGTCGAGCTGCGGGACGGCGAGAGCGATGAACTGCTCGACGAATACGCCAAGCAGATCGGCTTCCGTTCGGTGCGGCTCGATACGTCCCTGGACGAGCATGGCTCGGCCTTCACCTTCGTGATCAACGACGTGGCGCTGTTTCTCTGCGGCGCCAACTGGATCCCCGACGATTGCTTCCCCTCGCGGGTCACCGCCGAGCGCTACGCCTCGCGGATCGACGAAGCGAAGGCCGCCAACATCAACCTATTGCGGGTATGGGGCGGCGGCATCTTCGAGCGGGATGAGTTTTACGAGGAGTGCGACCGCGTGGGCATGCTGGTGTGGCAGGATTTCCTGTTTGCCTGCGCCTCCTACCCCGAGGAAGAGCCGCTCCGTGGTGAGGTCGAGGCGGAGGTGCGCGACAACGTCGCGCGGCTGATGCCGCATCCCTCACTGATCGTCTGGAACGGCAACAACGAGAATATCTGGGGCTTCGACGAGTGGGGCTGGCGGCCGATCATCAAGGAAGGTGAGAGCTGGGGGCTCGGCTACTATCTCGATATCCTGCCTAGGCTTTGCGCCGAGCTCGATTCCGACCGCCCCTACTATCCCGGCAGTCCCTATTCCGGCACGATGGAGATCGAGCCGAATGCGGATGCGCATGGATGCAAGCACATATGGGATGTGTGGAACGACGTGGGCTACGAGGTCTACCGCAACTACATCCCGCGCTTCTGCTCCGAATTCGGCTGGCAGGCGCCGCCCAACTGGGCGACGCTGGAAGAAAGCGTGCACGACGCGCCGCTGACGCCGATCTCCAACGGCGTCTTCCACCACCAGAAGGCGACGCAGGGCAATGACAAGCTGATCCGTGGGCTCATCGGCCATCTGCCCGAGCCGCAAACGATGAACGACTGGCATTTCGCCACGCAGCTGAACCAGGCCCGCGCCATCCGCTTCGCGGTCGAGCACATGCGCTCGCACCGCGATATCTGCAGGGGCGCGGTCGTCTGGCAGTTCAACGATTGCTGGCCGGTGACCTCCTGGGCGGCGCTGGATTCGGCCGGGCGGCGCAAGCCTCTGTGGTATGCGATGCGACAGGCTTTCGATCCCCGGCTTCTGACGATCCAGCCGCGCGAAGGCGGGCTCGCGGCCGTTGCCGTCAACGAGCGGACGCTGTTTTGGCGGGCGAAGATTTCGGGCAAGCGGCTGCGGCTTGATGGGACCGTGCTTGCCGAGTTCGAATTCTGGCGGCTGCTTTGCGACCGGTTTGAGGCGAAGGCATTCACGCTGCCCGAGGATATCGCGACCGCCGACGACCCGAGCAATGAAGTGATCGTCGTCGACATGTTGGACCGGCGGGCGTTCCACTACTTTGTCGAGGATATCGAGCTTAAGCTGCCGAAGCCGGAGATGAGGATCGAGGTCAGCAAACGGGAGAGCGGTTACGCGGTTGCGGTGACCGCCGAGAGCCTGCTGAAGGATCTCTGCCTGATGGCTGATCGTCTCGATCCGGATGCGGTGGTGGATACGATGCTGATCACGCTTTTGCCGGGCGAGACGCATGTGTTCGAGTTGGAGACGCAGGCGAAGATCGGTGTGGCTGATATCGTGGTGGGGACGGTTCTGCGCTCGGCCAACGATCTCGTGTCCGCGGGTTGAGCTAAGGCCAATGCACTCATGCAAAAACCTCCGACTTTCGCCGGAGGTTTTTGTGGCCGTCGGTGGGTCCCGCACGCGGCGGGACCCTTCCGTTGCGGCCTCGCGGGAGACTTACATCCAGTAGGGCGGCACGCCGTAGTAATCGTAGACCCGGCGGCCGTTGTCGTTGTACCAGGTGTCGTCATCATCCGCGTAGCTTGGCGCGCCTTCGATCTGTTCCTTGGTCAGATCAATGCGGTAGCCATCCAGCTGCGTGTCGTAGGACAGCTTATCCCAGGGCAGAGGGTAGTGATCGTGGCCAATGCCCATGAAGCCGCCGAAGCTCAGCACGGCATAGGCAACACGGCCATCCCTCTTGCCGAGGATCAGGCGCTCGATCGAGCCGATGTGCTTGCCATCGGCGCCGTAGACGCGGGTGCCTTCCACACGGTCGCTGGCGATCAGCGAGTGCGTGTCCTTGACGTTCGGGTCACGGAGGGTCTTGTCGTTGTCCTGTTGCAGCATGTCTCTACTCCCTTTCGGTTGGTTCCTCGTGCCTGGCCTCTACTCCTCGTGCCTGGCGTATGAATTGAAAACGTCGCCCGATGCCCGTTGTTCCCGAATTCGATCCGCAATTTTGGCGGGCGCTACAATATTGACGTTTACGTCAAGGTTATTGTAGCCTGATGCTGCTTGAACCATTCGAGCAATGACATAAGCTGCCGTATTGGAGGATGGAGGATCATCCAATAGTTTCGACGGGCGCCCCGCCGGCAGCGACAGGGAGAGAGACACGATGAACAGCATTTCCGCCCATCCTGGCGGTGAAAGGCCCGACAAGCCGTGGCTTGCCACCTATCCGGCGATCGTACCGGCCGAGCTTCCGGCGCTGGAATACGAATCACTGGCGGAGCTGCTTGAGAAATCCTGCGCGCGCTATGCCGACCGCATCGCCTTTTCCAGCATGGGCAAGACGCTCACCTACCGCCAGCTGGAAAGCCAGACGCGCAAGATCGCCGCATGGCTGCAGGCGATCGGCCTGCAAAAGGGCGATCGTGTCGCGGTGATGATGCCGAACGTGCTGCAGAACCCGATCGCCGTCTATGGCATCCTGCGCGCCGGGCTCGTGGTGGTGAACGTCAACCCGCTCTATACGCCACGCGAACTGGAGCATCAGCTGCGCGATGCCGGCGCCAAGGCGATCTTCGTTCTGGAAAACTTCGCCCACACCGTCCAGCAGGTGCTCGGCCATACTGATGTGCGCCATGTGGTGGTGACCTCGCTCGGCGAAATGCTGGGCGCCAAGGGGCTGATTGTCAATCTCCTCGTGCGCAAGGTGAAGAAGCTCGTTCCCGCGTGGTCGATCCCGCGACACAAGACCTTCAAGCAGGTGCTTGGTGAGGGTGACGGCGCGGCGCTGAAGCCATCGGGTCTTGTCGGCAGCGACATCGCCTTCCTGCAATATACCGGCGGCACGACTGGCATCGCCAAGGGTGCGGTGCTGACGCACAAGAACCTCTTGTCGAACAAGCTGCAGCTGGAACTCTGGCTGAAATCCGCCTTCGAGAAGCGCCAGCGGCCGGATGTGCTGAACTTCCTCTGCGCGCTGCCGCTCTACCATATCTTCGCGCTGACGGTGAACTCGCTGATGGGCATGTCGCTCGGCGCGCATAACATCCTCGTTGCCAACCCGCGCGACATCCCTGCCCTGGTGCGCGAGTTCTCGAAATCCAACGTCCACGTCTTCCCCGGGCTCAACACGCTGTTTAACGCGCTGATGAACAACCCTGAATTCGCCAAGGTCGATTTCTCCTCGCTGGTGATTTCGCTGGGCGGCGGCATGGCCGTGCAGCGGCCGGTGGCGGAGCGCTGGCTGACGATTACCGGAAACCATATTACCGAGGGATACGGGCTTTCCGAGACCTCGCCCGTCGCCACCGCCAACCGCTTCGATTCGCCCGAATTCACCGGCGCGATCGGCCTGCCGATCTCGTCCACCGATCTCGATATCCGCAACGAGGACGGCGCGTCGCTGCCGCTCGGCGAGGTTGGCGAGATCTGCATTCGCGGGCCGCAGGTGATGGCCGGATACTGGAACAAGCCGGATGAGACGGCGCGCGCCATGACCCCCGACGGCTATTTCCGCACCGGCGACATGGGCTTCATGGATGCCCGCGGCTACACCAAGATCGTCGACCGCAAGAAGGACATGATCCTGGTCTCGGGCTTCAACGTCTACCCGAACGAGATCGAGGAAGTGGCGGCGATGCACCCGGGCATCCTGGAGGCGGCAGCCGTCGGCGTGGCCGATGGGCATTCCGGCGAGGCGGTGAAGCTCTTCGTGGTGCGCAAGGATCCTGCTCTGACCGAGGCCGATGTTAAGGCGCACTGCGTGGCCAACCTCACCAACTACAAGCGGCCGCGCTTCATCGAGTTCCGCACCGAGCTGCCGAAATCGCCGGTCGGCAAGATCCTGCGCAAGGATCTGCGCGCGTAATATTTTCGCAATTGAGCACAACCCAGAACTGTGCTGCTATCGCCGTGTTTTGAGGCAGAAGCAGCACAGGTCGCGGCAATGCGGCCTATCGGCGAGGATGGGCCGCGCCGACTTCGGCAAGAGCCTTGCCATCAGAACGGGAGGTGATGATATGTGGTTTCGACCGCTTAGCATCACGCTTACGGTAAGGAGAACCCGGACAAGCTGGTCAATCAGCGTCCGGGTCGCATTCCATACCTAAGTAAGCGCAGCAGGTGGAGTTACAGCTCCGCCTGCAACCTCTCCAATATAGCCCGACTGCGCTGGCGCATCAAGCGCGACGTGCGCACCCTTTTTATGAATAGTTTCAGACATAACTTGATTTGCACCCGGTAAAGCGAATAGTTTCCGCGACCCTCACGCCCTGCAAAGGAGCCTCCCATGAATGCCATCGTCGACCAACTGAAAAGCACCGCGGCTGCCACCAAGGCCACCGATATCCGTGCTGCCTTCGCGGCCGATCCGAAACGCTTTTCGCGCTTCACCGCCTCGCTCGACGACCTCCTGATGGATTTCTCGAAGACCGCCGTGAACGACGAAGTGCTGGCCCTTCTGGTCAAGCTCGCCGAAACCGGAGGTGTCGAGGCCAAGCGCGACGAGATGTTCTCGGGCAAGGCGATCAACTTCACCGAAAACCGCGCCGTGCTGCACACAGCCCTTCGCAACCGTTCGAACACCCCTGTAATCGTCGACGGCAAGGACGTGATGCCTGACGTCAACGGCGTGCTCGCCGCCATGGGCAAGTTCGCCGACGGCATTCGCTCGGGCGCGCTGAAGGGTGCGACCGGCAAGAAGATCACCGACGTCATCAACATCGGCATCGGCGGCTCCGACCTCGGCCCCGTGATGGCGACGCTGGCGCTGGCACCTTTCCATGACGGCCCGCGCGCGCACTTCGTTTCCAACATCGACGGCGCGCACATCGCCGACATCCTGAAGCTGGTGCAGCCGGAAACGACGCTCTTCATCGTCGCCTCCAAGACCTTCACCACCATCGAGACGATGACGAACGCCCAGACGGCGCGCAAGTTCGTCGCCGATGCGCTCGGCGAAGCAGCCGTCCAGCATCACTTCGCAGCCGTTTCGACGGCGCTCGACAAGGTTGCCGCCTTCGGCATCGAGAGCGAACGCGTGTTCGGCTTCTGGGATTGGGTCGGCGGTCGCTACTCGATCTGGTCGGCCATCGGCCTGCCGCTGATGATCGCCGTTGGTCCTGAGAACTTCGGCAAGTTCCTCGATGGCGCGCACTCGGTCGACAACCACTTCCGCACGGCGCCGATTGCCAAGAACCTGCCGATCCTGCTCGGCCTGATCGGCTTCTACAATCGCAACGTTCTAGGCTACGCCACGCGCGCGATCCTGCCCTACGACCAGCGCCTGTCGCGCTTCCCTGCCTATCTGCAGCAGCTCGACATGGAATCGAACGGCAAGGGCGTCACCATCGACGGCACGCCGGTCGAAGGCAATTCCGGTCCTGTTGTCTGGGGCGAGCCCGGCACCAACGGCCAGCATGCCTTCTACCAGCTGATCCACCAAGGCACGAGCGTGATCCCCGCCGAGTTCATGATCGCCGCCAACGGCTTCGAGCCGGAGCTGCGCCACCAGCACCAGCTCCTGATGGCAAACTGCATCGCGCAGTCGGAAGCGCTGATGAAGGGCCGCACCTTCGAGGAAGCCAAGAAGCAGCTGACCGACAAGGGTATGGACGACAAGCAGGCCGATTTCATCGCGCCGCACCGCGTCTTCACCGGCAACCGCCCGTCGATCACCTTCGTCTATGACAAGCTGACGCCGTTCGCCTTCGGCCGCCTCGTCGCGCTCTATGAGCACCGCGTCTTCGTCGAAGGCGTGCTGTTCCGCATCAACTCCTTCGACCAGTGGGGCGTGGAGCTCGGCAAGGAACTGGCGACCGGCCTGCTGCCCGTCATCGAAGGCAAGGAAAGCGCCGCCGGCCACGATTCGTCGACGCAGGGCCTTGTTGCCGAACTGGCGAAGCTCGCGAAGTAACGAACGCAACGTTCTACCGACGCTCCCGTGGCGACTGCCGCGGGAGCGTTTTCTATTTGGCTGAGATGACTGCCCTCAGGACCACGCCTCGGTGGCGGTCAGGGCCTGGCGCCCTTGCCTGATGGTACGGTGCTCGCGGCCTGCTTGACCTGCGAGCCCGGCTGCGAGGCGACTGCCGGAGCGGACTTGTCTTTCTTCGGCTTGCGCGCTTCACGCGTGCCGCGGAGTTGACCCTTTGCCATTTCAAGCTCCCTGGTTGAGCCACATCGAGCGATGTGACGCCAATCAGCAGGCGCGCTTACACGGCAAAATGCAAACGCAATCTCGCCTGCCAGTGCCTACCGGGCGAACTTCTTGGCGCCGGCGACGCAGCCGACGATGGCGATGGTGACGACGAGCATGAGCGGGCTCACCTGCTCATGCAGCAGCGTTGCCGCCAGGAGCAGGCCGAAGAAGGGCTGCAGCAGCTGAAGCTGGCCGACACCGGCAATGCCGCCCTGCGCCAGGCCGCGATACCAGAAGAAGAAGCCGATCAGCATGCTGAACAGCGAGACATAGACGAGGCCCGCCCAGGCCGGCGTCTCGATCGCAGCAAAGGACGGCGGCAGATTGAAGAGCGCAAGGGCGAGCATGACGGGCAGCGAGATAACCAGCGCCCAGGAGATGACCTGCCAGCCGCCGAGCCTGCGCGACAGCTTGGCGCCCTCGGCATAACCCAGCCCACAGGCGATGATGGCGGCGAGCATCAGGAGATCACCGAGCGGGGCTGCGGTCACGCCCTGCGACAGGGCGAAGCCTGCGACCAGCGCGCTGCCGAGGCAGGAGAAGATCCAGAAGGCCGGTTGCGGACGTTCCCCGCCCCTGATGACACCGAAGATCGCGGTCGAAAGCGGCAGCAGGCCGATGAAGACGATGGAGTGCGCCGAGGTGATGTGGGTGAGCGCCAGCGCCGTCAGCAATGGGAAGCCGATGACGACGCCGAAGGCGACGATAACAAGCGACAGAAGATCGCTCGCCGCCGGCCGCTTTTCGCGAAACAGCACGAGCAGCGCCAGCGCGATCAGCCCGGCGATCGCCGCGCGGGCGACGGTCAGGAAGACGGGATCGAACCCCATCACCGCCATGCGCGTCGCGGGCAGCGAGCCGCTGAAGATCAGAACACCGATAAAACCATTCAACCAACCGGCCGCCGTGCGGTCCATGGCACACTCCTTCACGATCAATAGCCATCTTATGATCCCTTGCGGCGTGGCCATGCCAGCTACGGTATGGTACGGTTTCGCCAAACTGTTATGCATCGGAGAGCAGTACGGATGGCCGATAACGTGACCGTCGGGACGACCCGCGTGGCGATGGTGATGAACACGATCAAGCAGCGCATCGCCGGCCGCAGCCTGACGGCCGGGGCGAAACTGCCTTCGGTGCGGGCGCTCGCAGGGTCGCTGAAGATATCGACATCGACCGTCGTCGAGGCCTATGAGCGGCTGGTCGCCGAGGGCGCGATCCTGTCGCGGCCGGGCTCCGGCTTCTACGTCGCCAACCAGGCGGCCCCCTTCGCGCTATCGGAGGTCGGGCCACGGCTCGATCGCGAGATCGATCCGTTCTGGGTGTCGCGGCAATCGCTGGAGGCCGGCGATATCGGCCTCAAACCCGGTTGCGGATGGCTGCCGCCCTGCTGGCTGCCGGAAGACGGCGTTCGACGCGCCGTGCGGGCGCTGGCGCGGGCCGATGGACCGGTGCTGCTCGCCTATGGATCGCCGCTGGGACTGCCGCCGCTCAGGCAGCTGATCGCGCGGCGGATGGCCGACAAGGGGATCGGCGCCTCGCCCGACCAGATCATCCTCACGGAGTCAGGCATCCAGGCGATCGACCTTCTCTGCCGTTTCCTGATCGAGCCGGGTGATACCGTGATGGTGGACGATCCCTGCTATTTCAATTTCCACGCCTTGCTTCGCGCCCATCGCGCCAAGATCGTCAGCGTGCCCTATACGCCCTCCGGCCCCGATATCGACGCCTTCGCCCGCACGGTGGCCGAGCACCGGCCGAAGCTCTACGTGACCAATTCGGCGCTGCATAACCCGACCGGCGCGATCCTCTCGCCGGTGACCGCGCACCGGGTGCTGAAGATCGCCGAGCAGTTCGACCTGACGATCATCGAGGACGATATCTTCGCCGATTTCGAGCATGTCACGGCGCCACGGCTCGCCGCCTTTGACGGGCTCGACCGCGTCATCCATATCGGCAGCTTCTCGAAGACGCTGTCGGCCTCGGCACGCTGCGGCTTCATCGCCGCCAAGCCGGAGTGGATCGGCGGGCTGACGGATCTCAAGATCGCCACCTCGTTCGGCGGCGGGCGGCATGCGGCGCAGCTGGTCTTCAGCGTGCTCAGCGACGGCAGCTATCGCAAACATATCGAGACGCTGCGTAGCCGGCTGTCGAAGACGATGTTCGATGTCTCGGCTAGGCTCAAGAACCTCGGCATCGTGCCGTGGCTTGAGCCGCAGGCCGGGATGTTTCTATGGTGCCGGTTGCCTGACGGTATCGACGCCGCGGATGTGGCGCGCGCCGCACTTGAGCGGGACGTGGTGCTGGCGCCAGGCAACGCGTTCAGCCTGTCGCAGACGGCGACGGATTTCATGCGGTTCAATGTTTCGCAGACGGAAGATCCAAAAGTGTTCGAGGTGCTGTGTGAGGCCATGCAGGCGGCGCGGGGGAAGGCCTAGTTCGGTCGGCGCGGCGATTATTTCGGTGGAGGTGTAGAGATGGGGCCGCGTCATCCGTCTAAAGAGAATGAAGGATTGGGAGGATTGACATGACAGACGACGAGCTGGAGCGATTTGCGGCGCAGGGAGCGGAGGCCTTGCCTGACGGTGACGACGGCGTGGTCACGCATGATGGTGCCGATATCTGGTACAGCGCCTATGGCTTCGGGCCGGCTGTGATCCTGCTGCATGGCGGGCTCGGGAATAGCGGCAACTGGGGCTACCAGGTGCCGGCGCTGTTGCGCTCCGGCCGGCGCGTGGTGGTGATCGACAGCCGCGGGCATGGCCGCAGTACGCGGGACGGCAAGCCCTACACTTACGAGCTGATGGCATCCGACGTGCTTGCGGTGATGGATCATCTGGAGATCAAAAAGGCGGCGCTTGTGGGCTGGAGCGATGGGGCGTGCACGGCGCTCATTCTCGCCGACAAGCACCCTCAGCGCGTCAACGGCGTGTTCTTCTTTGCCTGCAGCATGGATCCATCAGGCGTAAAGCCCTTCGTGCCGACGCCCGTGATCGACCGCTGCTTCAACAGGCATCGAATGGACTACGAGGCGCTGTCGCCGACGCCGGATCAGTTCGACCGCTTCGTCGAGGATGTGAGCCTGATGATGTCGACGGAGCCGAATTATTCGGCCGCCGATCTGAACCGCATCCGTGTGCCGGTGGCAGTGGCTCTGGGTGACAAGGACGAGTTCATCAAGCCGGAGCATGCGGCTCATCTGGTGCGCAGCATTCCCGGCGCGACCTTCATTCCGCTGGAGGGCGTCAGCCACTTCGCGCCCCTGCAGCGGCCCGATGACTTCAATCGGACCGTGCTTGGCTTTCTGGATCAGTTGGCGTGAGGCTTAGAGGCCGATCTCGTTGGCCCATGGCGGGTTGGCGCCGGCGCGGGAGACCGTGACGGCGGCAGCCTTGGCGCCGAGCGAGAGCGCGTTCTGCAGTGCCTTTTCATCGAGCGAGGCGACCTGCGCCTTGGTGAGCAGGCCATCCATCTTCAGCGAGGCGAGAACGCCGGCATCGAACGTGTCGCCGGCGCCGACAGTGTCGACCACGGTGACGCGCTGGCTGGGAACGGTGACCTTGCGCTGGCTCGTGTAGCCCGTCGCGCCCTCGGCGCCCTTGGTGATGACGACGAGCTTGGCGCCGTGCTGCAGCCAGTGAGCGGCGAGATCGTCATGGCTGCCATCCATGCCGAACCACTCCAGGTCCTCGTCGGAGAACTTCAGGATGTCGGACTTGGCGGCCATGCGCTTGATGCGCGCCATGTGCGCCTGCTTGTCCTTGATGAAGCCGGGGCGGATGTTCGGGTCGAGCGAGATGACGCGCTTGGCCGCCTCGCGGTCGAGCAGCGCCTCGTAGGTTTCGCCGCAGGGGCTGGGGATCAGGCTGATGGCGCCGAAGTGCAGCGCCTCGCAATCGTCGCCGAGGACGGGCAGGTCATTGGTAGTGATCATGCGGCCGGCGGTGCCTTCGTCATAGAAGGCGTAGGTTGCCTGGCCGTTGACCAGCTTGACGAAGGCGAGCGTCGACGGACGCTGCGCGATGGCGCAGAGGCTGAAGTCGACATTGCTCGCCTTCAGCGTATCGCAAAGGATTTCGCCCATCATGTCGTCGGCGAGACCCGTGAAGAAAGACGTCTGAATGCCCAGGCGCCCGAGCGCGATCGCCGTGTTGAAGATGGCGCCGCCGGCATAGGGCGCAAAGCCCTTTTCGCCGAACGTCGTCTCCCGCGGCAGCATGTCGATCAACGCTTCTCCACAGCACAAAATCATGTCCGTCTCCCAAGGGCATTACGATCTGTCGATGCCCAAATGGATTAGATAACTTCGTGGCAAAAGCAAAGCGCCGTGAGCAATTATTCACTCAAAGTGATGAAATACCGCCGTTGCGGCCGGACCATGCCAGCGGCGCATCGAGGAAGGATTCCACCTCGTTCAAGGTGTTCTGATCGAACAGTTGCTGCTCCTTGGCGACGGCGAGAACATCGCGCCATGTGGCGATATAGTGCAGCTTGACCTTGCCATCGGCAAAGCGCAGCGCGCCTTCATCGAAGATGCCGTAATAGAAGAGCGCGATTCCATGATCGACAATGCCGCCGGCGTCGCGCACCGCATCGATGAACTTGAACATGCTGCCGCCCGCAGTCGTCAGGTCCTCGATGACGAGTACGCGCGAACCCTCGGGCATGTTGCCTTCGATCTGGGCGTTGCGGCCGTGGCCCTTCGGCTGCTTGCGGACATAGACCATCGGCAGGCTGAGGCGATCGGCGAGAAGCGCGGCGAAGGGAATGCCAGCCGTTTCGCCGCCGGCGATGCAATCGAACTTCTCGAAGCCCGCTTCGCGCAGCACGACGCTGGCGGCGAAATCCATCACCGTCGAGCGGATGCGCGGGAAGGAGAGAAGCTTGCGGCAGTCGATATAGACGGGGCTCGCCATGCCGGAGGCGAACTTGTAGGGCTGGGTGGCATTGAAGTGAACGGCCTTGATCTCCCAGAGCATCTTGGCCACCAGCTCGGCCATGACTTTGCGGTCGGTGAATGTTGCCTGGATCATCGTTCTCTCCTTCGCCTCTATCGGGTGCTCAAACTTATGGGCCAATAGCAGCAAGTGGGGCAAGTTTCCAGAACGCGAGCGGGTCAAACGCAAGAATTGCAATTTCACGCGCTTACGTTGCCGTTGGTGCCGCTTCTCGCTCTGTTAATATCGCTGCGTCAGGACGCGATGATTCACCAAAAGCGCGAGGCGCGCCGGGTCGCAAAAACCCTTGCTGGTATTTCTTTTGCGGACAACTTAAATTTCCACAACCCATTCATAATTTTAGACATTCGTCATACGTATTGTTCGGCAGGCACTTGCACTGAGCGCCATGGTTGATGAGGCCCAGAACGCTCAAATTTGAATGATTTCATTAACAACGGGGTGAAACTTCCCGCGCCATTTTCCCAGCGCCCAAAGACGCCATGAAGGAGTCCAGAATGCGCCTCACGAGGTTCACACCGTTCCAGCAGTTCAACCAATCGCTGACCCTCAAGATCTTCTCCATTTGCTTTGTCTCGACGCACGTGCCGCTTTTGGCGCTCGTCGTCTATCTCGTGACCGGTTTTCGGAGCGAGGCGATGCCTGTGCTTATCCTGGTGCTGGGAGCGACACTGATCGGGACTGCCTTTTGCCTGGCCTGTGTCTGGGCATTCATCCGGCCGCTGCACCAGATCGCCGGCGTGGTCGAGACCTACCGCTCCACCGGCGTCGTGAAGTCGGTGCGCAGCAAGCGCAAGGACGAGGTCGGGATCGTCACCAACGGGATCTCGATCCTGATCAAGGAACTCGACGCGACGCTGGCGCAGCTGCGCCGCCAGGCGACCACGGACGTGCTGACCGGCCTCGGCAATCGCCGCTGGCTGAAGGATATCGGGGCGCTGGAGATCGCCCGCGCCGCGCGCGAGCGCACGCCGATCTCCGTCGTGGTCTTCGATCTCGATCACTTCAAGTCGATCAACGACCAGTTCGGCCACGATGTCGGCGACCAGGTGCTGGTCATGGCCGGCGCGACGATCCAGCACAATCTGCGGCCCTATGATATCGCGGCGCGCATCGGCGGCGAGGAGTTCTGCCTGGTATTGCCACGCACGGACATCAATGTCGCCGTCAACATCGCCAACAGGCTGCGCATGCAGTTCGAAAGCAAGGCCGTCGGCCCGCTGCCGGCCAAGCGCGTGACGGCAAGCTTCGGCGTCTATCGCGGCGACCCCGCCAGCGAAACGCTGAAATCCATGCTGACGGCGGCGGACCGGGAGCTTTATGCCGCCAAGAACGGTGGTCGCAACATGGTTCGCTCGGCGGTCTCCTTGTCGATCCGGGACGCGAAGATCCGTGCCTGATCACTCCGCTACCAATTCGCCGATATCGGCGGGCAGCATCTTCTTGTAGAGCGCAAGCGCTGCCCGTCCCTCGTCCTCGCTCAAAGCGGCGGCATATCTGACCGCCGCTGCCAGGAGCTGCATGACGAGTCTCGCCAGCGCGAGCAGTGCCGGCTTCGGGCGATCCGGATAGACCTGCTCCAGCACCGCGAGCAGCGCCTGGGCGTGAAACTCCATATCGTCGGCATCGATTTCCTGCAGCAGCCGATCCGCCTGCGTGGCGAACCATATATCGCGCATGACGGGCTCGCTGCGGAAGAAGGCTTGATATTCGTCGGCGATCCGGCAGAGCGCCGCACGCAGCGTGGCGGCATCCTTTGCTTCCGCAAGCGCCGCGACCACGCAGGCCCGGCCCTCCTCGTTGAAGCGCTCGGCCAGCGTTGCGAAGATCGAGCTCCTATCCGGGAAATACTGATAGAGCGCACCAAAGGAGAGATCGGCCTTTTCGACGATCTCGCTCATCTTCAGCGCATCGCTTCCCTTCGCCTCGATCAGCTCGGTGGCAACAGCAAGAATTTTTTCGAAGCGCTCGCGGCCTCTCTGCTGACGGGGAATGCGCCGGGGCTGCCTGATGGCCCCCGTCTTTATTCGCGATCGCGCCGCCGTTTCGTCCGCCATCTAAAACTCCATTCCGGTTGACAGGAGAAATAAGAGAGTTTATCTGATTTTGCAAATGAGAGATTTTCTCTGTTATTGACTTTTTGTTTGGCAGCCAAAATGGGAGGTCATCGGCATGGCAATCATTCTCGTATTGGCGCTTGTCGCCGCCGCGATCGGCAGCGGGCTCGTCGCCGGCACATTCTTCGCGTTCTCGACCTTCGTGATGCCGGCGTTTTCACGCATCCCGACAGAACAGGGGATCGCGGCGATGAACTCGATCAACGTCACCATCCTGCGCTCGCCCTTCATGATGCTCTTCGTACCGACGGCCATTCTCTGCCTCTTGATCGGCGTGCTCGCGGTGATGAGTTGGCGGGAGGGGGCGAGCCTCTGGATGCTCACCGGCGCGGTCATCTACATCGTCGCCTCCTTTGCCTCGACGATCATCTTCAACGTGCCGATGAACGATGCGCTGGGGCAGGTTTCAGGCAACAGCCCCGAGGCCTCCGCCCTGTGGCAGGGCTACCTTCGCGACTGGACGTGGTGGAACCATGTGAGGACCGTGGCTTCGCTTCTGGCATCCGCCGCGTTCGTGCGGGCACTGATGCTGATCTGATCTCGTAACCGAGCGCCGATATCTCTAATGCGCCAATGGTTTCAGATGTTTGCGCTTGCTTAGCGGCGCGGCGGCGATATCGTGCAGGTCATGGAACATATCGAAGTCTTCCGCCGTCTTGGCGTGGCGCTTGCCATCGGTCTGCTCGTCGGCGTCGAGCGGGGCTGGACCGAGCGCGACGTGCGCGTCGGCGGACGCACTGCGGGACTTCGCACCTTCGGTCTCACCGGCTTCCTCGGCGGCATTGTCGGCACGTTGCAGCCGCTGACCGGCCCGTTCTTCCCAGCCACGATCGCGGTGCTTCTCGGGGTCGTCTATATCGCCGGCAAGTGGCAGGAGGCGATCGAGGACAAGGATTACGGCATCACCTCGATCATCGCCGCCCTTTGCGTCTTCGCGCTCGGCATGCTCGCCACGCTTGGTGATCTCATCACGACGGGAGCCGGCGCGGTTGTGGTGACCGTCGTGCTCGCGGCCCGCACCAGTCTTCACGGTTTCCTGCAGGGGCTGACCTGGGTGGAGCTTCGGTCGGCGCTGATGCTGCTCGCCATGACCGTCATTGCGCTACCCCTGCTGCCGGACAAGCCGCTCGATCCCTGGGGCGCGCTCAATCCCTACGCGCTCTGGCTTCTGACCATCACCATCGCAGCACTGTCTTTCGCCGGCTATGTGGCGATACGGCTCATGGGATCGAGCCGCGGGATATTGCTTGCAGGAGCTGCCGGCGGACTTGTCTCGTCCACCGCGCTGACGCTCTCCTTCGCGCGCTATTCGATGGAGGCCCCACAAGGAGCGCGGCATCTGGCGGCGGGTGCGGCGATTGCCGGCGCGCTCTCCTTCGCGCGCGTTCTCGTCATTGCGAGCGCGCTTTCGCTGAGCATGCTGGCGCCGCTCTCATCGGCACTCGTCCCCGCCATCATCGGCTTCCTGGCGACCAGCCTTTTCCTTGCCTGGCGTTCCGGGTCGAGCACGCAGGCGCCGGAGATCGGGCTTACCAATCCGTTCGAACTGAAGACGGTGATTTCCTTTGCGCTGCTGCTCGGCCTGATCAGCCTCGTCTCGAAGATGGCGACCGAATATGTCGGCGCGTCGGCGCTCTATGTCGTCGCTGCCATCTCGGGTCTTGTCGATGTCGATGCGATCACGCTCTCGACCGTGCGCCTCGTCGGTTCGGCGATCAGCGCCACGACGGCGGCCGATGTGACGCTGATCGCCGTTTTCGTCAACATGGTCACCAAGGTTGCGCTGGCCTTTACCGCGGGCCGCCGCGAATATGCCGTGACACTCGGTCTCGCCTCGGCGGTCGCCATCCTCTTCGGCGCGATCGGCTATCTCTCGACGCGCGGGATTTGGGCTGTCTGAGGCGAGCCGATCAAGAGGCGGTGCGGGCCGTGTCCGTGGGGACTGCCTGCAGGTGGCTCGCCAGTTCGACACGGTTGCGACCGGCGCGCTTGGCGGCGTAGAGCGCCTTGTCGGCGGCGGTCAGCATGGCGTCGAAGGGCAGCGGCTTGGTGCGGCCGGAGGCGACGCCGACGCTGACGGTGCATTTGCAGATCTCGCCGTCGATATCGAGCTCGCGCCCCTCGAAGGCCTTGCGGATGCGCTCGGCGACGACTTCGGCGCGGCCGGGCATGACCTCGTGCAGGACCATCGCGAACTCTTCGCCGCCGAGGCGCGCAACCGTGTCGCTCAGCCGGCAGCTCGCGGTCAATTCGGCCGCGAAGACCTTCAGCACGCGGTCGCCGACCGTGTGACCGAAGTTGTCGTTGATCGATTTGAAGTGGTCGATGTCGAAGACCAACACCGCCGTCGTCGGGCCCATGACGCCGGCGCCGTGGCGATCGAACAGAGCACGGCGGTTGAGCAGGCCGGTCAGCGGATCGGTTGCGGCGTCGATGCGGTGGCGGGCGGCCATCCGCCATTGGTGCAGCGCCAGCGACAGCGCGCCGATGCCGGTCATGCTGGCGATGCAGACGGCGAGGCTCAAGTCCTCCGACCAATTGTCGGGTGCCGCACCCAGCACAAGCTTGCCCTGATAGATCAGGACGGCGGCGCAAAGCACGAAGGAGAAGGCGGTCAGGCAGTAGAGGCTGGTGATGCCGGTCAGCGGGACGATCGCTTCGGCGCGGGCGCGCCAATATTGGTAGGCCGTGGCGAACAGGAAGGAGGCGATGGCGATATTGTCGATGATGAAGGACAGGCCGTCATAGCCGAGCAATATCGGCACCGAGGTCGCCACCACCGCGATGGCGCCAAAGGCCGCGATACGTGCGTGCGGCAATGTTCCTGTCCGGAACTGGCAGCCGGCGCCCCAGACCGTTGCGAAGCCGGGAAAGAGAAGTGCAAAACAGATGGTGCCGACGACCGCATCAGGCGTGTCGACATAGATCCCATACGCAACAATGCCGCTGACGATCAGGATCAGGCCGACGCCGCAGGCCAGCAGAAATGTTTCGGTCCGCCGGGCAATCCAGCTCGCCAATAAAGTAATGGCGAGACATGTCGCCGAGACCGCCAACGCGGTCAGCAATGAATTATAGTCAAGCGTCATGCTTTGAACTTCGTGGCTTCTGCCGCGCTTTCGTTTTCAGAAAATGGAATTCGCCCGACAGCGAATGTGTTATCAATTTCGTTAAAAAAACATGTATTTAAAGCTTAGATGTTAGCGCAATAACATATCCCCGCGGATATGCATTCTCCTTCCAGTAAAAAATGATGGGTTTACGAGCGCCGTTAGCGCTCGATATCCCAATGAAGCGGGAACATGGGGTCGAATACCGTGACCGGACCGGCGCCGGTCTCGATCTTAACAGGAAACGACACGGGTTCGGCGCGCTTCACCAGCGTTATTACTTCTTCGTTTATCGGAAGGCCGTACCAGGCCGGGCCGTTCAGCGAGGAGAAGGCCTCCAGTTTGTCGAGGGCATTGTCCTGCTCGAAGACATGCGCAAGGCAGCTCATCGTGTTGATCGAAGTATAGATGCCGGCGCAGCCGCAGCCGCATTCCTTGAGCGGATCGACATGCGGCGCGGAATCGGTGCCGAGGAAGAAGCGCGCGTCGCCGCTCGTAGCTGCCTGGCGCAACGCGACACGGTGGTGTTCGCGCTTGGCGACCGGCAGGCAGTAATAATGCGGGCGAATGCCGCCAACGAGAATGGCGTTGCGGTTGATGATCAGGTGGTGGGTGGTGATCGAGCCGGCGAGGTTGCGCTCGGCCGACTTGATGTAGTCGATGCCGTCCTTGGTCGTCACATGCTCCATCGTCACCTTCAGCTCCGGCAGTCGCTTGCGCAACGGATCAAGCACGGTTTCGATGAAGACGGCTTCGCGGTCGAAGATATCGACATCCGATGTCGTGACTTCGCCATGGACACAAAGCGGAAGACCGATCTTGGCCATGCGCTCGAGCACCGGCATGGCCTTGTCGATATCGCGTACGCCGCCATGCGAATTGGTGGTGGCGCCGGCGGGGTAGAGCTTGACGGCGGTGATCAGGCCGCTGGCCTTGCCCTTCTCGACATCGTCGGGATCGGTGTGCTCCGTGAGATAGAGCGTCATCAGCGGCTCGAAGCGGTCGCCCTTCGGAAGCGCGGCCATGATGCGGCCGCGATAGGCCTCGGCATCCGCTGTCGTGACAACCGGCGGCACGAGGTTCGGCATGATGATGGCGCGGGCGAAGTCGCGGCTTGAATCGGCAATCACGCCTTCCAGCATGGCGCCATCACGCAGGTGAAGATGCCAATCATCGGGGCGGCGGATGGTGATCGATTGCATGACTGTAACTCCGGCAAGGCTGCGCTTTAGGGCTCAGCCTTGGGAATTACATCCAAGCATGGGGGATGGCAAATGGTTTGCCCGTCGCAGCCAGGCAATTCGAGATCAGGCGATCTCCAGGGTGACGTCGGCGCGGCGGCGATTGCCGAGAATGAGGCGACCGTTCGGAAGATCGTTCTCATAGACCTTGCGCGCCGATTCCTCCTCGCTCAGCTTGTAGCCGCGCCAGCGCGCCCACAGCCGTTCCTCCAGCACCTCGATCGGTGGGGCGAGCATGATCGAATAATCGAACACGCCTTCGAGCTCCGCCCACTTGCCGAGGCTGAAGAGCAGATAGTTGCCCTCGACGATGATGAAGCGATGCTCCGGGCCGATGGGACGCGCCGAGGCGATGGCAAGCTCACGCGAACGATCGAACACCGGCACCAGCACTTCCTGATCGGCCAAGCGAACGGCGCGGATGATATCTAGGAAGCCGCGCACGTCGAAGGTCTCGGGGATGCCCTTGCGGGCAAGCTGGCCGCGCTCGATCAGGATGGCATTGTCCATGTGGAAGCCGTCCATCGGCAAGACTGCGGCCGTTTCGCCGCCGGCGCGCAAGGCGTCGGCGATGTGGTCTGCCATGGTGGATTTGCCGGCGCCGGGCGGGCCAGCGATGGCGATAAGAAAGCGCTTCGCGTCGCCGGCGCGGGCAAGAACCTCGCCGGCGATATCCTCGATCGTCATCGTCATGCGGCAACGGGCTCCGTAGGAACTGACTTGGCGCCGGTCATGAAGGCGACGGCGTCCGACATTGTGTATTCCTTCGGATTGATCACCGTCAAGCGACGGCCGAGGCGGTGGATGTGGATGCGATCCGCAACCTCGAAGACATGCGGCATGTTGTGCGAGATCAGCACGATCGGGATGCCGCGCGAGCGGACGTCGAGGATCAGCTCCAGCACGCGACGGCTTTCCTTGACGCCCAACGCCGCCGTCGGCTCGTCGAGAATGATGACCTTGGAGCCGAAGGCCGCCGCGCGGGCAACCGCCACACCCTGGCGCTGGCCGCCGGAGAGGGTCTCGACCGCCTGGTTGATGTTCTGGATGGTCATCAGGCCAAGTTCGGTGAGCTTCTGCCGCGCCATCTTTTCCATCGCCGAATGGTCGAGCTTGCGCATGACCTTGCCCATGAAGCCCGGTTTGCGGATTTCGCGGCCGAGGAACATGTTGTCGGCGATCGAGAGCGCCGGCGAGAGGGCAAGGTTCTGGTAGACGGTCTCAATACCGGCCTTTCTGGCTTCCATCGGCGAATGGAAGTTGATCGGCTGGCCCTCGAGGCGGATCTCGCCTTCATCGGGGCGGATGGCGCCGGAGATCGCCTTGATGAGCGAGGACTTGCCGGCGCCGTTATCACCGATCACCGCCAGGATTTCGCCCGGATAGAGATCGAAGTCGGCATGGTCGAGGGCGGTGACGCGGCCGTAGCGCTTGACGAGACCACGCGCCATGAGAAGGGGTTCGGTAGCCATCAGCCTGCTGCCTTTCTGATCCACTGGTCGATTGCGACGGCGACGATGATGAGGACGCCGATCAAGAGGTAGGTCCATTGCACGTCCGTGCCGAGCAGGCGCAGGCCGAGCGAGAAGACGCCGACGATGAGCGCGCCGAACATCATGCCAAGAACGGAGCCGCGGCCGCCGAAGAGCGAGATGCCGCCGATGACCACTGCGGTGATGCTTTCGATGTTGGCGAACTGGCCGGCGGTGGGCGATACCGAGCCGATGCGGCCGATAAGGGCCCAGCCGGCGAGCGCGCAGATGATGCCAGAGAGCACATAGACCGAGATCAGCATGCGCTTGACGTTGACACCCGACAGCTCGGCCGCCTCAGGATCGTCACCAACGGCATAGAGATGACGGCCCCAGGGCGTGTGATTGAGCACGTACCAGAGGAAGGCCACGAGCAGCACCATGGCGATCACACCATAGGTGAAGACCGCGCCGCCGATGCGGAAGGTGTCACCGAAGAGCTGCAGCAGCGGCGCCGTGGTTTCGATTTCCTGGGCGCGGATCGTCTCGTTGGCGGAATAGAGGAAGTTCGTCGCCAGAACGATCTGCCACATGCCGAGCGTGACGATGAAGGGCGGCAGTTTCATGCGGGCGACGAGCCAGCCATTGATGAAGCCGCAGAGCGCGCCGACGGCAAAGCCGCAGAGGATGGCGAGCTCGACCGGAAGGCCGTAGCGGAAGACGAACTGGCCCATGACGACCGAGGACAGCACCATGATGGCGCCAACCGACAAATCGATGCCTGCCGTCATGATGACCAGCGTCTGCGCGGCGCCGACGATACCTGTGATTGCCACCTGCTGAAGAATGAGCGTCAGCGAGAAGGCGGAGAAGAACTTGGTGCCCAACAGGGCGCCGAAGATGACCAGCGACAGCACGAGCACGATCAGCGATACCGCCGATGGGCTCGAATGCAGGAAATGCCGGAATTTCTGAAGGAAACTCTTGTCGTCCGTGTCGAACGAGGCGACGTCGGTCGAACTGTCCTTGAGGACTTTTTCGTAATCGTGATGCGGCGATGCCGCGGTTGGCTCACTCATGGAAATCCTCCGCGTGGCCCCACTCCCAAAGGGCATCCCGCCGATGCAGGCGAGACGTGGGTAGGCTGCACTCAATTCGGTGCGCTGTCAAAGATGAGCAGGGTGCGGGGACGCGCTTGGCGCATCCCCGCTTTCTTTATCAGGCTGTCAGGGCATCAGCCCCAGCACTTGCCAAGGCCTTCCTTGGTGTCGATCGACTTGACGCCGGAGACCGGCTTGTCGGTAACGAGCGTCACACCGGTGTCGAAGAAGTTCTTGCCTTCGGTCGGCTTCGGCTTTTCGCCGCTGTCGGCGAACTTCTTGATCGCCTCGATGCCGAGCGCTGCCATCTGCAGCGGATACTGCTGCGAGGTGGCGCCGATGACGCCGTCGGCTACGTTCTTGACACCCGGGCAACCGCCGTCGACGGAGACGATCAGCACGTCCTTCTCGCGGCCGACAGCCTTCAGCGCTTCATAGGCGCCGGCGGCAGCCGGTTCGTTGATGGTGTGGACGACGTTGATGGTCGGATCCTTCTGGAGAAGGTTTTCCATCGCGGTACGGCCGCCTTCTTCGTTGCCGTTGGTGATGTCGTGGCCGACGATGCGCTTGTCATCCTCGTCGCCGATCTTGTTCGGGTCCTTCGGGTCGATGCCGAAGCCCATCATGAAGCCCTGGTCGCGCAGAACGTCGACCGACGGCTGCGACGGCGTGAGGTCGAGGAAGGCAACCTTGGCGTCCGCGGCCTTGTCGCCCAGCGTTTCCTTGGCCCACTGGCCGATCAGCTTGCCGGCGAGCAGGTTGTCGGTGGCGAACGTCATGTCGGCGCTGTCGATCGGCTCAAGCGGGGTGTCGAGCGCGATGACGAGCAGGCCGGCGTCGCGGGCCTTCTTGACGTTCGGTACGATGCCCTTGGTGTCGGAAGCGGCAATCAGGATACCCTTGGCGCCATCGGCGATGCAGGTCTCGATCGCGGCTACCTGGCTTTCAGAGTCACCATCGATCTTGCCGGCATAGGACTTCAGATTGACACCGAGTTCCTTGGCCTTTGCGGTCGCGCCTTCCTTCATCTTGACGAAGAAGGGGTTGGTGTCGGTCTTGGTGATCAGGCAAGCGGAGACGTCCGCGGCCTTTGCAGGCGCCGAGAAGGCGACGCCGAGAGCCAGCGCGGCGAGCGCTGCGGAAAGCACTGATTTCTTCATTTACTCCTCCCAGAGTGTAGCCGGACCGCCCCATGGCTGGCCGGAATTTTAAAGCACGAACACCGCCTTCGAATACCGCCGATGGCTTCCTCCAAGCCGTTTCGTGCTGTTTACGATGCTAATTAAGGGCGAAAGAATTTGGCTTGTCAATAAATAAATCCAATTGAATTATTAATTCCTTGTGGCATGCTCAGCGAAAATAACGCATAGGCCGATCAAGGGAGGAATGGCCAATGTCGTCGATGAGAGGTCCGGTTCACTTGCCGGCCCAGCTGCCTGGCGTCAGTCCGGCAGGCGGTGCGAACCAGGTTCGGGTTCGCGCATACAATGAGAGATTGGTGCTTTCGCTGGTGCGCCTGCATGGCGCCCAGTCGAAGGCGGATATCGCACGCCGCACGGGCCTTTCGGCGCAAACCGTGTCGGTGATCATGCGCGTGCTGGAAAAGGAAGGGCTGCTTTCGCGCGGCGAGCCGATCCGTGGACGCGTGGGCCAACCGTCGGTTCCGATGCGGCTAAACCCCGACGCCGTCTACTCTTTCGGGGTGAAGATGGGACGGCGCAGCGCCGATTTGGTGCTGATGGATTTCGTCGGCAAGATCCGCATGCAGCTGCATGTCACCTACGCCTATCCCCTGCCCGACCTGTTTCTCGACTTCATCGTATCCGGCATACAGGAGCTGGAAAGCCGGCTGAGCGAGGACGAGCGCAGCCGGATCGCCGGTGTGGGCATCGCGGCACCTTTTGAGCTGTGGAACTGGGAAGAGGAAGTGGGCTCGCCGAAGGGCGCGATGGACGTCTGGCGCGATTACGACCTACATGCCGAGGTGGCGGCGAACCTCCCTTACCCCGTCTATCTGCAGAACGACGCGACCAGCGCCTGTGGCGCGGAACTCGTCTTCGGCATCGGTCCGCAACATCCCGATTTCGTCTATTTCTTCATCGGCTCCTTCATCGGCGGCGGCATCGTCTTGAACTCGGCGATCTTTTCCGGCCGCACCGGCACGGCCGGCGCGATCGGTCCCCTACCTGTGCGCGGCAAGAACGGCGAGACACTGCAGTTGCTCGAGGTCGCCTCGATCTTCGTGCTCGAAAACATGCTGCGCGAGCGCGGCATCGATCCGGAGCCGCTCTGGTATTCGGCCGACGACTGGATCGATTTCGGCGAGCCGCTGGAATTGTGGATCCAGGACACTGCCAAGGCGCTGGCACAAGGCATCGTCGCGGCCGCCTCGATCATCGATTTCAGCGCCGCCGTCATCGATGGCGGCTTTCCGGCCTGGGTTCGCGAGCGGATCGTGCAGGCAACGATTTTTGAAGCGGACAGGCTCGACCTGCAGGGCGTCGTCATGCCCGATATCATCGAGGGCGCGGTGGGGGCGCATGCGCGCGCCATCGGCGGCGCCAGCCTGCCGATCTTCGCCCGCTATCTCACGGACCAGAACGTGCTCTTCAAGGAGGTGGAGAATGCTGAAGGGACTTAACCCGATCCTGAGCCCCGAACTGCTCTCGACGCTGCGCGCCATGGGCCATGGCGACGAGATCGCCATCGTCGACGGCAATTATCCGGGCCTCGAGGATGCGCGTCGGCTGATCCGGCTCGATGGGCATGGCATCATCCCCGTACTCGATGCCGTGTTGAGCGTGCTTCCGATCGACGAGTTCGTGCCGGAGGCGATCTTCCGCGCCACGGTGAAAGGCGAGCGCGACAAGCTCGACCCCGTGCACGAGGAGATGATCGACTGCTGCGCCCATTACGAGCCGCACCGGCAGGTGGTGCCGCTGGTGGGGCCGGATTTCTACAACAGGGTGAAGGCGGCGCATGCGCTGATCCAGACCAGCGAACCGCGCCTTTACGGCAACATCATCCTGCGCAAGGGCGTGATCCATCCGGGCAAGCCGGGCGACAAGAGCAAAGCCCAAGTCGACCCGTTTCCCTACTAACGGATAAGCCGGCGATCAAATCTCGCCGGCGAGCGGTCCCCAGACATCCGTCAGCGCGAAGCCGCCAGGGTGCGGATCGAAGGGATCGAGCGCCACCTGCGACAGGCCGAAGGTGAAGCCGCGCCCGGCGATCGTCGGGATGACGGCGGGGCGGCCGGCGACGGTGGTCTCGGCCAGAAGCCCGACCTCGAATTCGGAATCGATGATCGAGAGCGACTTGAAGACATCGCCGATCTTTGCCTTGCCACGGGCATGCAGCGTCGCGAGGTTGGCGGAGTTGCCGGTGCCGCAGGGCGAGCGATCGGCGCGGCCCGGCCACATGGTGGTGCAGGTGCGCACCGTGCCATCGGCTTCGAGATCGCGGAACATCACATAGGCGACGCCGGAGATCGCCGGGATTTCCGGGTGCACGACCTTGATCTCGCGGTTGATTTTTTCCTTGATCACCATGCCGGCGCTGACGAGAGCTGCGGCATTGGACTTGGCTATCGTCAGGCCGATCTGGCCGACATCGACAAGCGCGTAGAAGATGCCGCCATAGCAGAGATCGAGCTTGATCGTGCCCCACGCCTCGGTCTCCAGCGAGACGTCGAGCTCGTGCACGAAGGACGGCACCATTGTCAGTTTGACCTTCTCGCAGCGGCCATCACGGCAGGTGGCGGTCGCCTTGACGAGGCCGGCCGCCGTTTCCAGCGTGACCACGGTTTCCGGCTCGTGCATCTCGACGATGCCGGATTCGAGCAGCGCCGTGGTGACGCAGATCGAGTTCGAGCCGGAGCTTGCATGCGCCTGATCGGGCTGCAGGATGATGAAGGCGGCGTCGGCATCCGGGTGCTTGGGCGGCAGCAGCAGATTGACGGATCCGATCGGCGCGCCGCGCGGCTCGAGGCAGAGGAAGCGGCGAAGCTCCTGACCCTTCGGATCGGTGTTCAGCCAGTGCAGCTGCTCGGCAACCGTGTTGCCCGGGATCTTCGGAACGCCGCCGATCGCGACCTTTCCGATCTCACCTTCGGCGTGGACATCCAGAAGCTGGATCGTGCGCTTCCATCTCATCGGCGTCTCCCATCATCCGCCGGCAGGGCGACCCCGTCGCCACCGGCAATCTCTGTTATGTCTCAATAGCGGTCAATACGGAACGGCGTCATGTCGACGGCGGATTTCACGCCCGTCACCATATCCGCGATCAGCTGGGCCGTGGTAGCCGAATAGGTGAGGCCGAGATGGCCGTGACCGGTCGCATAGTAGAGGCCCTGCATTTTCGACGACGGCGAGATGATCGGGATCGTATCGGGCAGCGCCGGGCGATGACCCATCCACTCTGTCGCGTCCTTGACCTCAAGGCCCGGCACGGCGCGCTGGGCATGGCGAACGAGAACGCGGGCGCGGCGGAAATCGGGCGCGGCATCGAGCCCCGCCAGCTCGACATTGCCGCCGACACGGATACCGCCCGCTGTCGGCGTGATCATGAAGGCGCGATGCGGCCAGATCACCGAATAGCGCATGGAGACGTCGGGCTGCATGATCTGCGTGTGATAACCACGCTCGGTCTCGAGCGGGATCGGCTCGCCGAGCTTTTCCGCCAGGAAGCGGGTGTGGACGCCGGCCGCCAGCACGACGAAATCGGCCGCGATACGCTCGCCGCTTTCAAGCAGTACGACGGATGTGCCGTCGGCGTTCTGTTCAACCGTGCGAACGGCGCCGGACACAAAGGTCGCGCCGCGTTCGCGGGCGGCATCGGCGAGCTTCACCACCAGGCGATAGGGATCGCGGATGGTCTTGTTGTCGGGCAGCAGCACCGCCTTGGCGATCGATGGCGAGAGCGAGGGCTCCAGATCGCGGATGGCAGCACCTTCGAGCACGTCGAAATCGAAGCCGTAGCGGCGCATGAAATCGATGTGGCCGCGGTCGCCTGTGAATTCCGCCTCGGTCTCGTAGATCGCCAGGCAGCCTTCGTCGGTCATCAGCTCGGGTGCCGAGATCGTATCCAGCATGGCGCGGAAATCGGCGAGCGCGGGGTTCGACAGGCTCATGCCCGCATCCTCGATGTCACGCAGCCGCGAGGGCCTGCCGGCGGCGATGAAGCGCAGGAACCATGGCGCCATCTTCAACGCATAGGCGGGGCGCAGCCAGACGGGACCTTCGGGATCGAGCAGCCAGCGGGGGATCTTGCGCCAGGTATTGGGGCCGGAGCCGGCGGCGAAATCGAGCGCGATGCTGGCCATGTTGCCATAAGAGGTGCCGCGCCCGGGCTCGCCCTTGTCGATCAGCGTGACCTGCAGGCCGCGACGCTGCAATTCGAGCGCGATCGCCGCACCGATGACGCCTGCGCCGACAACCGCGACCGTCTGCTTCTTCTCGTTCATCCCTCACCGCCCATTCGCGCGGCGGACCACACCACCGACCGCACTGTGATATATCAGAACACGGGCGACTTCCATCTGAATTTTCGGCTCTGGCGACCGCCGCGACATCGCATTACGCTGGACATGACGATGCAATTGCACAACGAAAAATGCGGGTGAAGGATGCAAAGGAGATGGGAAGGTCCAGAATGGAAAAGAGCCCGGTGCGGGAGGAGGTGCACCGGGCTCTTGATCCTGACTGACAACTGGGAGGAGGAGTGTTGTCAGTCCGATGAAGGAGCGCTGGGAGGAGGAGTGCGCTGCCTTCGAGGGGATAGATAGCCCATCGTTTCGATCAGGAATAGGGAGAATACCGCAACGCAGCAATGCGCCAAGCGCATAACACGCCCCTTCAAGCCGCCATTCGTATTCGCTTTATGCACATCATTTCATCAAATCTATCAAGATATAAGCAATTCAGCCGTCGCGGGCCGAAGGCGGCGGCCTGCGCTGCCGCCTTCGAGACCGACTTACCACTCGTTGCCGCATGGCATGGAGCCGTCGCCATTGGTGCCACCGAAGGTACCCTGGCAATAGGCCTGCCTGTGCATTTGCTGCATTGGGGGCTGCATCGGGCGCTCAGTGATCGAGCCGGTGGTCTGGCGGTCGACGCCAAAGGCGGCGTCAGGATACCAGTAGCCGTCGTGGCGGCGGGTGCCGGGCCGCTCGGTGCGCGAGCCATGATAGCCGTGCCAATAGCCCGGCTGGGTCTGCGCCACCTGAATCACTTGAGCCTGCGGCATGGACTGGTCGGCAGGTGCTGCCTGAACAGGCACCGCGGCCGAGAGCGCCGCGATGACGCCAAGCGACAGGACGGACGGGATGTAACGGGAGATTTTCATGATAAACCCTCCTTCAGGATTCACATGAAGAAAATGCCGTCTCAGCTTGCAAAGTTCCGCGCCTGCACGCGCGCTCCAACAGTCGTGATCGCAGGCGATTGCGCGTGATCCCGATTACGCCTACGGCGTGATTCCGGTCACGCTTGAGGCGTGACCTCGCTTATGCTCACTGCGTGACTCCGGCCGCTCCTACTGGTCGTAGACGGCGCGATAGCCCTGGCTGGAGATGCAGGTCACATATTGACGGCGCGCGGCCGCCCTCGCCTGCGCTTCCTCGTTGGCCGGATCGGTCGCATAGCGCGACATCTGCGCCCGCGCCTCGTATTGCTTGCGCGCCTCGTTATACATGACGTTGCCGTCGGCGACGCAGATGTTGTGGGCGATGCCGGGCGGATTGAGCGGCGGGTCGAGCGTGTTGACGGGCGTCAGCATCGGACCGTTGGCGTGATCGACGCAACCGGCCAGGGCCGCCACCGACGCCAGAAACACCATTCCACGAACCATATTGCTCAGCATTCAATCTCTCCGGCCCACGGCCACGGCATGTCCTGCCCCAAAGGCATCTTGCCGAGACAATCGTCTGGCAACATTGTGCCAAGCTAGCGCCACGCCCGCATCGCGCAGGCGCCAACATCAAGATGGAGGATCAGACAGTGTCAGCTCTTCAGGACGAACGCGCACAAGACATCCCCTCTCACCCGGAGGAAATGAAATCGGTCTTCGACCTGCGCGTCGGAAAGCACATCACGCTGCAAGGCAGCGCCAGGATCACGCCCGCCGGCGTCATCAGCACCGGGATCGCGGTGGCCGCGATGACGTTTGCCGTGGGGTATCTGATTTCGTCGGTTGGTCGGCGGCGGTAGGGCGATCAATCAGACGCGCTAGGCACGCCCTCAGACATAGATCCACCCTTTGCGAACGGCCTCTATAAGCTCGAGCTCGTAGCTATATTCGGCGGCCACGGCAAAGACCTTGATATCGCTGCTGGTCATGTCGATCCCGTGCCGTCGCGAGACATATTCGAAGGTCTCGATCCAATCCAGGCCCGACAAATGCAGCATGGCGATCTCCAGGGTGAAAGGGGCTTCCCGCTTCTTCTTGCGGCGGGCCATCAAGGTTGGAACCCGTGCCGATCAAGCAAAGCGCGCTCCTGCGCAAACATGCGGGTGGTGAGCTCCTCGAAATCGATCAGACCGGCGGCAGCAAGCGCATAGCAGGCCGCATCCGACGCACACCGGTCCCGCTCGAATCGATCTCGCAGAGATGACCCCGCATGACGAGAGCGGTTCGTCAAAACGTCAGTGGCTAGCTGCGCATAGAAATTTGAGTCCATCGGCCTGACCTCGCAACGAATGCGCGGACACACCTGCCCAGCTTCCGTGAGGAAATGCCGGCCTGTGCGACGCTCTGGTGATCGTATGGATTTCGTACCGGGGAAGTGTCTCACGACTCGCAGAGGATGGGAATCGCGGAGATCGACTTTAAAAATTTAGACGATCAGAATTCGACCTTGCTTGAGGTCGTCGTGCTAAATTTTCGTGAGAAAAGAGAAGTGGCGCACCCGAAGAGATTCGAACTCCTGACCCCCAGATTCGTAGTCTGGTGCTCTATCCAGCTGAGCTACGGGTGCGTCTGCAGCGGTGTGTCCCGCTGGCGTGAGCGGTTCTCTAAAGGGTCATCTGGATGAATGCAATAGGGTTTGTAAAAAAAGTGACGTCTTTCTTCGCGAGCTGCCGGGATCGCGGGATTGCATCACTTTTCCAAGAGGCTGCGGCCGCGGTAATCGTCCAGCGAGACAGGGCGATCCGGGATTTCGATGCGGAACTGCGTGCCGATCGATGGTTTTTCCACAAGGGCGATGGTGCCGCCGTGGGCGAGCACCAGTTCGCGGGCAATCGCCAGACCAAGCCCCGTGCCACCGGATCGGGCGGAGCCGCGAAACGCGGTGAAGAGGTTCTGGCGGGCCTTCTGCGGCATGCCGGGGCCGGTGTCGTCGACGGTGATGCTGACGACACTGCCGATGCGGTGAGCCGACACGGTGATGCGCCGTGGGCTTGCGCCTGCGTTGTTTGACGTCAGCGCCTGCAGGGCGTTGCGGCAGAGATTGTGGATGACGCGGAACAGCTGCTCGTTGTCGGCATCCACTTCGAGATCGGCGTTGATCTGCTCGACGAACTCTACATCGCTCTGCGGATCGATCGCCAACATGTCCCTGACGTCCTCGACCAGCGTGGTCACCCTTACAAGGCGGCGGCGGGGGGCCGATTCGCTGGCCTGGCCGTAGGAGAGAACTTCGGTGGTGTAGCCGACGGCGCGGTCGATGGTGCGCAGCAGTTTCGGGGCGAAGCGCTTCACCATGGGGTCGTCGACATCGACCAGGCGGTCGGACATCAGCTGCGCGGAGGCGAGGATGTTGCGCATGTCGTGATTAATCTTGGAGACGGCCAGGCCGAGGGCCGCGAGATTGCTCTGCTGCTTCAGCGTCTTTTGGAGCTGCAGCTGCATGGCGGTGAGGTGGCGGCCGGCGATCGCCAGCTCGTCGCGCCCGCCATCGCCGACGAAGACATGCTGCGGGTTTTCGGGATCGGCGGAAAATTGCTGCATGCTGCCCGTCAATCTACGGATCGGCCGGATCAGAATGCGGTTGATCGCGAAGAAGACGAGTGTGGCGGTAAAGAGCGAGATCAGGATCGACAACAGGAAGACGTTGCGGGAATAGAGCAGCATCGCATTGCGCAGATGCTTGTCCTTCATCAGCACCTCGACACCGATATTGGTGTCCTGCACCGGCCCGTAGACGCGGATCATCCGGTCGCCGCCAAAGACGAGCGTGTCGAGCGCGTCGCGCATGGCGGTAACGGCCGGCACGCTGGTCAGATCATATTGCGCATCGACGGATGCCGGCATGTCCCAGGTGGCGAGCAGGCGCGAGGTGCCGTCCTTGCGCAGCACGATCGCCTTGGTGCCCGTCGCTTCCAGGGTTTGCCGCTGCAGGTCGCGCGGCAGTTCCACTGGCTGCAGGCCATCGATGGCGATGGCGGCGGCGGCGGCGGCGTTCAGCCGCTCGTCCAGCCAGCGAAGGCGCATGGAGGCCACCGAGGGAAAGAAGATCAGCACTTCTGCGAGCATGATGCAGACAACGGTCAGCCACAGGAGCTTGCCGGAGATGCCGCCGAACATGCCAGCGGGCCGGGCGGCGTCGGTCGCCGTCGTGAGTGCTTCGGGAATAGTTTGGCCTTGATCAGGGGCGGGCATCGCTTCTCGTCCAATCGGCGCCACGCGCCACGGATTCAATCTCTATATTAGACGAAACCGCGTCGCTTTCAAATCTTTGCGAGCGGTGCGACATATTGCCGAAACGCGAACGCCGCCCGAAGGCGGCGCTCTTGTTCAGTTTGCAGGGCAAGAGATCAGAACTCTTCCCAGCTCTGGTCGACCGCGGCGTTGCCGTTGAAGGCGCGGGCAACGCTGCCGATCGCGCGGCGGGCGGGCGAGGCAACCGGGCGGTGCTCCTCGTAGCGGGCGACGGCCACGGGCGCCGCATGCTGCGCGTTCGACACCTTGAAGCGCGAGATCAGGCGCACGAGGCTGTCTGCTTCCGACGACAGCTTGTGGGTGGCCGCCGAGGTTTCCTCGACCATGGCGGCATTCTGCTGCGTCACCTGGTCCATCTGGTTGACGGCCGTGTTGACCTCCTTCAGACCGGTCGACTGCTCCTTGGCGGCCGTGGCGATCGAGTGGATGTGGTCGTTGATGGCGTTGACGCGGCGCTCGATCTGCGAGAGCGCCTCGCCGGTTTCCTGCACCAGCTTGACGCCGATCTGGACTTCGCCGCCGGACTTGGTGATCAGGCCCTTGATGTCCTTGGCGGCCGTTGCGGAGCGCTGCGCGAGTTCGCGAACTTCCTGTGCGACGACGGCAAAGCCCTTGCCCGCTTCGCCGGCACGCGCGGCCTCGACACCGGCATTGAGCGCCAGCAGGTTGGTCTGGAAGGCGATCTCGTCGATGACGTTGATGATCTGGCTGATTTCGCGCGAGGCCTGCTCGATGCGGCCCATGGCATCGACGGCGTTGCGAACGACGACGCCCGACTTGCCGGCATCGTCCTTGGCCTCGGAGACCATGACGCTGGCTTCCTGGGCGCGATCGGTCGAGTTGTTGACGACGGCGGTGATCTCATCGAGCGCCGCAGAGGTTTCCTCAAGCGCTGCCGCCTGCTGTTCCGTGCGCTTGGAGAGGTCGTCGCTTGCGGCGCGCAGCTCGTTGGTATTGCCGTGGAAGCCCTCAGCTGTCTCGCGCACTTCGCGCATGGTCGATTGCAGCGTGGCGAAGGTGCTGTTGACGTTCTTCTGCAGTTCGGCGAAGGCGCCCTGGAAGTTGCCGCGCATGGTCTGCGTCAGATCGCCTTCAGAGAGGCTCGCGATAACACGGCGGGTTTCACCGACGCCGCCATCGACGCCCGAGAGCAGCTGGTTGATGTTGCTGGCGAACTGGTTGAGGTTGTCGTCCTGGTAATCCTTGTCGATCCGGCGCGAGAAATCGCCGGCGGCGGCGGCGGCCACGACGACGGACATGCTCGACTGCAGGTCGTCGCTCTTGGCGCGCATGGCGGCTTCCTGGGCATTCATGCGGCGAACGGCCAGGCCGTTCTCCTTGAACACCGCGACGGCCGCGGCCATTTCGCCGATCTCGTCATTGCGGCCGGGGAAAGGAACATCGGTGTCGAAGTTGCCGTCGGCGACATTCTTGATCGCTTCGGTGACCTTCTTGATGGGACGCGAGAGATGGATGGTGCCGACATAAAGGCCCATGCCGATGCCGGCCGCGATGCCGAAGCCGGTGATGCCGAGAACCAGCCAGAGAACCGAGGTGCGGAAGCTTTCGACTTCCTGGTTGACAGCGTCGAGCGTCGCCTTGTCGGTGGCGACGATCGCGTCGATCTCGGCCTGGAAGGCCTTGCGGTTGGCGCGGTTGGCGTCGTTGTTGCCCTGCTCGTTGGCGGCCTGCGGGCTGACCTCGGTGCCGAGGCGCGCGGTTTCGGCGCGGAAGGTGCGGAATTCGGCCGAGCGGGCCTTGAGCTTGTTGAACGCATCCATCTGGTTGTCGGGAACCAGCGGCGTCCAGGATGTGATGGTGGCATCGATCTGGTCGAGTGCTGCCAAAAGGCCCTTGGCGAAGCTTGCGGCGTCCTTTGTCGAGGCAGCGCCATAGATGCCGCGCGCTTCCATCACGGTCGCGGTCACGTAGCGGTTCAGGCGCTCGCCGGAATAGGCGCGGCTGGCGGCATCCTCATAGGCGGAGAGATTGTTGTTGTAGCGCTGCACGGCCCAAAGTGCGGTCGCGCCGATAACCAGCGCGACACAGGACATGGCGCATACGAGTATGTTGATCTTGCCTCGGATTTTCAAAGGATCCCCCCAATAAGACTAGAGGCCGAAAACTGGATGCCCGGCCGTTAGATCAAATTGCGCTAAAACAATTAATGTTGAATTTCCGATATTTTCGCCGGCTACTGTAAAAAATCATCCATGAACGATGGTTGCCGGCCCTATTTTTTGCGCGAAAAACGCACATAGGCTCGATAGGCGCACGTTTGGGCTGCGGAAACGGAATAAAATGATAGCGGGCGCGATGTGGACCCGATGGCGCAATCATTAACAGCATCTGCTAATTTTCACACCCAAGAGGCGAGCGGAAGGGATTCTCCCTGCGATAATTGACTTTCGCGACCTTCGTCCGTATAAGCCGCCGCACGTCCGGTCATATAAGGCTTTTTGAGCCTCCCGCCGTTCGAAAAACAACGCTCCTTGCATTATGCAAATTCAAGAAGGGCCGCACTCCGCGGTGATTAAAATAAATGAAGCGTACTTACCAACCTTCCAAGCTTGTTCGCAAGCGTCGTCACGGTTTCCGTGCACGTATGGCTACCAAGGGCGGCCGTAAGGTCATCGTTGCTCGTCGCGGCCGCGGCCGCAAGCGTCTTTCGGCCTAAGGCCGGAAGTGCCCGATCAGATGACGGGCGATCCGACGACCAAAGATCCCAAAATAACTGCCGGGCGGCTGAAAAGCCGCCCGCAGTTTCTTGCTGTTCGCAATGGCGAAAAACGCAGGGGTGGATTCTTCCTTCTCGAGGTGCTCGACAGGAAGGAACCCGATACCGAAGCCCGCGTCGGCTTCACCGTCACCAAGAAGCATGGCAACGCGGTTGAAAGAAACCGCATGCGTCGGCGCCTGAAAGAGGCGGTACGGCTGCATGCAGGGTTTGCAATGAAGCCCGGACACGACTATGTGGTTGTCGCGCGAAGGGACGTGCTCCAAGCATCCTTCCATCAATTAGCCGCTGAGCTTACGGCTCGCGTCGAGACGAAGCCGAAACACAAGCGGTCCGGAGACGGCCGCCCCAGGAACGTATGATGCAAAACAACCGCAACTACTTCATTGCGATCGCTCTCTCCGTGCTGATCGTTCTCGGGTGGCAATTCCTTTACATGAGTCCGCGCATCGAAGCGCAACGCAAGGCCGAGCTTGCCCAGAAGGCACAGCAGACGACCCAGCAGACGCAGACACCGGCCGCCAATGGCGCAGCCGGTGGCGCGCAGACGAATGGCGCTGCTCCGACCGGCCAGGCACCGGCGACCACGTCGCTCGCCGACGCCCTTGCCAAGAACCCGCGCGTCATCATCGACACGGCAGCGCTTTCCGGCTCGATCAACCTTGCCGGCGGCCGCCTCGACGACCTGAAGCTCAAGGGCTACCACGAGACCGTGGATGACTCGAGCCCGATCATCACGCTGTTCAGCCCGTCGGAAACCAAGGACGGCTACTTCGCCGAACTCGGCTATATCGGCGACGCCGCGACCGGCAACGTCCCCGGCCCCTCGACGCTGTGGACGGCTCCCGAAGGTGCGAAGCTGACCGAAAAGACCCCGGTTACGCTGACCTACACCAATGACAAGGGCATCACATTCGCCCGCACGATCTCGGTCGACGAACGCTACATGTTCACGATCACCGACAAGATCACCAATGCCGGCCAGGCACCCGCCGCACTCTCCTCCTACGGCCGCGTGACGCGCTACAACAAGCCCGCGGTCGCCTCGACCTACGTGCTGCACGAAGGCTTCATCGGCGTGATCGGCGAAGATGGTCTGATCGAGAGCAAGTATGCTTCCGTCGAGAAGGAAGCCGTGACGCCGGCAACGGCGACCGGCGGCTGGCTCGGCATCACCGACAAGTATTGGGCCGCGACGATCATTCCGCCGCAGACGACCGCCTACGATGCCCGCTTCAGCCACTTCACGGATGGCCAGCCGCGCTTCCAGGCCGACTACAAGCAGAACGCCGTCACCGTCGCCCCCGGCCAGTCGCTCGAACTGAAGAACCTCGTCTTTGCCGGCGCCAAGGAAGTTCCCGTCATCGACGGCTACGAGGCTACCTACCAGATCCCGCGCTTCGACCGCCTGATCGACTGGGGCTGGTTCTACTTCCTGACGAAGCCGATGTTCAAACTGATGGACTTCTTCTTCCGTTACTTCGGCAATTTCGGCGTCGCAATCCTGATGACCACGATCGTCGTCAAGGCGCTGTTCTTCCCGCTCGCCAGCAAGCAGTACGCTTCGATGGCGAACATGAAGCGCGTGCAGCCGAAGATGGAAGAGCTGAAGGCGAAGTTCGGCGACGACCGCATGGGCCTGCAGCAGGCAACCATGGCTCTCTACAAGGAAGAGAAGATCAACCCGATCGCCGGTTGCTGGCCGATCGCGCTGCAGATCCCGATCTTCTTCTCGCTCTACAAGGTGATCTACATCACCATCGAGATGCGCCACGCGCCGTTCTTCGGCTGGATCCAGGACCTTTCGGCCCCCGATCCGACCTCGTTCATCAACCTGTTCGGCCTGCTGCCGTTCGCCGCTCCGACCTTCCTGCATCTCGGCGTCTGGCCGCTGATCATGGGCGTCACGATGTTCCTGCAGATGCGCATGAACCCGACCCCGCCGGACCCCACGCAGGCGATGATCTTCAACTGGATGCCGCTGGTCTTCACCTTCATGCTGGCGAGCTTCCCGGCCGGTCTGGTCATCTACTGGGCCTGGAACAACACGCTGTCAGTCATCCAGCAGGGCGTGATCATGCGCCGCCACGGCGTGAAGATCGAGCTCTTCGACAATCTGAAGGGGCTGTTCAAGCGAAAGCCGGCGCCAACAGAGAAATAGCAAAAAGCCCCGGTTCGCCGGGGCTTTTTCTTTTGTGGCACCAGGATGCTTCTCGCGACATTCAGGGCTGCCGGTTGACAAAATCGCCCGAAACCTGAATGCCATAGGTTCACTGGAATTGGACGCGCTGGAAAAGGCCGAATGACCGACAATAAAGACAAGCCGCTCTTCGGCCGCCCCTGGATCTTCATCCGCGGCGTGCCCTCCCTGAAGTTCCTGCCGCCGGAAGGGCCGGCCGAGGTGGCCTTCGCCGGCCGCTCGAATGTCGGCAAGTCGTCGCTGATCAACGCGCTCGTCGGCCAGCATGGTCTGGCGCGCACCTCGAACACGCCGGGTCGTACGCAGGAGCTGAACTATTTCGTGCCCGATGGCTATTCCGGCGAGGCCGGCGATCTGCCGCCGATGGCGCTGGTCGACATGCCCGGCTACGGCTATGCCAAGGCGCCGAAGGAGCATGTCGATGCCTGGACCAAGCTGGTATTCGACTATCTGCGCGGCCGCGCGACGCTGAAGCGCGTCTATGTGCTGATCGACAGCCGCCACGGCATCAAGAAGAACGACGACGAGGTTCTGGATCTGCTCGACAAGGCCGCCGTCTCCTATCAGGTGGTGCTGACCAAGACTGACAAGATCAAGCCGCCGGCGGTGGTGAAGCTGCTCGCCGAGACGGCCGAGAAGATCAAGAAGCGCCCCGCCGCCTATCCCGGGATCATCGCCACCTCGTCGGAAAAGAGCGAGGGGCTGGACGATCTGCGCGAGGCAATCGCGCTCACCGTGGGCGCCGATCACTGGAAGTGAGGTGGAGGCGCCCCAGTGGTGTTGATAGGGCGCCCCCGTTTGCTGCCTGAACTCAAGATTACATCTTCGGCAGCAAGACCTTGTCGATGACGTGAATGACGCCGTTCGACTGCTTGACGTCGGCGATCGTGACATGGGCGACGCCGCCGCTTTCGTCGGTCAGCGAGATCTTGCCCATGTCTTCCTTGGCCTTCAGCACGCAGCCGCCGACCGTCTTGATGTCATGCTCGCCGCCATCGTCCTTGATCATCTTGGCGACGGTCTTGGCCATGGCATCAGCGGCCACGACGTGGCAGGTCAGGATCTTG
Source organism: Rhizobium sp. Rhizsp42 (assembly GCF_047304155.1). NCBI lineage: Bacteria > Pseudomonadati > Pseudomonadota > Alphaproteobacteria > Hyphomicrobiales > Rhizobiaceae > Rhizobium > Rhizobium sp. Rhizsp42. The sequence goes on along the minus strand of NZ_JBGLYS010000008.1, from coordinate 91,581 downwards.
GTGAGCTTGGCCTTGTTCTCAGGCTTCAGCAGCGTGTCGACGGTGCCGGCGGGGAGTGCCGCGAAGGCTTCGTTGGTCGGCGCGAAGACCGTGAACGGACCCTTGCCCTCGAGCGTCGAGACCAGACCGGCAGCTTTCACGGCGGCGACCAGCGTCGTGTGATCCTTCGACTTCATGGCGTTTTGGACAATGTTCTTGGTCGGATACATGGCGGCGCCACCGACCATCGGGTTCTTGGCCTGCGCGGCAAAGGCGATTGCGGATACGGCGACTGCAAGGGCTGCGGTACGCAGTGCGGACTTGATCATGACTGGTTCTCCTCATCCGTCCGCTCGCGGGTCGCCGGCTGAATGCATCAGCGTCGCTGGGACATGAGGATCTACGGAAGGTTGCTGGAAAAAGTTTCAGCCGATCTTACGGCCGGTGCGCGGCACCGCTTGCAACGACGGGGCCGGTCGGCGCGCCCGTCGGCGAGCCGCCGAAGGGTTCGAGGCTGACCGCGAAGCTCGTGCCCTCGCCGATGGCGGAGCGCATATCCACGGGGATCACCAGTTCGCCGTCGCCGCCCTCTCCCGCGGCGAAGATGCCGAGCGACTTCGGCGTGCCGCCTTCGGGCAACAGCCACAGCTCGAGCGACTTCTCCTCAGGCTTGCCCGCGGCGACCGGAATGATCCGCATCCGGCCGGTTTGGGCCTCATAGGACGCAAGCAGATTGACCTGGCTCGCCGGTCCCGACAATTGCGCAACCAGCGGCGGAACGGTCGGCTTCAGCGGCGATACCGTCGCGACCGTCAGCGACAAGGCAGCCGACGTGATGACGAGCGAGACGGCGGCGAGACAGCGCCAGAAGAAAAGGGAATTCCAGACGCCTCTGCCCGGCACGGCTACCTGCTGCGGTGTGCCGAACAGGCGGGCTTCGACCTGCTTGAAGGTTTCCTGGCCGGGGGTGACGGCGTCATAATCGTCATTGAAAGTGGAGAGGTTCGCCTCCCAGCGACTGACGATCGCGGCGAACTGCCGGTCGACCCGCATCCGGTCTTCGACGACGCGACGATCCTGGAAAGAGAGAACACCGAGAACATACTCACCGGCGAGTACCTCATCGCGGGAGCGACCTCCCTTGCTTTGATCGGACGACGTCATCGTTCCAGGCACTCTCTCAGCTTCAATAGGCTGCGCCGCAGCCATGTGCGCATCGTGTTCAGGGGCACGCCGAACTCACCGGCCAGTTCCTGATAGCTCAGCCCTTCGACATAAGCCCGTCTGACCGCCACCGCACGATCAGCTTCCAACTGTTCCATGCAGGTGTCAATCCGCCTTCCTTCATCGCGGATCACAGTTGTCGCTTCCGGATCAAGTTGGCTGTCCGCGAGATCATAGGCACTGTCCAATTCGTCGGCTACCGGCTTGCGGCTTCTCAAGGTGTCAATCGCCTGGTTGCGCGCGATCGCCGCAAGCCAGGACGAAGGCGTTCCCGAAGAGATCGCGAAGGCGGAAGCGCGTTGCCAGACCTTGATATAGACCTCCTGCAATGCTTCCTCCCCCTCCGTCTTGTCCTTCAAGATACGCAGGCAGATCGCAAAAAGTTTCGGGCTTGTTTCACGGTACAGAGCCACGAAAGCCTTTCGGTCGCGCATTGCAACCCGACCGATCAGTTCGGCGATTTCCTCGCTCGTCATGCCGTGTCTCTTCCCCAATGTCCTTCCCTAACTATGGGTGTTCGGTCACGCTTGGCAAGACGGCGGCGCGTGCGCAAATTGCGCGAACTATCGGGCCATTGATTATTCCATCTGTCAAAAACTTGGGATAAAAGGCCGCAACCATTTTTCTGCGGGGTATCCGATGACCGAGACCGAAAGCGAAATCCAGGCACGGCTGCTGGCGCAGGCACTGCCCTTCATGCAGCGTTACGAAAACAAGACGATCGTCGTGAAATACGGCGGCCATGCCATGGGCAATCCCGAGCTCGGCAAGGCCTTTGCCAGCGATATCGCGCTTCTGAAGCAGTCGGGCGTCAACCCGATCGTCGTGCACGGCGGCGGACCGCAGATCGGCGCCATGCTGACGAAGATGGGCATCGAATCGAAATTCGAAGGCGGCCTGCGCGTCACCGACGCCAAGACGGTCGAGATCGTCGAAATGGTTCTCGCGGGCTCGATCAACAAGGAAATCGTCGCGCTGATCAACCAGACGGGCGAATGGGCGATCGGCCTTTGCGGCAAGGACGGCAACATGGTCTTCGCCGAAAAGGCGCAGAAGAAGATCAAGGATCCCGACAGCAACATCGAGCGCGTTCTCGACCTCGGCTTCGTCGGCGAAGTGGTTGAAGTCGACCGCACGCTGATCGACCTTCTGGCTCGCTCGGAAATGATCCCCGTCATCGCCCCGGTTGCTCCGGGCCGCGACGGCGCGACCTACAACATCAACGCCGACACGTTCGCAGGCGCGATTGCCGGCGCGCTCAACGCGACGCGCCTCCTGTTCCTCACCGACGTTCCCGGCGTTCTCGACAAGCAGGGCAACCTGATCAAGGAACTGTCGGTCTCGCAGGCCCACCAGCTGATTGCCGACGGCACGATCTCCGGCGGCATGATCCCGAAGGTCGAAACCTGCATCGACGCGATCAAGGCCGGCGTGCAGGGTGTCGTCATCCTGAACGGCAAGACGGCCCATTCCGTGCTGCTCGAGATCTTCACCGAGCGCGGCGCGGGTACGCTGATCGTTCCGTAAGGGCGGTCGTTTTTCTTCTCGGACGGGTGAAGTCCCCTCCCCCAACCCCTCCCCACAAGGGGGAGGGGCTAAGTCGTTGCGCCCTCCGTCATCTCACACCATCAGCGTCTATTGAGAGGCTTTGGCTTCATAGAGAGGGTGCGCCCAGCAAGCCCCTCCCCCTTGTGGGGAGGGGTTGGGGAGGGGTCTACCTCACAGCGCTCCGTAAACCGCCGCAGCCGCCTCTTTCAGCTTCTCCATCATCGCCCGATACGGCCCCGGCCCGTAGCTGACACGGCTGACGCCGAGCTTCGCCAGCGTCTTCACATCAGGCGCGCCCGGCCGCATCATGATGTTGACAGGCAGCGATGACGCCGCGCAGACCTTCTCGATCAAGGCTTCATCGATCAGCCACGGCACGAAGAAGCCATCGGCACCGGCGGCAGCATAAGCCTTGCCACGCTCCAGCGCCTCCTCGACCAAGCTGGCATGCTTGGCAAGATCACCTTCGCGCAAGAACAGGTCGGTGCGCGCATTGATGAAGAACGCGATGCCGCGACGATCCGCCATTTCGCGGATGGCGCGGATGCGGGCGGCCTGTTTCTCCACCGGGTGTAGCCCGTCTCCACCAACCACCTGATCCTCGAAATTAATGCCGATCGCGCCGGCATCGATCAGCTCACCGACATTGGCGGCAGCGCCTGAGGGATCGGTGGAATAGGCGCCCTCGAAATCGACGGAGAGCGGCAGATCGTTAACGGCGGTGATCTGGCGGGTCGTGGCGACCAAAGCCTCCATCGGAATCTTCTCGCCATCGCCATAGCCCTGCGCTGCCGCGACCGACCAGCTTCCGGTCGCCAACGCCTTGGCGCCGGCCTCGGTCACGGCCTTTGCCGTTCCCGCGTCCCACACATTGTAGAGAACGACAGGATTGCCCTTCTGGTGCAGCGCGCCGAACGTCTTCGCCTTCTCAGCCTGATTCATCTTCGCCTCCTCATTTCTCGTGCCGGAAAACTAGTGCGATCACGTCAGGCGATCAATCGGCCGGCGTGAATGGTCGCATTCCGGATTTCAATCGAAGGCGACGCGTGGCATAAGGCAAAGATGAGCAAGATCGATCGCACGCCCACCCATTCCGACTTCTCGCATGTGACAGAGTGGGTCTTCGACCTCGACAACACACTCTATCCGCATCATGTCAATCTGTTCGCGCAGATCGACAAAAACATGACGGCCTATGTCTCGACGCTGCTGCAGATGGAGCGGGACGAGGCGCGCAAGCTGCAGAAGCAGTATTATTACGATCACGGAACGACGCTGCAGGGGCTGATGATCCACCACGGCGTCGATCCCAACGACTTCCTCGAGAAGGCGCATGCGATCGATTATTCCAGCCTGACGGCGCAGCCGGAGCTGGGCGCCGCGATCAAGGCGCTGCCCGGCCGCAAGTTCATCTTCACCAACGGCAGCGTCAAGCATGCGGAGATGGCAGCCGGCGCGCTTGGCATCCTCGACCATTTCGACGATATCTTCGACATTGTGGCGGCCGAATTCGTGCCGAAGCCGGCGCAGCAGACCTACGACAAGTTCACCCAGCTGAAGCGCGTCGAGACGCAGAAGGCTGCGATGTTCGAGGATCTGCCACGCAACCTGATCGCGCCGAAAGCGCTTGGGATGCAGACCGTTCTGCTGGTGCCCAACAATCTCGAGGACACGGTTGTCGAGTGGTGGGAAAAGACCAGCGGCGAGGACGATCACATCGACTTCGTGACCGACGATCTTACTGATTTCCTTGGCAAGATTACGCCCAATATTACCGGCTAAATTACGAAAGTTTCATCCAGCTTACCGATGTTTAACTGGGTAATCGGCCTTGTCCGCCCTACCTTTTCGTCTGTGATCCCCAATGAGATTGCACACTGAAAGGAACCCAAATGTCTCGGAACAAGCTGATACTGGCCGCACTCTCCTCCGTCCTGATCGTCGGTGCCGCAGCCGGCAGCAGTTTTGCCGCGCCCGGCGACAAGCAGAAGCATCCGCCAAGGCCACACCACGCGATGATGGGCGGCGGAATGCGCGGGCCGATCATGCGTGAGGTCGTCTTCGTGCGCATGCTGCAGCAGTTCGACACGAACAAGGACGGCCAGATCTCCAAGGACGAAGCCCAGAAGGGCATGGAAGCGATCTTCGCGGCGATCGACACCAACAATGACGGCTCGCTGACGCCGGGCGAGATCCGCAAGTATCACGAAGCGCAGATGGCCAAGATGAAGGCGCCTGCCGAAGACATGGCGGCCGATGACGAAGCCCCGCCCGCCCCGCCGCCGGCTGACGCAGACGCTGGCCAGCCCGCACCGCCGCAGGACGAAGCCGGTCGTGGCCCAGGCCGACACGGCATGCGCGGCCCCGGCATGATCCGCGAACTGCTTTTGATGCAGCGCATCGACACGGACGAGAACGGCCAGATTTCCAAGCAGGAAGCCGAAGCCGCCTTCGACAAGTTCTTCACGCGGATGGACACCAACAAGGACGGCGTCATCTCGATTGCCGACATGCCGCAGCGTCCATTCCTGTAAAAACGGGAAACACCGACAACCGAGCCCGCCGCGACGATCGCGGCGGGCTTTTTCGTCTGATTGAAATACCCAAGTTGTTGGGTTATTTTTTCCACATGGTCACGAACAAGATCACCGACGCCGAACTCGCGCAGGCAAAGCAGCGTTGGGAAGCGGAGCGCGCCGAGCGGCCGATACCCGCATCGGTTCGCTTCGATGCGGCGTCGGAGCGCATCATCCTCGATTTCACCAATGGCGCATCATTTATCTTCCCCGCGCGGGCGTTGCAGGGATTGGAAGAGGCGACCGTGGCGGAGCTTGCGGAAGTCGAACGGCTTGGAGAGACCGGCCTTCACTGGGAAAGCCTTGACGCCGACTACACGATTTCAGGTCTGATGAACGGCGTGTTCGGCACCAGGAGTTTCATGGAAGCACAGCGTCGTGGCGGGCAATCCCGCTCGCCCGCGAAGGCGGCTGCAAGCCGGGCGAACGGCGCCAAGGGCGGCCGGACGAAGAAGGCCGGCGACGCCCCCTGAGCGCACCCTATTCCGGGTGTTCGTAGAATTCCTGGATGATCTTCCAGGCGGCGTCGGCGGTGTCGACGAAGCTGATCAGGTCGACATCATCGGGCGCGATCGTGCCGAATTCGGCCAAAGCTTCGAAATTGATGATGCTCTTCCAGAATTTTTCGCCGAACAGGATGAGCGGCATCTTTTCCATGCGTCCCGTCTGGATCAGCGTCAGGCATTCGAAGAACTCGTCCATCGTGCCGAAGCCGCCGGGGAAGACGGCGATTGCCTTGGCGCGCACCATGAAATGCATCTTGCGGATGGCGAAGTAGTGGAAGTTGAAGCTGAGCTCCGGCGTGACATAGACATTCGGCGCCTGCTCGTGCGGCAGCACGATGTTGAGGCCGATCGAGGGCGCCCCCTCGTCGGCAGCACCCCGGTTGCCTGCCTCCATCACGCCCGGGCCGCCGCCGGTGACGACGACATATTCGTGGAAATCGAAGCCGGCCGCGTATTTCGAGCACAGGCGGGCGAACTTGCGCGCCTCGTCGTAATAGACGGATGCCGCCTCAAGATTGGCGCGCTGCGTGTCGTTGCGCGCCGCCCAGGCGCTCTGGCCGGGCGCCGGAATGCGGGCGCCGCCGAACATCACTACTGTTGATTTGATGCCGCGCTCGGTGAGCAGCATTTCCGGCTTCATCAGCTCCAGCTGCAACCGGATCGGCCGCAGCTCCTCGCGGCACAAGAAGTCCTCGTCGGCATAGGCGAGACGATAGGCCGGCGACAGGGTCTGCGGCGTTTTCGGCACGGCTTCGGCGCGCTGCTTGTCGGTCTCGCTTGATTTCAACGGATCCCAGACGCCGTCCTTGCGCCGCAGTCTGCCGTTCTTCGCCTTTGCCATTCCAATGCCTTTCAGTCCTGCCGGCAGTACAGCCGGTATGTCGTTTTGTAGCAGCGATCGGGAGCCAAGCGGTCCCGAAAAATCATTCCATTTTAGCCCTGCATGCGATAGAGCAGATCGCATCCCGCCAATCACAATTCCCGGAGGCCTCCGCCTCCACGATTCCGCCTCCAACGATAAAGATCGAAGTTTAAGGAATTCTCATGAGCGCCACCGACCTCTCCGCCCTCGAAAAGACACTCGAAGCCGCCTTCGACAACCGCGACAGCGTCAACACCTCGACCAAGGGCGAAGTACGCGACGCGGTCGTAACCGCGCTCGAGCTTCTCGACGGTGGCAAGGTGCGCGTTGCCGAACGCGGCGCCGATGGCGCGTGGAAGGTGAACCAGTGGCTGAAGAAGGCCGTTCTCCTCTCCTTCCGCCTGAACGACATGGAAGTCGTCAAGGGCGGCTCGGGCAACTCGACCTGGTGGGACAAGGTGCCGTCGAAGTTCGAGAACTGGGGTGAGAACGAGTATCGCGCCGCCGGCTTCCGCGCCGTGCCGAACTGCGTCGTGCGCCGCTCGGCCCATATCGGCAAGAACGTCGTGCTGATGCCGTCCTTCGTCAACCTCGGCGCCTTTGTCGACGAGGGCACGATGGTCGATACCTGGGCCACCGTCGGCTCCTGCGCGCAGATCGGCAAGCACGTGCATCTCTCGGGCGGCGTCGGCATCGGCGGCGTGCTCGAGCCGATGCAGGCCGGTCCGACCATCATCGAAGACAATTGCTTCATCGGCGCCCGCTCGGAAGTCGTCGAAGGCTGCATCGTCCGCGAGGGCTCGGTTCTCGGCATGGGCGTCTACATCGGCAAGTCGACCAAGATCGTCAACCGCGCCACCGGCGAAGTCTTCTACGGCGAAGTACCGCCTTACTCGGTCGTCGTCGCCGGCTCCATGCCATCGGGCAACGCCACCATGCCGAACGGTCTTGCCGCGCCGCACCTCTACTGCGCCGTGATCGTCAAGACGGTCGATGAAAAGACCCGCTCGAAGACCGGCATCAACGAACTGCTGCGCGACTAATTCTGCTTCTATCCGGTGCCGCGCGTGACAGAATTCGTGCGCGGCATCGGACATTTCCTGCCCGATATCAGGCTGCCGTAAGCGAACGGCGCATTTCGCCTGATGCAACTCTCCCTTGCCTTTTCTTTGCCATTACCGCCGGATAGTTCCACTGTCATGACCGCTACCGATCCCGTTGCCAATCTCCAGACCCTGATCCGCTGCCCATCCGTTACGCCCGCCGAGGGCGGCGCGCTTTCGGCGTTGGAAGCGATGCTGTTGCCGCTCGGCTTTGCGGTGGACAAGGTGAAGGCGACGGAGCCCGGCACGCCCGATATCGAGAACCTCTACGCCCGGCTCGGCAATGACGGCCCGCACCTGATGTTTGCCGGCCATACCGATGTCGTGCCTGTCGGCGACGAAGGCGCGTGGACGCATCCACCCTTTGCCGCCGAGATCGCGAATGGCGAATTGTTCGGTCGCGGTGCTGTCGACATGAAGGGAGGCGTCGCCTGCTTCGTGGCCGCCATCGCCCGCCATATCGAAAAGCATGGCGCGCCGAAGGGTTCGGTCTCGTTCCTGATCACCGGCGACGAGGAAGGCCCCGCCGTCAACGGCACGATCAAGCTTCTGCAATGGGCCGCCGAGCGCGGCGAACGCTGGGACGCCTGCCTTGTCGGCGAACCGACCAACCCGAACACGCTGGGCGAGATGATCAAGATCGGCCGCCGAGGTTCGCTGTCGGGCAAGATCACCGCCCATGGCGTGCAGGGCCATGCCGCCTACCCGCATCTGGCAGACAACGCCGTGCGCGGTATCCTGCAGCTGACGCAGGCGCTGATGCACCCACCCTTCGATGCCGGCACCGAGAACTTCCAGCCTTCCAATCTCGAAGTGACGACCGTCGACGTCGGCAACCCGGCGACCAATGTCGTGCCGGCCAAGGCGACGGCGAGCTTCAACATTCGCTTCAACGACACCTGGACGGCCGAGACGCTGCAGCAGGAGATCATCCGCCGCCTCGACGCCGCCGCCAGCGACGGCGTGCTCCGGCCCGGCCGCGCGCCGTTCAAATACGATATCGTCTGGGCGGAGCGCCCGAGCCACGTCTTCCTCACCCGTAACAACGCGCTGATCGCCTCGCTGTCCTCGGCCATCGAAAGCGTGACCGGCCAGTCGCCCAAGCTGTCGACCACGGGCGGCACGTCGGATGCACGCTTCATCAAGGATTACTGCCCCGTCGTCGAGTTCGGCCTCGTCGGGCAGACCATGCACATGGTCGACGAACGCGTCGCCGTGGATGACCTCGAGCGGCTGACGGTCGTCTATGAAACCTTCATCGCGCGCTGGTTCGAGAATGCCGGGATTTAGGGAAGTCCAGTATTATCTGGCCGGCCTCTGGTTGCTGATCCGAATGGATCCGGCCGGCTTCCGGTTTCTCGACATGTCGGACCGCGGCGTCAACCGCTCCTTCTGGGCCTTCGTCTGGTGCCTGCCGCCGATGGGGATTTCCTGGCTCTGGTGGCGCGAATCCTTCCTGCGCACGATGCCGCCGCACACGGATGTCGGCCTGGTCTTCTACTTCAGACTGGGGCTGGTCGAAGCGGCGAACTGGTTCGTGCCGCTGGTACTGGCGGGGCTGCTCTTGCTCGCCATGAAGAAGGGCGAGCGCTTCTCAGCCGTCGTCGTCAGCGTCAACTGGCTGGGCGTGCCGCTCTCCTATATAAACGGTCTGCTGCTCGCGCTGGTGTTCTTCCTGCCCGGCACGATCGGCATCGTCTCGCTGCTGCTACTTGCCTTCATGCTGGCCCAGGTCTTCGCCATCGCCCGCATCTTGCGAATGATCTTCAACGGCAACGGGCTCTTGATCGGCGCGATGACGCTGGTGCTCTTCGTGCCGGCGCTGATGCTGTCGGAATTCATGCAGCGGTTTTTGGGAATCTATCCGGTTTAGACCGCGTGCTTGAGCCGGTGTTCGAGCATGTAACGTGTGGCGAAAGCGATGTGGCGCGGGATCGGCTTGTCCTTGCGATAGTCCGCGACCAGCCGCCTCGAAATCTGTAACGCCGCCGCCATCCCATCCAGGCTGTTGCCGAGCTCATCCATCGCCGCCCGGAAATCCGCATTCGAAAACTCGATCGGCGGAAGGCTGGCGAGCCAGACGGCGGAAAACTCCAGATCCTCGCCCGGCCATTCGATGCCATCACCATCCTCGTTGACGGCCACGCGGCGGAAAAGCGCGTCGTCTGCGCGCAGCGGAATGTAGATGCGCCGGCTCTGCAAGGCGGGGGCGAGGTCGAGCACGACCGTTTCTCCCGACGCCCAGTCTATCCTGACATTGCGCGCATCAAGCGCTTTAACCGCTGCGATTCTCGGGAGCGGTTCACCGACGACAATGATGTCATCGCGCGTTGAGACGTTGCCACTCATGTTCCAGACGCTCCCTGTTTTCAGCCGCCCATTTCACGGCGATCTCATAGCTGCGGCGATCGATCGAGCCACGCAGCACTGCGAAATCGGAGATCCTGACCAGCGCCTCGTAATCCGGTGTCAGCACATGGAAATGCGGCGGATTGTGATCATCCGCAAACATCCGCACCTTAATATTGCCGATCGTCACGAGGGTCGGCATCGCTGTCCTGTTGCGATCTCTGTTGACGATCGCAACAATAGTGCAACAGGCGCACTATTTCAAGCTGACTGCGTGGTCTAGCGACTACCGACGACCTCGCCGTCTTCCTTCGTAAAGACGCCGATACCGGGGTTCTCCAGTATCTCCAAAACGACTTCCGACGGGCGGCAGAGGCGGGTGCCCTTGGCGGTCTGGACGATGGGGCGGTTGATGAGGATCGGGTGGGCGAGCATGGCGTCGAGGAGGTGCTCGTCGCCGAGATCAGGGTCGGCGAGGCCGAGGTCGTGGTAGGGCGTGCCCTTCTCTCGAAGCAGCGCGCGGACGGAGATGCCCATTTCGGCGATGAGCGCGACCAGCGTCTCGCGGCTTGGCGGGGTCTTCAGATATTCGATGACAACGGGTTCCTCGCCGGACTGACGGATCATGGCCAGCACATTGCGCGAGGTGCCGCAGGCGGGGTTATGATAGATCGTCGTCGACATCGGTTGTTTCCGTTTCTTGTCTGCGGTCGACGATCACGTCGGGATAATCGACCTGCATGAAATAGAGACCGTCAGGCGGGGCGACGGGACCGCAGGCCTTGCGATCCCTCGCCTCCAGCGCCGTGCGGACATCATCCGGCGTCCAGCGCCCCTCGCCCGCAAGCTTCAGCGTGCCGGCGAAGGAGCGGATCTGGTTGTGCAGGAAGCTCTGGGCGGTGGCGCGGATTTCGATGAGATCGCCTGATCGCGTCACATCCAGACGATCGAGCGTGCGGATCGGGCTGTTGGCCTGGCAATGGGCGGAGCGGAAGGTGGTGAAATCGTGCTTGCCGACCAGCGTCTGGGCGGCGGCGTGCATGACGTCGTGATCGAGCGTCTTCGCCACGAACCAGGCCTTGCCAGCCTCCAGCGCCAGGGGGGCGCGGCGGCTGATGATGCGGTAAAGGTAATGCCGGCGCAGCGCCGAGAAGCGCGCATCGAAAAATTCGCTGGCGTTCTCTACATCGAGGATCGCGACGCGTTCGCCTGCTAGCCTCAGATGTGCATTCAGCGCGTTCTGCAGCTTGAAGGGCGACCACTCCCTGGAGAGATCGGCATGGACGACCTGGCCCATGGCATGGACGCCGGAATCCGTGCGGCCGGCGCCGCGGATGGAGACGACCTCGCCGCTCGCCGACAGGATGGCCTTCTCGATGGCGCCCTGTACCGATGGGCCATTCTCCTGCCGCTGCCAGCCGACATATTGCGAGCCGTCATATTCGACGATCATGCGGTAGCGGAACATCAGGCGAGCCTCGTGCCCTTGGCAAGGGGCGTGCCGCGCAGGAAGTCGGCGGCCGCCAACGGCTTGCCGCCGGCCTTCTGCAGCCTGGTCAATCTCACGGCGCCAGTGCCGCAGGCAACAACGAGATCATCGCTCAGCAATTCTCCCGCAACACCCGATCCCTCGGCGCGCTCGGAGCCCAGCACCTTGACGCGCTCCGGCTTGCCAGACATCTCGAGCTCGAACCAGGCGCCCGGGAACGGGGCCAGACCGCGAATGTGATTGTGGACGTCGGCGGCATCGCGGGAGAAATCGATTCGCGTCTCGGCCTTGTCGATCTTCGATGCGTAGAGCACGCCCTCTTCAGGTTGCGGCGTCAGCGGCAGGTCGTCCATCTCGAGCTTGACCATGGCCTCGGCCATCGCCTTGGCGCCCGTGAGCATCAAACGATCGTGAAGCTCGCCGGCGGTCATGTTTTCGCCGATCGCCACTTCGCTGGTGATGGCGACGGCGCCGGTGTCCAGCCCCTTGTCCATCTTCATCACCATCATGCCGGTCTTCTCGTCGCCGGCCATGATCGCGCGCTGGATTGGCGCTGCGCCGCGCCAGCGTGGCAGCAGCGAGGCGTGGCCGTTGTAGCAGCCATAGCGCGTGCCGTTGAGGATCGCTTCGGGCAGCAGCAGCCCGTAGGCGACGACGACGGCGACATCTGCCTTGTGGGCAGCGAAGCGTTCGCGCTCTTCCGGGCCCTTGAAATTGACGGGCGTGAAGACGGGCAGGCCCAGAAGTTCGGCCGCCTGATGCACCGGCGACTTCTGTAGATCAAGCCCCCGGCGGCCGCCCGGACGCGGCGGCTGGGTGTAGACCGCTAGGATCGTGTGACCGGCGTCGACCAACCCGCGCAGTGTCGGAACGGAGAAGTCGGGCGTACCCATGAAGATGATGCGAAGAGACATTCTATGCCGCCAATTCCTGGCTCGAGGCCAATCTTGAAGATCAGCCGCCTTCAAACGGGTTTACGAGCTTGAGATCAAGCCCTTCGAAGTCTTTTGTGTTGCGCGTCGCAAGCGTGGCGCCGTGGATGAGGCAGATTGAGGCGATCATGGCCTCCTGCACCGAGATCGGCCGACCGACCGATTCGCGGCGGGCGAGGAGTTTGCCTGTTTCGATTGCCGCAGAGCGGTCGCATGAAAGTATCCTACCGCTATAGGCGACCAGCAGCCTGTCGAGGGAGTCATAGTAGCGGCGGGATTTGTCACGGAGCCAAACGCGCTCGGCTCCGTACGATTGTTCCATCAGCACCGTATCACAGAGATACAGCCGATCTTCGGCCTGAACGGCAGTCCACGCGAGCACCCGTGGATCGCATCCCGGCTTTATAACTTCCGAAATTACGTTGGTGTCGAGAACGATCAATCGAAGCCCTCGAGCGGCCGGCCAAAATCCTTCTTCCGCTCTGCCTCGATGTCATCCATGATCTTCGCAAATTCTTCCCGCTCGTCATCGGTCAGCGGCGAAAATATCTCGCGAAAAACATCTAGAGCCGACCGCGTCGGCGTATCGGCGCCCGAGACATCGATTATGGCCTTCTGCAGGAGGTTCTTCGCCTCATCGGAAAGGCTATTCCCGTTCTTCTCGGCGCGCGCGGAAATATCGCGCTTTAACGCGTCCGAGATATTGCGGATCAGAAGATCACCCATATCGGCACCTCCTATTTGATATCAATGATATCATAGAAGGGCCGGGCGCTGTTTTCAAGCAATCGCTCAGAGCGCCTTGGTGGTCTTGGCGGCCTTGGTGAACTTCTTGATGACCATCTCGCGCTTCAGGCGGGAAATGTGGTCGATGAAGAGGACGCCGTTCAGGTGGTCGATCTCGTGCTGCAGGCAGGTGGCGAGCAGGCTGTCTGCCTCCATCGTCTGCTCCTTGCCGTCGCGGTCGAGATACTTGACGCCGACGGTGGCCGGGCGTTCGACCTCGGCATAGTAGTCCGGGATGGAGAGGCAGCCCTCTTCATAGACCGAGCGCTCGTCGGAGGACGAGACGATTTCGGGATTGATGAAGACGAGCGGCTGTTTTTCCTCGCCTTCGCGCGCAACGTCGATGACAAGCATGCGGCGGGCAACGCCAATCTGGATGGCGGCCAGCCCGATGCCAGGGGCATCGTACATGGTCTCCAGCATGTCGTCGGCGAGACGCTGCAGATCGCTGTCGACGCGCTCGATCGGCTTGGAAACCTGACGGAGCAGCGGATCGGGAAGAATGATGAGTGGCTTGATGGTCATGGCGTTCCCATAACCCATCTTTTTGCGGGATGGAATTATCCGATAGCCGGAGGCGGCGCTTTTTTACGCCGCCTTCGCAATTTCGACGCTTTTGCCTCAGGCGGCGCGGCGCGAGGCCTGATAGCCGGAGTGGCTGGCGCCGTCGGTACGGAAGCGCTCGAGCAGGCCGACCAAGCCTTCCACCTCGTTGCGCAGGCGCCGGGTTTCCGACGAGGTACGCTCCACCATGCCCGAATTCTGCTGGGTGATGGTGTCCATGTTGCGGATGGCGACGCTGACCTCGTTGACGCCGGTCGCCTGATCGCGCGCGGCGGCGGCAATATCGGCAACGAAGCTGCTGATGTTGTCGATGCGGTTGATCATGTCGCTGAGCGACTCGCCGGTGCTGCTGACGATGTCGACACCCTGGTTCACCTGCGCGGAGCTCTCGGAGATCAGCTTCTTGATCTCCTTGGCGGCATCGGCCGAGCGCTGCGCCAGCTGGCGGACTTCCTGGGCGACGACGGCGAAACCCTTGCCGGCTTCGCCCGCGCGGGCCGCTTCAACGCCGGCGTTCAGCGCGAGAAGGTTGGTCTGGAAAGCAATATCGTCGATGACGCCGATGATCTTGGTGATCTCGCTCGACGACTTTTCTATGCCGGCCATGGCGGAGACGGCGCTGGTGACCAGCTCGCCGGAGTTCTTGGCCTTCTGCTGCGTTTCGCGCACGGCTGCCGATGCCTTTTCGGCGTTGGATGCCGTCTGGCCGACGCTGACGGAGAGCTGCTGCAGGGCGGCCGAGCTTTCCTCGACGCCGGCGGCCTGCTGGGCGGTGCGCAGCGCCAGATCGTCGGAGCCCTTGGCGATCACATCGGTGCCGCGCAGGATTTCGCCTGATGTGGCGCGAACGGATGCGAAGGAGGCGCGAAGGGCGGCCACTGCGCGGTTGTAGTCGTCGCCCATATCCTTGAAGTTGCCCGGCAGATCAGCCGGCAAGGTGGCTTCGAGATCGCCGCGCGACAGCGCTTCGAGACCGCGACGGAGATGGCTCAGCGCCATTGCCTGATCGGCTTCCGCCTTTTTGCGTTCCTCTTCGAGCTTCAGCCGCTTTTCTTCGAGCGCTTCCAGATAGACCGAGATCGAATAATCCATATCCAGCATCGCGGCCTTGACGACGGCCGTGAGCTTTTCGCCGAGCAGCTTGCCCTGGCCGCGACCGAAGCGCGACGGCCATTCCTTGGCCATCAGCCCCTTGATCAGATCGCTCATCAACAGCGCGTAGCCGCCGATGTACCAGCGCGGCTCGAGGCCGATGCGCGCATGGGTCTTGCCGACCGCGACCACGCCCTTGACGTAGGCTTCGTCGAAATTGCCGCCGGCGAGGTTGGCCCAATGGGCTTCCTGCCGGGTCTTGGCGCTATTCATATGCGACTTGTCGGAGAAAAAGCTCGCGACCGAGGGTGTGCGTGCCAGCTTCCCGTAGAATCGTTCGAGCGCGCCGCTCAGCAGCTCCGAAATCGCCGGGCGCATCTGGCGCAGCGACTGGCGTGCGCTGTCATCCAGCTCGATGAAATCGAGGCGTTGCTTAAGACCGTTCTCAGGCTGCTGGCTGCTCATAATATATTTCTGCTTTTTCATTTGATGAAGGGCAATTTTCGCGCAGCTTTTCCCTAATATAGTTTCTTAAGCGTTAAATTATCGGGTTATTTGTTAGCTAGCGCTCGAATGCCGCATCACGCATCGTCGGAAAGACCATTTACGATGTTCACGTTTTGATCTGGAAATGCCACGCGACTTTGCTATGGTGCAATCATGACAACAAGCACCGACTCGCTTTCCGCCACCCTTTCCGGTCTCAGCCCCATGTCGCTCGCGCTTGCCGGCGCGGCACTGGCTATCGTCATCGTCTTGATGCTCGCCTTGCTCGTTCGTGGCGGCCAGGCGCGGCGCGAGCAGGCCGAGGAGGCGCTGGAGCGTGCCGCCGAGGCGGATGCGCGGATGATGGAGCTGTTGCGGATCCAATCGGAAATGCAGGGACGAATGGCGGCGATGGCCGAGGTGTTCGGCTCGCGCCAGTCGGAGCTCAACCAGGCGATCAGCCAGCGCCTGGATGGCATGTCGCAGCGGGTCAGCACCACGATTACGGAGCAGACCAAGTCCACGCATGAGAACCTCAGGAGGCTGCAGGAGCGGCTGGCGGTGATCGATGCGGCGCAGAACAATATCCAGACGCTCGCCAAGGACGTCGTCGGGCTGCAGGCGATCCTGTCCAACAAGCAGACGCGCGGCGCCTTCGGCCAATCGCGGATGGAGACGATCGTTGCCGATGGCCTGCCGATCGGCGCCTACGCCTTCCAGCAGACGCTGAGCAACGGCTCACGCCCGGATTGCACCATCCGCATGCCCAATGGCGCGCCGCCGCTTGTCATCGACGCCAAGTTTCCGCTGGAGGCATGGAACGCCATTCGCGATGCCGGCGGGCCGGATCTCGCCAAGGCCGCATCGCAGCAGTTTCGGCGCGACATGGAGACCCATATCCGCGATATCGCGGAGAAGTATCTGATCCAGGGGGAGACGCAGGATACCGCGTTTCTGTTCGTGCCGTCGGAATCGATCTTCGCGGAAATTCACGAGAATTTCGAGGCGATCGTGCAGAAGGCGCATCGCGCCCGCGTGGTCATCGTTTCACCCTCGCTTCTGATGTTGTCGATCCAGGTTATCCAGGCTGTCTTGAAGGATCAGCGGATGCAGGCGCAGGCGCATGTCATCCAGGGCGAAGTCGCCAGTCTGATGGATGATCTCGGCCGCCTCGACGATCGCGTGCGCAAGCTGCAGGGGCATTTCGCCATGGCGCAGAAGGATGTCGACATGATCGTCACCTCGGCCGACAAGCTGACCAAGCGCGGCGCCAAGATCGAGGCGCTGGAATTCGAGGGTGCGGATGCAGGCCGCGTTCCGGATGAAAGTGCTCCTACATCGAAATCCGTGGAGAGTAGAACAGGACTTCTCAAGCTGAGGGTGGTTGACGACGAGTGATGGCTTCGGCAGTGTCGCGCCCGACAAAAACACTGGGAAGGACACCTCGCATGATCACCGTTTTCGGCTCCATCAACATGGACCTCATCGCCACGACGCAACGGCTTCCGAAGCCTGGCGAGACGGTGGCCGGCAACGGCTTTTCGACGGCCGCCGGCGGCAAGGGCGCCAACCAGGCGCTGGCCGCACGTCGCGCCGGGCGCAGCGTGACCATGGCGGGCGCCGTGGGTCACGATGGATTCTCGGACGAGGCGCTGGCGCTCCTCAAGGACGCCGGCACGGATCTCCAGTCCGTCAAGCGCGCCGACCAGCCGACCGGAACCGCGATCATCCTCGTGGGCGGAGACGGCGAAAACATGATCGCCGTTGTGCCGGGCGCCAACGGTACTGTCACCGCGCAGGATGCGGATCAGGCCGTCGGCGCGATGAGCAAGGGCGACACGCTGATGCTGCAGCTGGAAATTCCGGTTGCCGCCGTCGAGCAGGCTCTGGCTGCCGCGCGGGCCAAGGGCGTCACCACCGTTCTCAATCTCGCGCCGCTGATCGACGATGCCGCCCGCCTCGGGCGCCTGGCCGATATCGTCATCGCCAATGAAACCGAGTTCGAGCTTCTGGCCGGGCAGGAAAACATGAGCGCGGAAGACCGCGAAGCCGCGCTGAAGCGCCTCAACGCCGAGACGGGGCAGACGCTGATCGTGACGCTTGGCGGCGATGGCGTGGTCGCGATCCGCGACGGCGTGATATCGCGGGCGAAGGGGTTGAAGATCGAGCCGGTGGATACGGTCGGCGCGGGCGATACCTTCTGCGGTTACTTCGCGGCCAGCCTCGATGAAGGGCTCGATTTCGAGCCGGCGCTGCGTCGCGCAGCCGTTGCCGGCTCGCTCGCATGCCTCAAGGCAGGCGCCCAGCCTTCCATTCCCTCGCGCGAAGACGTCGCAAACAAACTATAAGCGTTATCCGCCGACGACATCGGCGATGCGTTTACTTGCGATGGATCGAAACATCATCGCATTTCACTTAAATTTAATAGGTTTCCGGCGATCTTCCGCGTGATCGCCGGCTCCTTCTCCAAGGGGATACGGCACTCGCCACGGCGGCTCCATGATGTAGCCGCCCTCGCTTCTTGTGCCGGCGGATGCTTCGCCTGGCCCATCCTTGATCCCCCCGAGGAATGCATGTTCATCTTTCGCATGAAATCGCTTGCGGCCAAACTCATTGTGATTACCGGCAGCGCGATCGCGCTGGTTCTCCTGATTTCCAATTTCTTCCTCATCGGCGAGACCCGTGATCGCGTGGAAACGCTGACCATGGATCAAGCCAATCTCGAGGCGAAATCAATCGCCAACGAAGTCGCGTCCTCGGTCGGCGAACTCGCGGGTGCAGCGCGCTCCATGGCCGGCGTCATCGGCCGCGGCCACGAAGGCAAGTATCTCGATCGCAAGGCGATCGTCGACATGCTGAAGGCCAATGTCGAGCGCAACCAGTTCGCCTTCGGCAGCTGGTTCGGTGAAGAGCCGAACGCATTCGACGGCCAGTCGCCATCGCTTGCCGGCCGCACGGATCTCGGATCGGACAAGACAGGCGCCTTCAACGCCTATTGGACCAAGAAGCGGGATGGTGGCTTCACCTTCTCCGTGTTCGCATCGGACTACAAGGCCGAATGGTACAGCCTGGCAGCCGCCAGCAAGAAGGGCGCGATCTCGTCGCCCTACGCTGAAACCACCACCGGCGAGAATACCGCGATGACCTCGATCGCCTATCCCGTCATGTCGGGTGGCAAGATGATCGGCGTCAGCGGCGTCGATATTTCGCTGAAGTCGCTCGCCGACAAGCTCGGCGGACTGCACCCCTTCGGCACCGGCCGCGTGACGCTGCTTTCGCAGGGCGGCAACTGGATCGTCGCGCCGTCCAAGGATCTGGCGATGAAGCCCTACGAGGGTGAAGGTGCCGATGCGGTCAAGACCGGCCTCTCGACGCTTGCGCCTGCCGTCGTCAAGAACCTCTCGATCGATGGCGGCGAGCAGTTCGACCGCGTGGTCTATCCCTTCGCGCTCCCCGACGTGAACACCAACTGGGTCATCCTCGTCGACGTGCCGCATAGCGCGATCAACGCGCCGGTGCAGGACCAGACCTTCATGATGATCGTGGCCGGCATCGTCGTTCTGGCAGCCGTCATGCTGGCGCTCTACTTCGCCGTCCGCTCCTTCGTGCAGAAGCCGCTCGGCGGTCTCGTCGCCAGCGTCAAGATGCTGAGCGAAGGCCGCTACGAGCAGCCGGTCGCTGGCCAGGATCGCTCGGACGAAACGGGCTCGGTTGCCAAGGCGCTCGAAGGCTTCCGCCATGCGCTCGCCGACAGCCGCCGTCTCGAAGCAGAAGCCAAGAGCCAGCGCCAGGAAGCGGAAGACGAGCGTGGTCGTTCGGAAAGCGAACGCCAGCAGTCGGTTTCGCTGCAGCGCCACATCGTGTCCATCGTCGGCGCGGGTCTTTCGGAACTGTCGCAGGGCAATCTGAGCCACCGCATCACCGATGAATTCCCGGGTGAATACGGCAAGCTGAAGCAGGACTTCAACGCGGCGCTGGCCGCCCTTGAAGAAACCATCACGACGATGAACCTCAGCGTCGTCAACATCGGCTCCGGCACCAGCGAGATCAGCGGCAGCGCGTCTGATCTGGCCAAGCGCACGGAACAGCAGGCGGCGAGCCTCGAAGAGACGGCAGCGGCCCTGAACGAGCTGACCGCGCAGGTCAACTCCAGCGCCGACAATGCCCGCACCGCTGCCGACAACGTCAACCACGCCTGCGAGGATGCGGAGAAGTCGGGCGATGTCGTGCGCAAGGCGATCGCCTCGATGCACGGGATCGAACAGTCCTCCACCGAGGTCTCGCGCATCATCGGCGTCATCGACGAGATCGCGTTCCAGACCAACCTTCTGGCGCTGAATGCCGGTGTCGAAGCCGCGCGTGCCGGTGAAGCCGGCAAGGGCTTCGCGGTCGTTGCCCAGGAAGTGCGCGAACTGGCCCAGCGTTCGGCGAACGCCGCCAAGGAGATCAAGACGCTGATCAACACCTCGGCCGTCCAGGTCAAGGAAGGCGTCGATCTCGTCGGCCGCGCCGGCGATACGCTGCACAACATCTCCGAGCAGGTAATGCGCATCAACGGCTTGATCCGCGAGATCTCGGCATCGGCCAGCGAGCAGGCGATCGGCCTCAAGGAAGTCAGCCAAGCGATGAACCAGATGGACCAGGTGACGCAGCAGAATGCCGCGATGGTCGAGGAGACGACCGCGGCAAGCGTCACGCTGAACGAAGAGGCACAGACGCTGCAGCATCTCGTCGCCCGCTTCCGCGTCAGCAACGCCAACCATGGCGCATTGCTGCGCTCAACCGCTCAGCAGATGCGGGCACCGGCGGCACCGAGCTATCGCCCGTCGTCGCAGCCGGGCTACCGCCAGGCAGCCGCCCCTGCCCCGCGCCGCGCTGTTGCGCAGTCGCACGGATCGGCAGCCGTCGCGCAGGACAATTGGGAAGAATTCTGAGCCGATCGGCTGAGCTGAAACAAAAAGAGGCGCCGGAGCGATCCGGCGCCTCTTTTCATTTGAATTGAATAGGATCAGGCCGCGTTGGAGGTCTGCTCTTCATTGAGGAAGGCATAGATCGCCGAGGCGCTGTCGGTGGCCCGCAGCTTGGCCACGAGATCGTGGTCGCGCAGCACGCGGGCTATGCGCGACAGGGCCTTCAGGTGATCGGCGCCGGCGCCCTCGGGCGCCAGAAGCAGGAAGACGAGATCGACCGGCTGATCGTCCAGCGCTTCGAAATCGACCGGCTGGTCGAGACGCGCGAAGATGCCGACGATGGAATTGACGCTTGCCAGCTTGCCGTGCGGAATGGCGATGCCATTGCCGACGCCGGTGGAACCAAGCCGCTCGCGCTGCAGGACAACGTCAAAAATCTCGCGCTCGGACAGCCCGGTGACTTTCGACGCCTTGGCCGACAATTCCTGCAGGAGCTGTTTCTTGGAGTTGACCCTGAGAGCGGGAATGATCGCATTCTGCTGCAGCAAATCTGCCAAAGCCATTTCTTTTTCCTTTTGTGCCAAGCCGGGGGAGCGGCAGATGCCTGCCGCTCCGCTCCGTTTTCTCAGCTTTTGATGTTGGCTGCGTCTATCCAGCCAATGTTGCCGTCGTGCCGACGGTAAACGATGTTCAACTGTTCGTTACCCGGGCTGCGGAAGAGCAACAGGGGCTCGTCCGTCATGTCGAGCGCCATCACGGCGGTCGCGACGGACATGGTCTTCATCTGCTTGGTGCTTTCGGCAACGATCGCTGGTGCGAAATCATCGGCGATCTCGTCGTCATGATCCGGCATGCCATCCATGACGGTATAGGCGACTTCTGCAAAACCATTCAGATGATTCCCGGCATGGTGATCCTTGAGCTTGCGCTTGTAACGGCGAAGTCGCTTCTCGATACGCTCGGAAGCGGCGTCGAATGCCAACTGCGGATCCATTGCCTCGCCGGCCGCGTGCAAAATCACGCCACTGTCGAGATGAACCTTGCAATCGGCGGCGAAACGGGCGTTGGCCTTTTGTACGATCACTTGACCAGAATACCCTCCGTCGAAGTATTTCGTGACGGCCACGGCAATTTGGTCCTCTATCCGCTGACGGAACGAGTCACCAATTTCCATATGTTTACCGGATACACGCACACTCATGGAGTTTCCCTTCTTATGTGGTTTGCGAGTACCAGTTTACGCCAAGCCTGACTCTCATCCAAGCACTTCGCGCAATCTCAAGCAAGATCGGCCGAAGTTCTCGGCAGTGGGCGCCCTTAGGATTGATGGGGATAACCTCAGACACCATTCACAGCGTCAATTTGGCGCGGCTTCTAGCCAGAAGTTACCAAAAAGTCAACACACGCCCTGTTTTCTCGCGGGGGCGGGACGCGTCGGCCGCAACAGACCGAACTCCTCAGAAGCCCGCGACCTTCGCGAGCGCCCGCTTTTCCCGCCGGCGCTGGACGGAAGAAGCGATATTCATGGCTTCACGATACTTCGCGACCGTTCTGCGGGCAAGCTCCACCCCACTCCCCTTTAGGATGTCCACGATATCATCATCTGAGAGTACGGCGTCGGGGCTTTCCTGCGCTATAAGTGCGCGGATCTTGTGACGGACGGCTTCCGCCGAGTGGCTATCGCCGCCTTCGACCGCGCTGATCGACACCGTGAAGAAGTATTTGAGCTCGAACAGGCCGCGCGGCGTCAGCATGTACTTGTTCGACGTGACGCGGCTGACAGTGGATTCATGCATCTTGATGGCGTCGGCCACGGTCTTCAGATTGAGCGGGCGCAGGTGATCGACACCGTGGAGCAGGAAGGCATCCTGCTGGCGGACGATTTCGGTCGCCACCTTCATGATCGTCTTGGCGCGCTGATCGAGGCTGCGCGTCAGCCAGTTGGCGGTCTGCAGGCACTCCGACAGGAAGGCGTGATCGTCGCCGTTCTTGGTGACCTTGGCGAAATAGGCCTGGTTGACGAGCACACGCGGCAGCGTATCCGGATTAAGCTCCACCAGCCAGCTGCCGTCGGCGCTCGGGCGGACCACGACGTCGGGCATGATCGCCTCCGACACCGCCGTCTCGAAACCGCTGCCCGGCTTGGGGTTGAGCTGGCGGATCTCGCTCAGCATGTCGAGCAGATCCTCTTCATCGACACCGCAGAGCCGCTTCAGCGTCGCGAAGTCGCGACGGGCGAGCAATTCGAGATTGCCGACGAAAGCCTGCATGGCCGGATCGAGGCGATCCTTCTGGCGCAGCTGGATCGCCAGGCATTCCGACAGATTGCGCGCGAAGACGCCGGGCGGATCGAGCGTCTGCAGTGCCGCCAGAACCCGCTCGACATCCGCAGCGCCGGCACCCAGCCGTTCGGCCGCTTCCGCGAGATCGGCATGGAGATAGCCTGCCTCGTCCAGCTGGTCGGCGAGATATTGGCCGATCAGCTGGTCGGCCATGTCGGGAAGGACGAACGGCATCTGCTGGGCGAGATGATCGCGCAGCGAGACCTGGCCGGCGACGAAATCGTCGAGGTCATAGCCATCGGCACCGCCCTCACCGCCACCCGGCATCGACTTCCACTGGCTGATCAATTCGGGAGCGTCGGCGCGCTGCGGCACGCCATCGTCGGGAAAGACGTTGTCATAGTTGGCGTCGAGTTCGTCGCTCATTCTGGTGGCGCCGGCGCCATCTGCGCGATCGGACCAATCGCCGGACATCACTTCGGAGCGGCTGTCGTAATCTTCGTCGAAGCTCTGTTCTTCGGCCTGGCGGGAATGGCCATCGTCGTCATCGCCGGCGCGCTCACTGCCTGTTTCGGCGTCATTTGACGGAAACTCAAGCAGTGGGTTCTTTTCGACTTCCTGGGCGATGAACTGGTTGAGCTCGAAGTGCGTCATCTGAAGCAGCTGGATGGACTGCATCAGCTGTGGTGTCATCACCAGCGATTGGCTTTGGCGCAGGTATAAATTGGCCGAAAGTGCCATGATGGACGCAAAACTCCCGCTCGGTTCCTCCGGGAAACAGTGTCCTATAACGGGGCTAAGGCCACTGATATCCAAGTTGGCCCAAAAATTGCTTTTTTATTCTATTTGGTCAAGCGGAACTATGCGGGAAGGTGAATTTCCGCTGCGGGAGCCCCATGATCAAAGGGGCTCGCAATCAAAAAAAGATAAGCAATCAGAGGCTGAAGTTGTCGCCGAGATAAAGCCTGCGAACTTCGGCATTGTTAACAATGTCGTTTGCCCGGCCATGCGTCAATACTTCGCCCGCATGGATGATATAGGCGCGGTCGATCAGCCCGAGCGTCTCGCGCACATTGTGGTCGGTGATCAAGACACCGATGCCACGCGCCGTCAGGTGATGGACGAGGTTCTGGATATCGGAGACCGAGATCGGATCGACGCCCGCAAAGGGTTCGTCGAGCAGCATGAAGGTCGGGTCGGTCGCCAATGCGCGGGCGATTTCCAGACGGCGGCGCTCACCGCCGGACAGGGAGACCGCGGCACTCTTGCGCAGCTTGCGAATGTGGAATTCGTCGAGCAGCTCGTCGAGCTTCTTTTCGCGCGCCGCCTTGTCCTTCACATGCACTTCGAGAACGGCGCGGATATTCTCCTCGACCGTCAGCCCGCGAAAGATCGAGGCTTCCTGCGGCAGATAGCCGACGCCGAGGCGCGAGCGGCGATACATCGGCATCGACGTCACATCGTTGCCGTCGATCTCGATCGTGCCTTCGTCGACAGGGACCAGGCCCGTGATCATGTAAAAACAGGTCGTCTTGCCGGCGCCGTTCGGGCCGAGCAGGCCGACGGCCTCGCCACGACGCACGACCAGCGACACACCATTGACGACGCGGCGGGTGCTGTACGTCTTCGTCAGACCGCGCGCGATCAGGGTGCCCTGATAGCGGCTCTTGTCAACGGCGCCATCTGCGGCGGCCTGTTGCCCGGTCTTGCCGAACATATTCGATAGCGAGAATAATTTCACGTGGCAGCCGGGGTCAGTTCTTTTTCTGGGATTGCGGATCGAGCTGGATCTGGACGCGGCCCCCGCAGCTGTCCAATTGTGCCTGACCCGTTTCCATGTGCACCGTCAGCTGGCAGCCGGTGAAGACATTGCCGCCGTCGGTCAGAACGACCTTGTCGCCCTTCAGGATGAAGAGCTGCTTTGCCATGTCGAACGAACCGTTATCGGCGGTCGCGGTTTGCGTGCCCGAGGTGAGGTACACCTTGTTCGTCACGATGATGTGGTCGATGTCGGTGTTGCCCGACGACATCGAGGATGCCGGCGTCGTGGTTTCCGACGCCTTGGTCGCAGGCGCGGCACCATCGGCAGCACCCTTTGCCTTGTAGAAGACGGTCATGTGGCCGGCCTGCAGCGTGGTCGTTCCCTGAACGACCTTGACGTTGCCGGTGAAGTCGGCGGTGTGATCCTGATCGTGGATCTCAAGCTTGTCGCTTTCGATCTGGATCGGCTGATCCTTGTTGAGCTTCAGTCCGCTCATCTGGCTGGTCGTCGCCTGCGCCATCGCGGCTCCGGCCAACAGCAGGAGTGCAAGCGCACCGTTCGTGAATACTGCGCCCGCCTTGCGGGTAGAAATGCGACAATCTTTTGCCATGGTGACCCGGGTTAAGTGCCCTGTTTGCGGATAGCGGTGGGGTTCACATTCATTCGAACGTTCCCCTCGAATGTGATCGTCCGTCCCTTATCTGTCATCTTGAGCGAGCGCGCAACAACCGATGCGCCATCTTTTTTGATGTCGACAGGGTCGCTGGTTGTAAGCTTTCCGCCTTTCACATCGACCTGCGCGGTCTGGAATTTGGCGGTCAGGCCGTCGCTCATGTTGATGACGAAGGGTGACGTGATGTTCAGATTATCGGTCGCGCGATCATAATCGGCGGTCGTCGCCTCGACGCGGGCGACCACATCGTCCTTGACCGGAACCACTGCCTTGACCGTTTCAAGCGAGATCAGGTTCGGGTTCTTGATGTCCTGCAGCGCCCGTTCGGCGAGCATCGAATAGTTGATCCCGGACGCGTTGCGGCCAGCGATCGCCGGCTTCAGCATCACGACCTTGCCGTTTTCGATCCTGGCGCCTTCGATCTTGATGTTCTCGGGCAGATAGGTGCGGATGACGGACACGCCGATAAAGGCGAGCGACACGATCACGGCGGCGACCGGCAGCAGAACCTTCAGCCGGCGAACGCGGGCGGAGTGAAACCGCGCGGCGCCATAGGCACTTTGCGCGGGCTTCGCATAGGCAGCCTGTCCGCCATTATCCAAGGTGTTGAGCATTCATTCGGTCCGTGTCGATGATAGGACGGCGTATATAGGGAGCGCTTTCGCCCGATCACAGTTCATTTCGCATTATTACACTGACTTGCCAATATGGATTTTTTTCTGCAACAAGCAAGAAAACCGCAAAACCAATCGACACAGCGTTAACGCATATCTATGCACTCTACGTAAGAAGAGTTGCGTCAGACTTGCCGACCGGAGGAATAAATGGACAGCTCCATGATCGCAGATCGCCGCAGGCTGCGCCGCAAGGTCGGCTTCTGGCGCGTGGTGGCGGTACTGCTTGTTCTCGCGCTTGCGCTGGCTTTCTACGGCTTTCTATTCGCCGACAATGCAAACCGGCGTCCTCATGTCGCACATGTGACGATCTCCGGACTGATCACCGACGACAGCGAATTGCTCGAGCGGCTCGCGAAGATCAAGGACGAAGACGCGGTGAAGGCGCTGGTCGTCTCCATTTCCTCGCCTGGTGGTACGACCTATGGCGGCGAGCGGATCTTCAAGGCGATCCGGGCGATCGCCGCCAAGAAGCCCGTGGTCTCCGATGTCCGCACGCTTGCGGCCTCCGCCGGCTACATGATCGCGACGGCAGGCGATACGATCATCGCCGGCGACAGCTCGATCACCGGCTCGATCGGGGTCATCTTCCAGTATCCGCAGGTGAAACCCTTGCTCGACAAGATCGGTGTGTCGATGGAGGAGATCAAATCCTCGCCGCTGAAGGCGGAGCCCTCGCCCTTCCATCCGGCCAGCGAAGAAGCCAAGGCGATGATCAACAACATGATCGTCGACAGCTATGCCTGGTTCGTCGATCTGGTCGCCGATCGCCGCAAGCTGCCGCGCGAGGACGTGCTGAAGCTCGCCGACGGCACCATCTTCACCGGGCGCCAGGCGCTGAAGATGAAGCTCATCGACCAGCTCGGCGGTGATGAAGAAATCCGTGCGTATCTCGCTACCAAGAACGTCAGCAAGGACCTGCCCGAGATCGATTGGAACAAGAAGAGCAGCACGCCGTTCCTGCTTGCAGGCGCGGCCTCGCAGATCCTCACGCTTCTCGGTTACGGCGATCTCGCCAGAAGCCAGGACCTCACGGGAATTCTGCCGCAGAAGTTGCTTCTTGACGGGCTCGTTTCAGTTTGGCAGGTTGGCCATGATTGATAAGAAATCAATAATTTAAGGGGGCCACCGTGATCAAGTCCGAGCTGGTGCAGATAGTTGCGGCTCGCAACCCGCATCTTTACCATCGCGATGTGGAAAATATCGTGAACGCGGTTCTCGACGAGATCACCGATGCGCTGGCGGCGGGCAACCGCGTCGAGCTGCGCGGTTTCGGCGCCTTTTCGGTCAAGAACCGTCCATCGCGCTCGGGCCGCAACCCGCGCACCGGCGACACCGTGTTCGTCGAGGAGAAGTGGGTCCCCTTCTTCAAGACCGGCAAGGAGCTGCGCGAGCGGCTGAACCCGGGACAGGCCGATCAGGACGACTGATCGCCGCCTATCAGGTCCGACTGCGGCGAAACCGCACTTGAACTTCACAAGGTCTTTTCTATCCTGTGGCTGAAAGAACGCGCCGCTCATCCATGAGCGTGCGTGAGCATATGGAGGCCTGCGATGGCGAAGAAGATTATCAACCTCCTGATCTTGCTGCCGCTCGGCATCATCCTGATCATTTTTTGCGTGGCCAACCGCCAGAGCGTGACGCTGGCGTTCAATCCGTTCCGGCCCGAAGACCAAGTGCTGTCGCTCTCGGCTCCGTTCTTCGTCTTCCTCTTCATCGCGCTCATCATCGGCATGTTCGCGGGCTCGGCGGTGACCTGGATGAACCAGGGCAAGCATCGCAAGCGCGCCCGCAGCGAAGCCAAGGAAGCCGTCCGCTGGCAGAGTGAAGCCGACCGCCACAAGGCACGCTCGGAAGAAATCGCCGGACAGTTGCCGTCGCGGTAAGACTTCAGGCTTTTCAGCCTTTCCTGACATAAGTGCGCGCGGCGTTTTCGGCTTGCCAAGCCCTTGCACCGCGCCATTTGTCTTCATAGCTATGTCCAAAGAACCCGCTGCGCCCTTCTCCCAAAGCAGTTTCACTGCCTCAGCGCGTCGCTTCATGAGGATGAAACCATGAACACAGATCAGATCCTGAAATCGGTCGTCGCCGTCCGCGGCATCATTCCCGATGATGCCTATACTGCCGATACGCTCGGTACCCGGCGCGAGGGCAGCGGCGTCGTCATCAAGGACAGCGGCCTGGTGCTGACGATCGGCTATCTGATCACCGAGGCCGAGGAAGTGTGGCTCACCGCCCACGACGGACGGGTGGTCGCGGCGCATCCACTCGGCTACGACCAGGAAACCGGCTTCGGCCTGTTGCAGGCGCTTGGCCCCCTCAACCTGCCGGCGCTGGAATTCGGCGATGCGGCGGTGGCCGAGCTTGGGCAATCGGTGACGTTGATCGACGGGATCGGCGAGTTCGTCGATGCCAAGATCGTCGCCAAGCAGGAATTCGCCGGTTATTGGGAATATCTGCTCGACGAGGCGATCTTCACCACGCCCGCGCACCCCTCCTGGGGTGGCGCGGCGCTGGTCGATGGCGACGGCAAGCTCATCGGCATCGGTTCGCTGCGCTTGCAGATGAGCCAGGGCGGCGAGGTGGCGGATATCAACATGATCGTGCCGATCAATCTTTTGACGCCGATCCTCGACGACCTGACCACGCGCGGGCAGGTCAACAAGCCGGCGCGCCCCTGGCTCGGCGCGTTCTCCGCCGAAAGCAATGGCGACGTGATCGTGATGAGCGTCGCGGAGGGTAGCCCGGCGGATCAGGCGGGGCTCAAGCGCGGTGACGTCATCTCGGAAATCCGTGATGGCGAGGTCGATGGGCTGGCCGATTTCTACCGCAAGATCTGGAGCAGCGGCCCCGCCGGCGCCGAAATCCCCATGCGTATCTTGAGAGACGGCCGCGAGGCGTGGCTGCGCGTGCGCTCGGCCGATCGCAACAGCTTCCTGCGCAAGCCGCAGATGCAGTGAGGCGATCAGCGCTCGGGGAAGAACGTCATCTCTTCATATTCGCCTTCGCGCGATGAGCCCTTGCCCGTTACCACGAAGCCCCGGGCGCGATAGAAGGCCTTGGCGTGTTCGTTGCGGTCGAGGCACTTCAGCCGGTAGGTCTTGTCCGGCCAGTAGGGCAGCGCTCTTAGAAGAGCCTGGCCGATGCCGAGGCCGCGATACTGTTTCCTGATGTAGAGCATATGGATGAAGTCATCGGGCGACCACAGCGTCATGAAGCCCGCGATCTCGCCATCCGGCATCTCGGCGAGCCACAGAAGTTCCCCCTGCGTGTGCGCGTGAAAATCCTCGTGGCGGAAAACCTGCGGGTCGACCCAGGTGAAGGTGTCGCGACGCACCGCGAGATAGATATCCGCGAGTTCTTCCAGGTCGGCCTTTTCTGGCGATCGGATGGTCCACTGCATGGCTATGGATGTAGCGGAGACGGCGTGGGCTGCCAATTACCTCGTTGGACGGCAGCGGCCTTTTATTCGGCTGCCTTGGCGCTGACCGCCGCGTTGAAATCGGAAAAGAACCGTTGCGCGAGCTTCTGCGACGAGGAATCGATCAGCTTGGCGCCGAGCTGGGCGATCTTGCCGCCGACATCAGCGCCGGCGCGATAATGCAGGATGGTTTCGCCGCCGTCGTCCTCGAGCGTCACATCGGCCGATCCCCTGGCGAAGCCGGCGATGCTGCCTCTGCCTTCGGCCGACAGCGTGTAACTCGAGGGCGCATCGATGTTGGAGACGCGGATTTCGCCGGTGAAGGTGAGCGGCACCATGCCGATCTTGACCCGGATCGTGGCGACGAGCTCGTTCGGCCCCGTAAACTCCAGCGATTGGCAGCCGGGTATGCATCCCTTGAGGATATTGGGATCGTTGAGGCCGGCCCACACGGCATCGCGCGGCGCGGTAATCCGCTCTTGTCCGACGAAGTCCATCACAATCCTCCCATTTTCACCTTGTCGAACATATCGCGGCGGGAAAGCGCTTTGCCAAGGTGAAAATGGGATGCTATTTGCACGGGCTCTATCAAATTCAGCACGCGGAACACCACGTTGAGACAAAAAGAACGCCGGCCGGGCCAGAAATCCGGCACCGGCCCCGCCAGTGGACGACGCGGCGACGAGCGCGGCAACAGCCGCCCGCCGAAGCCCGTAAACAGACCCGCAGCGCCGCAACAGGCCGCGCGCGAGCCCGCCTCCGCGCCTGCGGCACTGGAGCGCCCATTGATGGAGCGCACCGGTGAACGCCCGCCCGAGCGCGTTCCGATCATTCTCGAATCCCTAGGCGCCGGCGATTTTCACCTGATCGACAGCGGCAATGGGGAAAAGCTTGAGCAATATGGCCCCTACCGGATCATTCGCCCGGAAGGACAGGCGCTGTGGAAACCATCGCTTCCGAAACACGTCTGGGACAAGGTCGATGCGGCCTTTACCGGCGATACGGATGAAGAAGGCACCGGCCGCTGGCGGTTTCCCAAGGAAGCGCTGGGCGAGACCTGGCCGCTCAACCTTCTCGGCGTCGATTTCCTCGGCCGCTTCACCTCGTTTCGCCATGTCGGCGTGTTTCCCGAGCAGATCGTTCACTGGACGTGGATGAAACAGCAGGTCGAAGCCGCCGGCCGGCCGCTGAAGGTGCTGAACCTCTTCGGCTACACCGGCGTTGCTTCGCTTGTTGCGGCAGCCGCCGGCGCCGAGGTCACGCATGTCGATGCCTCCAAGAAGGCGATCGGCTGGGCGCGCGAAAACCAGGCGATGAGCGGGCTTGAAAAGGCGCCGATCCGCTGGATTTGCGAAGACGCGATGAAGTTCATCCTGCGCGAGGAACGCCGCGGCAACACATACGACATCATTCTGACCGATCCGCCGAAGTTCGGCCGCGGGCCAAATGGAGAAGTCTGGCATCTGTTCGAGCACCTGCCCGTCATGCTCGACATCTGCCGCGAGATCCTGTCGCCGAAGGCTGTCGGCCTCGTGCTGACGGCCTATTCGATCCGCGCGAGCTTCTATTCCATCCACGAGCTGATGCGCGAGACGATGCGCGGAGCCGGCGGCGTGGTGGAATCCGGAGAGCTGGTGATCCGCGAAGCCGGGCTTGATGGCAACACGCCGGGCCGCGCGCTCTCCACATCCCTCTTTTCCCGCTGGGTGCCGAAATGAGCCACGAACACCGCGACAACGGTCCGCGCAGGGTCGGCCAGGTGAAGGAAGTCACCTCGCTTGCCAATCCCATCATCAAGGACATCAAGGCGCTCAGCGACAAGAAGACCCGCGAGCAGAGCGGCACCTTCATGGCCGAGGGCCTGAAGCTCGTCATCGACGCGATCGAGCTTGGCTGGACCATCCGCACGCTGGTTTACGCCAAGGCCGCCAAAGGCAAGCCGCTGGTCGAGCAGATGGCGGCAAAGACCGTCGCATCCGGCGGGCTGGTGCTTGAGGTCAGCGAGAAGGTTCTCTCCTCGATCACCCGTCGCGACAATCCGCAGATGGTGGTCGGCGTGTTCGAAAACCGCTGGAAGCCGCTGCGCGACATTCGCCCGGCCAAGGGCGAGACATGGATCGCGCTCGACCGGGTTCGCGATCCCGGCAATCTCGGCACGATCATCCGCACCGCCGATGCGGCCGGCGCTTCCGGCGTCATCCTGGTCGGCGAAACGACCGATCCGTTTTCGCTCGAGACCGTACGGGCAACGATGGGCTCGGTCTTCGCCATGCCGGTGTCGCGCGCGACGCCGGAAGAGTTCATCGCCTGGAAGAAGCAGGCGGGCGTGTCGCTGGTCGCCACGCATCTGGCCGGTTCCGTCGATTACCGCACGATCGACTACAAGGCGAAGCCCGTCGTCATCCTGATGGGCAATGAGCAATCCGGCCTGCCGGAGCAGCTTGCGCGCGAGGCCGATGCGCTTGCCCGCATCCCGCAGCAGGGGCTGGCCGACTCACTCAATCTGGCGGTCGCCAGCGCCGTCATGATGTTCGAGGCACGCCGCCACCTTCTCTCACTCACCGAGGCCAAATGACCGATCAGACGCTAGACCGCCCGACGCTGTTTTCGCGCCCGCTACCGATCCTGATCTTCGTCGTTCTTGCCGTGGTGCTCGACCAGATCATCAAGATCGTGGTCGATCACACGCTGCCGCTTCAAGAAGCGGTTCACGTCATCCCGATGCTGGCGCTCTACCGCACCTATAATCTCGGCGTCGCCTTCTCGATGCTCTCAGGCATGGACGGCTGGTTCATTGTCGGCATGCGGCTGATCATCGTCGCCTTCGTGCTCTGGCTCTGGCATCGCACGGGCAAGCAGCGCACCTTCGCCCATCTCGGCTACGCACTGATCATTTCAGGCGCGCTGGGCAATCTCCTCGACCGTTTCCTTTATGGACACGTGATCGATTACATCCTGTTCTATACCGAGACATGGTCATTCGCGGTTTTCAACTTGGCCGATAGTTTCATCACCATCGGCGCGGGATGCGTGATTTTGGACGAGCTATTGCAACCCAAGACCGCCGATAAGTAAAATCTTAGCGGTTTGCTGAAGGCATTTGGAACAGCCGGCGTGCTAATTTGAACCTATGGTCGGACTGGGTCAGTTACACGAGAAGCTTGCCGCTGCCTTCGGCGCGCCTGCCGCTCATCCTCAAGATGAGCAGGCCGCGATCCCGGCTGACATGTCGCCTGCTACCCCTGAACACAGCCCCGTCGTCGCCCCCTCGGCGCGCAAGCTGATTTCCTACTGGCTCGGCGGCGCCGGCATTCTCTCCGCTATCCTGCTGCTCGCGCTCGGCTATATGGGCGGCCTGCTCTGGGTCGCGATCGGCATCGGCGCGCTGGTGCTTGCCGCGATCGTCTGCTTCGCGATTGTCTCCACGCGCCGCCATCATGCCAAGGCCCGCGCCGGCGACGACACCGTGCGCGGCGGAAGCGATGCGGCGCTCTTTGCCAGTATCCACGATGCGCTCGGCGACATCACCGTGACCCGGACGATGGATCGGCGGATCGTTGCCGCAAATGACATGTTCCGCCGGCTGACCGGGCGGCTGAACCCGATCGGCCAGACCTGCGAGGAGATCGGCATCGCCTTTCGCCCCGGCACGGAGCCGCATCGCTACGATGTCGAGATGTCGACGCCCGAGGGCCAGCGCATCTTCTTCTGGCGCGATGTGGTGACCCGCAACCCCTCGGACGGAAAGCTTTTGCTGCACAGCATCGCCCGCGACGTGACCGCCGATCGCATCGCGGCGCAGGAGCGCGAGGAAGCTCGGCAGAAGGCGGAGTTCAACAGCGCCTCGAAATCGCGACTGCTTGCGACCGTCAGCCACGAGCTGCGCACGCCGCTCTCAGGCATTCTCGGCATGACGCATCTTTTGACCGAGACGCGGATGACGCAGGAGCAGGACAATTACCTGACCGGCATCCGCCAGTCCGGCCACGCGCTGACGCAGCTGGTCGAGGATCTCCTGGACTTCTCGACCATCGAAGTCGGGCGCTTCCAGCTGCGCCCGCGGTCGGAATCTGTGCGCAAGCTGCTTGAAAGCGTCGTCGAGATGCTCGCACACCGCGCCCATGAGAAGGGCATCGAGATCGGCTCGACCGTGTCGTCGGATGTTCCCGAACTCATGAATTTCGACGCGGCGCGCCTGCGCCAGGTGTTGTTCAACGTCATCGGCAATGCGGTGAAATTCACCCAGGTCGGCGGCGTGTTCATTCGCGTGTCGCTGCAGGATGGCGAGCTTGCGATCACGGTCACCGACACCGGCCCCGGCATGACCGAGGAGGAACAGGCGCGTGTCTTCGGTGAATACGAACAGGCGGGCACCATGGTGGAGAAGAGCAACGGCACAGGCCTTGGCCTTGCCATCTCGGCACGCATCATGCGCGAATTCGGCGGCGCGCTGACGGTTGCCAGCGAAAAGGGCACCGGCACGGAATTCTGCATCCGCTTCCGCACGGAAGGGGATGAGGAGCCCGTGGCCCGCCGCGACACGCTGCTTTCAGGCAATCTCGTCGTGCTCTTGGCGCCGGCCGGTGCCGCGCGCATGGCGATTTCCGAGACCATCCGCACGCTCGGCGGCCAGTGCCACTTCGTCGAGGACGGCGAGACGGCACGCTGGATCCTGCTCGACATGGCGGCCAACGGAAGGCGTCCGACCGACATCATCGTCGACCACCGCATGTCGGCGGAATTCGCGGCACACCTCGCCGACCGGACCGATATCGCAGCCCTTGGCCTGCGCAAGATCTTCCTGGTCAACCCGGAAGAGCGCAATGCCCATTCGCTCGATCTCTTCGACGCCTGGCTGATCCGGCCGCTGCGCGAGCAGTCGCTGATCGACGTCTTGCGCGGGCGCATGCGCGGCATGGAAAAGCGCGACGCGCTCAACGACAACCAGCCCGGCTTCAGCCCCGGCATCCCGGAGGCGGGCATTCAGAGCGGACTGAAGATCGTGCTTGCCGAAGACGATCCGATCAACGCCATGCTGATCCGCGCCATGCTGGAGAAGGCCGGACACAGCGTGCAGCATGTCGAGCATTTCGAAGCGCTGCTCGATGCGGCGCTGGCGGAAGGAAGCGTGCGGCCGGATATCGTCATCAGCGATCTTTCCATGCCGGGCGGCGACGGGATCGAAATGATTGGCCGGCTACGTGGCCATGAGCGCCGGCTTGAGGTTCCCTCGGTGCCGATCATCGTTCTCACCGCCGACAAACGCGATGAATCGCGCCGTCAAGTCTTGCTGAACGGGGCAAACCGCGTCATGCTGAAACCCATAGACCCGATACGGCTGCTGACGGAAGTCCAGGCTGTCGCCGCGCTTTCGGCACGTCGCGCAGAAGCATTGTAGCCCCAGAGCAACCCATGTGTTTCTTGCGTATCTGGGGGTTTAAAATGTCACTTTGCTGTCGCATATAAGTGTTTTATGGCGTCCTAAAGCCGGCAATGAAAGATTCGTCATGTCCGTAGATATCTGCAACCGTGACACCCTCGTCGAGGCTCTTCCCCCTGCGCGGAAAGCCGAACAGATCGAGAGCGACGTGTTCGGCCGGATCGGCAATCTCGAGACACGCCTTGCCCGTACGCCTGGCGAAATCGATGCCGCGCAGTCCGTCCGCTACCGTGTTTTCGTCGACGAAATGAAGGCCGAACTGCCCGCGGAAGCGATGCGCCGCAAGCGCGATTTCGACGCTTACGACGACTTTTGCGACCACCTTCTGGTGCTCGATCGCTCGATCGAGGGCGACAGCGAGGACCAGATCGTCGGCACTTACCGCCTGCTGCGGCAGGACGTTGCGATGGCCAATGGCGGCTTTTACTCGGCTTCCGAATTCGACATCGACACGCTGATCGCGCGCCATCCGGATAAGCGTTTCATGGAACTCGGCCGCTCCTGCGTGCTGCCGGACTACCGCACCAAGCGCATCGTGGAGCTTCTCTGGCAGGGAAACTGGGCCTATGCGCTGAAGCACGGCATGAGCGCG
This sequence comes from Rhizobium sp. Rhizsp42, assembly GCF_047304155.1. NCBI lineage: Bacteria > Pseudomonadati > Pseudomonadota > Alphaproteobacteria > Hyphomicrobiales > Rhizobiaceae > Rhizobium > Rhizobium sp. Rhizsp42. The sequence continues at coordinate 56,331 of NZ_JBGLYS010000008.1, read as the reverse complement.
ATGTTCGGCTGCGCCTCCTTCCCCGGCATTCACCCGGAACAGCACGCGCTGGCGCTCTCCTTCCTGCGCCATAACGTCGCTGCCAAGGACGAATGGGCTGTCGATGCGCTGCCGCATCTCGCCCGCGACATGGACCTGATGCCGGTCGAAGCCGTCAATCCGAAGCGCGCGCTGATGGCCCTGCCGCCACTGATCAAGGGCTACCTGCGCCTCGGCGCCATGGTCGGCTCCACCGCAGTGGTCGACAAGTCGTTCAACACGACGGATGTGCTGATCGTTCTGCCGATCGCGAGCATTTCGGATCGGTATGTGAATTATTACGGTGCTGATGCTGGGCGGTTTGCCAGCTGATTTAGGCCGGATCGTCCGTCTTTAGCGTTTTTCCGGGTAGCCCCCTCATCCGCCTGCCGGCACCTTCTCCCCGCTGGGGAGAAGAGACTCGGGGTGGGCTGCTCGCGCCGATCTCCCCTTCGCCCCAACGGGGAGAAGGTGGCCCGAAGGGTCGGATGAGGGGGCCACACGGCACCACCTCACCCATAGCCACCTCAGCTCACAATCACCTCACGACCCCGTATAAGCCGCAATCGCGGCCATGTTGACGATGTCGCTGTCCTTCGCCCCCATCGAGGTGATCTGCACCGCCTTGTCGACGCCGACGAGGATGGGGCCGATGACGGTCGAGCCGCCGAGTTCCTGCAGCATCTTGGTGGAGATCGAGGCCGAGTGGAACGCCGGCATGACCAGCACGTTGGCGGGGCCCGACAGGCGGCAGAAGGGGTATTGTTCCATCGCCTTGCGGTTCAGCGCCACATCCGCCGCCATCTCGCCGTCATACTCGAAATCCACATGGCGGCGGTCGAGGATGGCGACGGCTTCGCGGACGCGCTCGGAGCGTTCGCCGGAGGGATGGCCGAAGGTGGAGTAGGCGAGCATGGCGACGCGGGGATTATAGCCCATGCGGCGCGCGAAGCCGGCGGCCTCGACGGCGATATCGGCAAGCTCCTCGGCGGACGGCATGTCGTGGACCGCGGTGTCGGCCACGAAGACGGTGCGCCCGCGGCAGAGCGCGATCGACACGCCGATCACCCGGTGGCCGGGCTTCTCGTCGATGCAACGGCGGACATCCTCGAGCGCAGTCGAATAGTTGCGGGTGATGCCCGTCACCATGCCGTCGGCATCGCCGAGCGCCACCATGCAGGCCGCGAAGTGGTTGCGGTCGTTGTGGATCAGGCGCTGGGCATCGCGGTGCAGATAGCCTTTGCGCTGCAGGCGGGCGTAGAGATAGTCGATATAGGCTTCCACCCGGTTGGAGATGCGGGCGTTGACGATCTCGAGGCCGGGGCGGTTGAGATCGATGCCGGCACGCTCTGCCGTCGCATGGATCAGATCCTCGCGGCCGAGCAGGATGGCGGTGCCGAGCTGCTGGTTGGCGTAGGAGAGTGCGGCGCGCATGACCTGCTCCTCCTCGGCCTCGGCGAAGACCACGCGCTTGGGATGGCGGCGCACGCGCTCATAGAGGCTTGCGAGCGTGGAGGCGATCGGATCGCGACGCGCCGACAGTTCGCGGGCATAGGCGGCCATGTCGGGTATCGGCTTGCGGGCGACGCCGCTTTCCATGGCGGCTTGGGCGACCGCCACGGGGATTGCCGAAATCAGGCGCGGATCGAAGGGCACCGGAATGATGTATTGCGGGCCGAAGCGCGGACGGTTGCCCTGATAGGCGGCGGCGACATCGTCGGGAACGTCCTCTCGGGCGAGGCTCGCCAGCGCCCGGACGGCCGCGATCTTCATATCGTCGTTGATCGTCGTGGCGCGGACATCGAGCGCGCCTCTGAAGATGTAGGGGAAGCCCAGGACGTTGTTGACCTGGTTTGGATAATCCGAACGGCCGGTCGCCATGATGGCGTCGTCGCGAATGCGCGCGACCTCTTCCGGCGTGATCTCGGGATCGGGGTTGGCCATGGCGAAGATGATCGGGCGGTCGGCCATCGACAGGATCATCTTCTCGGAAAAGGCGCCCTTCTGCGACAGGCCGAAGACGACGTCGGCGCCCTTCATCGCTTCTTCCAGCGTGCGCGCCTTGGTCTTGACCGCATGCGCCGATTTCCACTGGTTCATGCCCTCGGTGCGCCCCTGGTAGATGACGCCCTTGGTATCGCAGAGCACGATATTCTCGGGCGCGAAGCCCATCGCCTTGATGAGTTCGACGCAGGCGATCGCAGCCGCACCCGCGCCATTGCAGACCAGCTTCGTCGTCTTCAGGTCGCGACCAGTCAGCTCCAGCGCGTTGATGAGGCCGGCGGCGGCGATGATCGCGGTGCCGTGCTGGTCGTCGTGAAAGACGGGAATGTCCATGAGCTCGCGCAGGCGGCTCTCGATGATGAAACAGTCCGGCGCCTTGATGTCTTCCAGATTGATGCCGCCGAAGGAGGGGCCGAGAAAGCGGACGCAGTTGATGAACTCGTCGACATTCTCCGTATCGACCTCGAGGTCGATGCTGTCGACATCGGCGAAGCGCTTGAAGAGGACCGACTTGCCTTCCATGACAGGCTTCGACGCCAGTGCGCCGAGATTGCCGAGGCCGAGGATGGCGGTGCCGTTCGAGATGACCGCAACCATGTTGCCGCGCGACGTATAATCATAGGCGGTGGCGGGATCGGCGGCGATGGCCTTGACCGGAACGGCGACGCCCGGCGAATAGGCAAGCGAGAGATCCCGCTGCGTGGCCATCGGCTTGGTCGGGTTGACTTCGAGCTTGCCGGGTTTTCCCTGCGAATGGAAGTCGAGCGCTTCCTTGTCGGTAATGCCGTTGGCGGGGCGCTGCTTGCTGTTCATGTCGGGCATATCTCCTCCAAATCTCCTGACAACCGGCCTTCGATTGCGCTAGTCGACCCTCTATAGACACGCTGTTTGGGGCTGACACGACGCCTTGCGAAAAAGCCGTACGGCTACAATCGATTAAAATATCCGGTGGAACTGACAGGCGCCCTTCCAAGGGGTTCCTGACCTTGCGGCTCGTTGAATACTTCCCTTAATCCTCCTGTGGGCTAACGGCTCCCATTTCCCGATAGCTGTTGTCTTCTATAGCCGCGCTTCGATAGGGTGGCACCCTGTTTTTTAGGGAAAAGCCCACTCCGTGAACGATCGAATGACCTTGAGACACGAAGCCTTTTCGGCTGCCGAGCTTGCAACGGAAGAGAGCCGCGCCTCGGCCACGCCGATGATGGAGCAGTTCATCGAGATCAAGGCGAACAATCCGGATTCGCTTTTGTTCTACCGCATGGGCGATTTCTACGAGCTGTTCTTCGAAGATGCGCTCGACGCATCGCGCGCGCTCGGGATCACGCTGACGAAGCGCGGCCAGCACATGGGACAGGATATCCCGATGTGCGGCGTGCCGGTTCATGCGGCCGACGATTATCTGCAGAAGCTGATCGGGCTCGGTTTTCGCGTGGCGGTCTGCGAGCAGGTCGAGGACCCGGCGGAAGCCAAGAAGCGCGGCAGCAAGTCGGTCGTTAAGCGCGACGTCGTGCGCCTGGTGACGCCGGGAACGATCACCGAGGAAAAGCTGCTTTCGCCTTCGGAATCGAATTATCTGATGGCGCTGACCCGTATTCGCGGCGCCTCCGAGCCGTTGATGGCGCTTGCCTGGATCGACATTTCCACCGGCGTTTTTCGTCTGGCCGAGACCGAGGCATCGCGGCTGCTTGCCGATATCCTGAGGATCGATCCGCGCGAGCTGATCGTGCCGGATACGATGTTTCACGATCCGGAGCTCAAGCCGGTGTTCGACGTGCTCGGGCGCACCGCCGTGCCGCAGCCATCCGTGCTGTTCGACAGCGCTACGGCCGAGGGCCGGATCGCGCGCTATTTCGGCGTCTCGACGCTCGATGGCTTCGGCACCTTTTCGCGCTCTGAACTCGCGGCGGCGGCAGCGGCCGTTGCCTATGTCGAGAAGACGCAGATCGCCGAACGCCCGCCGCTCGGCAAGCCGGAGCGCGAAAGCGCCGCCTCGACGCTCTTTATCGACCCGGCGACGCGCGCCAATCTCGAACTTGCGCGCACGCTTTCCGGCGATCGCAACGGATCGCTCTTGAAAGCCATCGACCGCACCGTGACCGGCGGCGGCGCGCGGTTGCTCGCCGAGCGCCTGATGTCGCCGCTGACCGATCCCGCGCGGATCAACGAGCGGCTGGATTCGATCGGCTTCCTGATCGAGGAGCCCTCGCTTTCGGGCGACCTGCGCGATCTTCTCAAACACGTGCCCGACATGCCGCGCGCGCTGTCGCGCCTGGCACTCGAGCGCGGCGGTCCGCGCGACCTCGCGGCGATCCGCCAGGGCTTGAACGCCGCCACGGACGTGGCGCGGCTCTTGGAAACCGCGATGCTGCCCGAGGAACTGGCCGACGCGCTGGCGGGCCTGATCGCCCTGCCCCATCAGGTGGCGGCACTTCTCAGCGAAACACTCGGCGACGAGCTGCCGCTTCTGAAGCGCGATGGCGGCTTTTTGCGCGATGGGGCCAATGCCGAGCTGGACGAAGTGCGCGCGCTGCGCGACCAGTCGCGCCGGGTGATTGCCGGGCTGCAGCTGCAATATGCCGACGAGACCGGCATCAAGTCGCTGAAGATCAAGCATAACAATGTGCTCGGCTACTTCATCGAGGTGACGGCGGGCAATGCCGGGCCGATGACCGACACGCCGGAGGCCAAGGCGCGCTTCATCCATCGCCAGACGATGGCGAACGCCATGCGCTTCACCACCACCGAGCTTGCCGATCTCGAAAGCCGCATCGCCAATGCCGCCGACCAGGCGCTGTCGATCGAGCTTGCAGCCTTCGACCAGATGAGCGCGGCTGTTGTCGCCGAAGCCGAAACCATCAAGGCCGGCGCGCGGGCGCTTGCCGTCATCGACGTCGCCGCGGGCCTCGCGCTGCTGGCCGACGAGCAGGCCTATTGCCGGCCGCTGGTCGATGGTTCGACCATGTTCGCCATCGAAGGCGGGCGGCATCCCGTGGTCGAGCAGGCGCTGCGCCGCCAATCCACCGGCCCCTTCGTTGCCAATAATTGCGATCTCTCGCCTGAGGGAGATGGCAAGGATGGTGCGATCTGGCTTTTGACCGGCCCGAACATGGGCGGTAAATCGACCTTCCTGCGCCAGAACGCGCTGATCGCCATTCTCGCGCAGATGGGCTGTTTCGTGCCTGCGACCTCGGCGCATATCGGCATCGTCGACCGGCTGTTTTCGCGCGTCGGCGCTTCCGACGATCTGGCGCGCGGGCGCTCGACCTTCATGGTCGAAATGGTGGAGACCGCAGCGATCCTCAACCAGGCGACCAGCCGCTCGCTCGTCATCCTCGACGAGATCGGACGCGGCACCGCCACCTTCGACGGCTTGTCGATCGCCTGGGCATCGGTCGAGCATCTGCATGAGGCAAACCGCTGCCGCGGGCTGTTCGCCACGCACTTCCACGAATTGACCGTGCTCTCGGAGAAGCTGGCACGGCTTTCCAACGCGACGATGCGCGTGAAGGAATGGGACGGCGACGTGATCTTCCTGCACGAAGTCGGCCCTGGTGCCGCCGACCGCTCCTACGGTATCCAGGTGGCGCGGCTTGCCGGCCTGCCGGCCTCCGTCGTTGCCCGCGCCCGCGATGTGCTGACGCGGCTCGAAGACGCCGACCGCAAGAACCCGGCGAGCCAGCTGATCGACGACCTGCCGCTGTTCCAGGTGGCGGTGCGGCGCGAGGATGTGGCGCGCGGGCCTTCGAAGGTCGACGAAGCGCTGAAGAACATGAGCCTCGACGACATGACGCCGCGCGAAGCGCTGGACGCGCTCTACGACCTCAAAAAGAAGCTGAAGCAGGGGTAAGCGCATGTTCATGGACCGCCTGCTTCGCGAAACGCAGCTGCTCGCCAATATCTTCACGGCGATCGAGGCGCTTCGCCTTGCCGACGAACACGGCAATCCGCGCGGCTGGGCCTCGCCCTTCGGGCTGCTGCAGATCATTGCCTGCTGCTCGCGCATATCGGATCTGACGGCATCGATCGCCAAGGCGGGCTACCGCGAATGCGACAGGGAGATGCTCGAAGAGATCGCCAGCGAAAACCGCAAGGTGCTCTATTCCGTCAACGCGCAGATCGCCGCCTAAGCGGGGCCGCGTCGCAGGCCGTCTCGGCGCACGATCACCTTTTCGCCAAAATTAAAGGTTCTTGCAGTATGAAAGCCCGTGTCAAACAGCGGGCAAAGAGGCTATAGCGCATGCAGACGAAACGAGAGGCGCAGCAGATGGCCGCGCCGCGCGAACAGGAAGCCGCCCAGCGCATGGCGCCGACGAACGACATCGATTTCTCCGACATTCTCGACACCGACTATCTGCGCAAGCAGTGCGACGCCGTGGTGGAGGCCAACAAGAACCGGCCGGACGCGATGCGCTCCGATCTGCTCGCCATCTTCAAGAAGGCCAGCACGGACGGGCGCAACAAGGCGCGCGAACTGCTGTCCGCCGACGGCAGCGGCCTGAAATGCGCGCGGCGGATTTCCTGGCTGCAGGACCAGATCATCACCGTTCTCTACGAATTTTCCACCGACCACGTCTTCCCGAAGCAGAAGGACAAGTTCTCGGTCACCGCCGTCGGCGGCTATGGCCGCGACACGCTGGCGCCGGGCTCGGATATCGACCTGCTCTTCCTGTTCCAGCCGAAGCCGGCGGAAGAGACGCACAAGGCGGTCGAATTCATCCTCTACATGCTGTGGGACATGGGCTTCAAGGTCGGCCACGCCACGCGCACCGTCGAAGAGTGCATCGCGCTGTCGAAGTCCGACATGACGATCCGCACGGCGATCCTTGAGATGCGCTACATCTGCGGCCTTCGTTCGCTTGAGACCGAGCTGGAAGCCCGCTTCGACAAGGAGATCGTCACCGGCACCGGCCCGGAATTCATCGCCGCCAAGCTTGCAGAGCGCGACGAGCGCCACCGCAAGGCCGGCGACACGCGCTATCTCGTCGAGCCGAACGTGAAAGAGGGCAAGGGCGGGTTGCGCGACCTGCACACGCTTTTCTGGATCTCCAAATATTATTACCACGTGCGCGACACCGCCGAGCTGGTGGCACTCGGCGTTCTCTCCAAGCACGAATATCGCCTGTTCGAGAAGGCCGACGACTTCCTCTGGGCGGTGCGCTGCCACATGCACTTCCTCACCAACAAGGCCGAGGAACGCCTTTCCTTCGACATCCAGCGCGAGATCGCGGCAGCGCTCGACTATCATTCGCGCCCCGGCCTTTCGGCCGTCGAGCGCTTCATGAAGCACTACTTCCTTGTGGCCAAGGACGTCGGTGACCTGACGCGCATTCTTTGCGCCGCACTCGAGGACCAGCAGGCGAAATCGACGCCGGGGCTTTCGGGCGTGTTCAGCCGCTTCACCCACCGCACCCGCAAGATCGCCGGCAGCACCGACTTCATGGAGGATCGCGGCCGCATCGCGCTCGCCAGCCCCGATGTGTTCAAGCGCGATCCCGTCAACATCATCCGCCTCTTCCATGTGGCCGATATCAACGGCCTCGAATTCCATCCGGATGCGCTGAAGCGCGTGACGCGCTCGCTCAGCCTGATCGACAACAGCGTGCGCGAGAGCGAGGAAGCCAACCGGCTGTTCCTTTCGATCCTGACCTCGAAGCGCGACCCGGCGCTGATCCTGCGGCGCATGAACGAGGCCGGCGTGCTCGGCCGCTTCATTCCCGAGTTCGGCAAGATCGTCGCGATGATGCAGTTCAACATGTATCACCACTACACTGTCGATGAGCATCTGCTGCGCAGCGTCGACGTGCTCTCCGAGATCGACAAGGGCAAGGCCGAAGAGCTGCACCCGCTCGCCAACAAGATGATGCCCGGGATCGAGGATCGCGAGGCGCTCTATGTGGCGGTGCTGCTGCACGACGTCGCCAAGGGTCGCCAGGAGGACCACTCGATCGCCGGCGCCCGCGTCGCCCGCAAGCTCTGCGCCCGTTTCGGCCTGTCGCACAAGCAGACGGACACCGTGGTCTGGCTGATCGAGGAACATCTGACCATGTCGATGGTGGCGCAGACGCGCGACCTTACCGACCGCAAGACGATCACCGACTTCGCCGACCGCATGCAATCGCTCGAGCGGCTGAAGATGCTGATGATCCTGACGGTCTGCGATATCCGCGCCGTCGGTCCGGGCGTGTGGAACGGCTGGAAGGGCCAGCTCTTGCGCACGCTCTATTACGAGACCGAGCTTCTGCTTGCCGGTGGCTTCTCCGAGGTGTCGCGCAAGGAGCGTGCTGCCGTGGCCGCCGAGGCGCTGTTCAACGCGCTTGCCGACTGGAGCCAGAAGGATCGCAAGATCTATAGCAAGCTGCACTACCAGCCCTATCTGCTTTCGGTGCCGCTGGAAGACCAGGTGCGCCATGCCGGCTTCATCCGCCAGGCCGACAAGGCAGGCCAGGCGTTGGCGACGATGGTGCGCACCGACAGCTTCCACGCCATCACCGAGATCACCGTGCTCTCGCCCGACCACCCGCGCCTGCTCGCCGTCATCGCCGGTGCCTGCGCCGCGGCAGGCGCCAATATCGTCGACGCGCAGATCTTCACGACCTCAGACGGCCGGGCGCTGGATACGATCCATGTCAGCCGCGAGTTCAAGGACGATGCCGACGAGCTTCGCCGCGCCGGCACGATCGGGCGGATGATCGAGGACGTGCTCTCAGGCCGCAAGCGGCTGCCCGAGGTGATCGCGACCCGCACCAAGAACCGCAAGAAGAGCAAGGCCTTCTTCATTCCGCCGTCGGTGCATATCTCCAACAGCCTGTCGAACAAGTTCACCGTCATCGAGGTCGAGTGCCTCGACCGTCCGGGCCTCTTGTCCGAGGTGACCGCCGTGCTGTCGGACCTTTCGCTCGACATCCAGTCGGCGCGGATCACGACCTTCGGCGAGAAGGTGATCGACACCTTCTACGTCACCGATCTCGTCGGCCAGAAGATATCGGGCGACAGCAAGCGCTCCAACATCACCGCCCGGATGAAGGCCGTGATCGCCGAAGAGCAGGACGAGCTGCGCGAGCGCATGCCGTCGGGCATGATCGCGCCGGCGGCGACACCACGCACCCCCGGCCCCACCCAGGAGACGGCGGATTGAGCCGATACGGCCGATCCGCCTGAAACAACCGTCATGAGAGCGTCCGCATGAGCCTCGTCAAGAAATTCGCCACCGTCGGCGGCGCCACGCTGGGCAGCCGGTTGTTCGGCTTCGCCCGCGAAACGCTGATGGCGGCGGCACTCGGCACCGGTCCCATGGCCGACGTGTTCTACGCGGCCTTCCGCTTTCCGAACCTGTTCCGCCGCCTGTTTGCCGAAGGCGCGTTCAACGCCGCCTTCGTGCCGCTCTTCGCCAAGGAGATCGAGGCGAACGGCACGGATGGCGCCAAGCGGTTTTCCGAGGAAGTGTTCGGCGTTCTGTTCTCGGTGCTGCTCCTCATCACCATCGTGATGGAACTGTCGATGCCGCTTCTGGTGCGCTTCATCATCGCGCCGGGCTTTACCGACGATCCGGAGAAGTTCTCGATCACCGTGCGCATGGCGGCGGTGATGTTTCCCTATCTGATGTGCATGTCGCTGACGGCGATGATGAGCGGGATGCTGAACTCGCTGCATCACTTCTTCGCCGCCGCCGTGGCGCCCGTCTTCCTCAACGTCGTGATGATCGGGGCGCTGTTCTACGCGCTCTACACCGGCGCCGAGCCGCTGCAGACCGCCTGGTATCTCTCCTGGGGCGTGCTGGTCGCGGGCGTCCTGCAGCTCGCCGTCGTCTATTTCGGCGTGCTGCATGCGGGCATGAGCATCGGGATCCGCTTCCCGAGGATCACGCCCAACGTCAAGCGGCTGCTGATCCTTGCCATCCCCGCCGCCGTCACCGGCGGCATCACGCAGATCAACCAGATGATCGGCCAGGCGATCGCCTCCAGCAAGGAGGGCGCGATCGCGGCCCTGCAATATGCCGACCGTATCTACCAGCTACCGCTCGGCGTGGTCGGCGTCGCCGTCGGCGTCGTGCTTCTGCCTGAGCTCGCGCGGGCGCTGAAAGGCGGGAACCTTCGCGAGGCGGGCAATCTGCAGAACCGCTCGATCGAGTTCGTGATGTTCCTCACGATCCCCGCCGCCTTCGCGCTGTGGATCCTCTCCGACGAGATCATCCGCGTGCTTTACGAGCGCGGCGCCTTCCATCAGGAAAACACAATGATCGTAGGCTCGATCCTTGCCATTTACGGCATCGGCCTGCCGGCTTTCGTGCTGATCAAGGCGCTGCAGCCGGGCTTTTACGCCCGCGAGGACACCAAGACGCCGATGCGCTTCTCAGCCGTTGCCGTCGGCGTCAACTGCGCCACGGCACTGACGCTGTTTCCCTATCTCGGCGCGCCGGGTATCGCGGTCGCGGAAGCCACGGCCGGATGGATCAGCACGGTTCTTCTCTTCTCCACGCTCTTGAGACGCGGCCACCTGACATGGGAGTGGGCGCTGGCGCGACGCACGGCGCTGCTCGTCGTGTCTGCCGCCGTCATGGGCGCCGTCATCATGTATCTCCAGCATCGCTGGGAGCCGTGGCTTGCCTCGAGCGCTTCGCTTGCCACCAAGGTCGGCACGCTCGGCATGCTGATCGGCATTTCGATGGTCGTCTATTTCGCCACCGCGTTTTTGATCGGCGGCGCGAACCTCGGCATGATCCGCCGCAACCTCAACCGCAAGCCGGCGGTTACCAAGACCGACGGCTGAGCCGCCCCCGGCTGGCGCAGCGCTAACAGTGCGTCCAGCGGCGCTTCGGGCCGACATCGACATGGATGATGCCGTTGCAATAGCGGCCGATGCCACCGATGCCGGGCGCCTGCGCGGCAATCGCGATGATCGTCTTGTCGGACACGCCGGGCACGCGGATGTCGGCGGCGGCGCAATTGCGGTGTTGCGAATGCGAGCGGCCGGAATGCGCCCTCAGCCCCGAGGTGACCAGCGGCCGGCGGCCCGTCTTGTCGGCGATATAGGTGAGGATACCCCTCAGTTTCGGTGGAAAACAGCCGGCGCGGACGCTGACGGTCTGCAGGCTATAAGCGAGCGTTTCATTTTTCTTCAGCGGCCCGATCGAGAGTTTTCGAACATTCTGGGCGGTGGCGCCATTAAGGCTGGAGAGGCTGAACAAGCCGGCGAGTGCGATTGAGAATGCAGGATGCATCATGTCGTCCCCCAGTTGGGAGCGCCGCAAAGAACGGCGCTCGCGTTTGCGGGCGGAAAAACTCTCCTCAAAAATGGCCAATTTAAGGAAACTCCTACCTAGTATATCAGGTGAATGCCTTATTTTACGTCGAATTGCTACATTCAAGATACCTAAAATGAAGTATGAATTGCCCTTTTCGCGAGAGCGACGGAGCATGTTCACAAAAAATCGCCCGCCGATTTTCCCCGCCTCGAAAACCCCGCCCTACACTATCGGCGTCCCGTCATCGGATACACCGGCAGGCGTGCCGGCGAGACGGGATCGGCGCGGAGCGTGAGGGTAGGACGCAAAACTTCACGGTCCGGGTCCGCGGAAAATGATCTCCCTCCGGTGACGGCGGGTTCCATCGCGAGATGGTGCCTGAGTTGAGCCCGGACGTGCCTGTGAGGCACACATGGTTCCGCCGCGAAATTGGGCGGAAAGGCAGAGAGATCGGAGTCGCGGACAAAAACCGCCGAACGGGGCGCTGGAAAGCGCCATATTCTACTTACTCAATCGAGGTGATTTCCAGCGCCCCGTCCGAGTGAAGTGCATGGTGGAGACACGGGCTTTTGGGCGGCGTGGGGATTTGGTGTGTCGATATGGCGTAATGATGGAGAGGTTTTGCCGTGGAATACCCCCCCTCTGCCCTGCCGGGCATCTCCCCCACAGGTGGGGAGATTGGCTGGGCGCACCCGCTCGCTCCGACCTTCATTGGTTGATTGGGGAGCAAGCCACTTGCCGATCTCCCCCCTTGTGGGGGAGATGCCCGGCAGGGCAGAGGGGGGTATCACACGGCACAACAATCCCCTTCACAAGCACCGCCCAACACCGCCGCCCACGATTTGCGGATCCCAACCGCAACACCTCCGATCTCATCCACCACAACCCCTTGATCACAAGCCATCCGACGTGCATAAGCCGCGACGTTAGCAACATGGGCCGTTGGCCCTGGGGCCCTCCACAAGCCTAATCGAGGACATGATGAACGAATTCAAGAAACTCGTCTTTTCGGGCGTTCAGCCGACCGGCAATCTCCATCTCGGCAACTATCTCGGCGCGATCCGCAAGTTCGTGGCGCTGCAGGACGGCAACGACTGCATCTACTGCGTGGTCGACATGCATGCGCTGACCGCGCAGCTGGTGCATGAGGACATGCCGAACCAGATACGCTCGATCGCCGCCGCCTTTATCGCCTCCGGCATCGACCCGGTGAAGCATATCGTATTCAACCAGTCGGCCGTGCCGCAGCATGCGGAACTCGCCTGGATCTTCAACTGCGTGGCGCGCATCGGCTGGATGAACCGCATGACGCAGTTCAAGGACAAGGCCGGCAAGGACCGCGAGCAGGCCTCGCTCGGTCTCTACGCCTATCCGAGCCTGATGGCCGCCGACATTCTCGTCTATCGGGGAACGCATGTTCCCGTCGGCGACGACCAGAAGCAGCATCTGGAACTTGCCCGTGACATCGCGATGAAGTTCAACCTCGATTACGCCGAGCATATCCGCAAGGCCGGATACGGGGTGGATATCACCGTCGGCAAGGAGCCGGTGCATGCCTACTTCCCGATGGTCGAGCCGATGATCGACGGCCCGGCGCCGCGCGTCATGTCGCTGCGCGACGGCACCAAGAAGATGTCGAAGTCGGACCCATCAGATCTGTCGCGCATCAACCTGATGGACGACGAGGACGCGATCTCGAAGAAGATCCGCAAGGCAAAGACCGATCCGGATGGCTTGCCGAGCGAACTCGACGGCCTGCAGGGCCGCCCGGAAGCCGACAACCTCGTCGGCATCTACGCGGCACTCGCCGACAAGTCGAAGGCCGAGGTGCTCGCCGAGTTCGGCGGACAGCAGTTCTCGGTGTTCAAGCCGGCGCTGATCGACCTCTCGGTCAAGGTGCTTTCGCCGATCACCGCCGAGATGCGCCGCCTGATGGCCGACACCAGCCATATCGACGCGATCCTGCGCGATGGCGGCGAGCGGGCGCGGGCGCGGGCCGAAGTGACGATGAAGGAAGTCCGCGACATCGTCGGCTTCCTCTACTAGCAACAACAGCCGGGCGGCTTCGGCCGCCCGGGCTTCTCCGGTCGTACTTGTCGAAGCCCCACACTTGTCGAAGGCAAGGCTGCGGCGTACTCTCCTCAGAGCCATGAGGAGGCCAAGATGCGCAACCGGAACCTCATTCAGATTGGCATGATGGAGGTTCGGCTGCTGGTCGATGAAGACCAGAGCGCGGGCAGCATGGTCATGTTCGAATTCGTGGTCCCCTACCAGTCGCGCGTGCCGGCGGCGCATTATCACGAAGATGTCGACGAAGTGATCTTCGGTCTCTCGGGAACAATGACGACGACAGTCGACGGCGAGCGCTGCGAGGTGCGGGCCGGCGACACGGTGTTCATTCCGCGCGGCGTGGTCCACACGCATGAGAACCTGCACCAGGAAACGGCGCGCGCCCTGATCACCATGACGCCAGGGCTGATCGGCAGGCGCTTCTTCGAGGAGATCGCCTCGGCGATCAACGTCATCGGCAAGCCCGACATCGAGCATGTGAAGGAAATCATGCTGCTCTACGGGCTCGTTGCAGCACCACGATAGCCTCGGCCGAACACCTGTCGGTGAGCGGACAGTTTGCGGCAAAACGGGGACTTGCAAATCTCCCGGATCAAGTGTCAGAGTCGCGCCCATGGTATCAAAACGACTCTCACGGCTCGAAGGTCACCGCCGCAAGTTCATGGCCGTGATCGATGACACGCCCGAATGCCAACGCGCCGTCCATTATGCCGGCCGGCGCGCCAAGAATTCCAATGGCGGGTTGGTGCTCGTCTACGTGATCCCCGACGGCGACTTCCAGCAATGGCTGGGGGTCGAGGAGATCATGCGGGCCGAAGCACGCGAGGAAGCCGAAGCGGTCGTCGCCAAGTCGGCGCAGCTGGTGCGCGAGAATATCGGCATCGAGCCGGAGATCGTCATTCGCGAGGGTGGTGCGGCCGAGCAGATCAACGCCGTCATCGAAGACGACCGCGACATCGCCATTCTGGTGCTCGCCGCAAGCTCCGCCAAGGAGGGACCGGGACCACTGGTGTCGTCGGTTGCCGGCCGAGGTGCGGCTTTTCCCATCCCCGTTACTGTTTTGCCTGATACACTGAGCGATGAGGAACTGGACGCGTTGGCATAAAGCGCTTTCTTGAGTATCAGTCTCTTGAATAGCGAGGCCAAACGGCTTATTTCTACTTTTGAAGAATTCTAAATACGTCGCGGGCGCGCGCCTGCCGCACGGAGAGCACCATGTTTATCCAGACCGAAGCCACGCCGAACCCTTCCACGCAGAAGTTCCTGCCGGGCAAGATCGTCATGGAGAGCGGCACCGCCGAGTTCCGCAATCGCGAGGAAGCGGCTGCCTCGCCGCTCGCCGCGCGCCTGTTCGAGATCAACGGCGTCACCGGCGTCTATTTCGGCTATGATTTCATCAGCGTTTCCAAGGAAGACCAGGAGTGGCAGCACCTGAAGCCCGCCATCCTCGGCTCGATCATGGAGCACTTCATGTCCGGCAAGCCGGTCATGGGCGCTTCTTCCGTGCTTGGTGAAGCAGCCGATGCCGATGGCGAATTCTTCGACGAGGGTGACGAGACGATCGTTCTGACCATCAAAGAACTGCTGGAGACGCGCGTGCGTCCGGCCGTTGCCCAGGATGGCGGCGACATCACCTTCCGCGGCTTCAAGGACGGCACCGTCTATTTGAACATGAAGGGCTCGTGCGCGGGTTGCCCGTCCTCGACGGCAACGCTGAAGCATGGCGTCCAGAACCTGCTGCGCCATTTCGTGCCGGAAGTTCAGGAAGTCGAAGCCGTCTGACGAACTGAACCGACATTCGCGATGACGCGGCGTTTGCAAACGCGGCGTCTTGCGATGTATGGACAGGTCAGGAACGGTTTATTCGGAAATAGATGCCATGATCATACTGGCGCTCGACACCGCAGGTGTGGATTGCGCTGCTTCTGTCTATGACAGCAGCAGGAATACGGTGCTGGGGGAGGCATCGGACATGATCGGCAAGGGGCATGCAGAGCATCTGATTGATATAGTCGATCGCGCGCTGGATCAGGCGGGCGTTCAGCTTTCCGATGTCGAGCGCGTTGCCGTTACCATCGGTCCGGGCTCATTCACCGGCATCCGCGTCGGCGTCGCCGCCGCCCGTGGCTTTGCCCTTTCGCTTGGCGTGCCGACCGTCGGCATCACGACGCTCGCGGTCATGGCCGAAGCCGAGCGTGAACGCTCGCCGGGCCAACAGGTGCTGGCCGCGATGGATGCCAAGCGCAACGAGATTTATCTGCAAGCTTTCGACGCCGTTGGCATGCCGCTCGATGAAGCCAGGGCCGTGACCGTCGAGGAAGCGCAGGCCTTCGCGGCCTCCTTCGACGGCGTCGTCACCGGCTCGGCAACGCCCTTGCTGCGGCCCGATGCTACCGGCGAACACGCCAATCATTTCCCGATCTCCATCGTGGCGCGCCTTGCCGCTGCCGCCGACCCCTCTTCCGGAAAGCCGAAGCCACTTTATCTGCGCGGACCCGACGCCAAACCGCAGGCCGGGTTTGCGATTGCGCGAGTATGACCATGCTGGAATCCTATCTGTCGCTGAAGCCGGAATTCGAAATCATCCCTATGGATGCCGATGATTGCCATGCGGTCTCGACACTGCATGGCGAGCGCTTCGCCCGCCCCTGGGGCGATGGCGAGTTCTACAGCCTGCTCAGCCAGGGCAACGTCTTCGGCTTCGTGGCACGGCAGACCAATGCCTTCCTGAAAAAGCCGCTGCCGGGCTTCGTCCTGGCGCGCGAGGTTGCCGGCGAGGCCGAGATCCTGACGATCGCCGTGCAGGCCAAGGTCGGACGGTCGGGGCTTGGATGGCGGCTGATGCAGGCGGCGATGCGCGAGGCCAAGCAGCGCGGCGGCGAAAGCATCTTCCTCGAGGTCGACAAGGGCAATGTCGCGGCACTCGGCCTTTACCGCAAGCTCGGTTTCGACCAGGTCGGAGAACGCCGTGGATACTACAAGGACGCCAATGGCGACGTATCTACGGCGCTTGTCATGAAGCGCATTCTTCGCTAGTTCCGTCTTGAGACGTTGACTATCGAAAGGCTCCTGATGACGGATGTGGCAAAGACCCTCGAGGAACTCTGCACCGAGCGCGGCATGCGCATGACGGAGCAGCGCCGGGTCATTGCGCGCATTCTCGAGGAATCGGAAGACCATCCTGACGTCGAGGAGCTCTATCGCCGCTCGGTGAAGGTCGACGCCAAGATCTCGATTTCCACCGTCTACCGCACCGTCAAGCTGTTCGAGGACGCCGGCATCATCGCCCGCCACGACTTCCGCGACGGCCGCTCGCGCTACGAGACGGTGCCGGAAGAGCATCACGATCACTTGATCGACCTGAAGACCGGCGTCGTCATCGAGTTCCGCTCGCCGGAGATCGAGGCGCTGCAGGAGCGGATTGCCCGCGAGCACGGCTTCACGCTGGTGGATCACCGGCTTGAGCTCTACGGCATACCGCTCAAGAAGGACGATCACTGATATCATGCGTGCAGCCGCGGAGTGTTCGACTTGATCGCCTGGCTGCGCGTCGCCCTCGCCGGCATCGTCATTCTCATCGCCAGCATCCTGCTCATGCCCTGGCAGCTTCTTGCCCTGCGCTACGACTGGAAGATGCGCCGCTGGTTGCCGCGCGTCTGGCACCGCATCATCTGCTTCTGTCTCGGCATTCGTGTGCGGGTTCACGGGCAGATGGAAACACACCGGCCGCTGATGCTGTGCGCCAACCACTCCTCGTGGATGGACATCATGGTGCTGTCCTCGATCGCCGACGTCGCCTTCATCGCCAAGAACGAGGTGCGCGACTGGCCGATCTTCGGAACGCTCGCCAAGCTGCAGAAGAGCGTGTTCGTTGTGCGCGAGGAAAAGCGCAACACCGGCAACCAGGTGAGCGAGATCGCCGCGCGCATGGCCGACGGCGAAATCGTGGTGCTGTTCCCCGAGGGCACGACATCAGACGGCAACCGGCTGCTCGAGGTGAAATCCTCGCTGTTCGGCGCCGCCGCCATGGCCGTGCCCGCTTCGCCCACCGGCACCGTCATCGTGCAGCCGGTGGCAGTCGCCTATACCGGCGTGCACGGGCTTCCGATGGGTCGCTACCACCGCCCGCTCGCCTCCTGGCCCGGCGATGTCGAGATGCTGCCGCACCTGAAAGATATGCTCCGCTGTGGCGCCTTCGACGTCGACGTCCACTTCGGCGAAGCCGTCTCCTACAGCGCCGAGACCAACCGCAAGCAGGTCAGCGCCACGATCGCCAGCCGTATCCGCGCCATGCTGGGTGCGGCGCTCAGAGGCCGGCACGCAAACTGAGGCAAGATTCCCTTTTCTCGCGCGGCAAAAACCACTAAATAGCCGGCATGACCCAGGACAGCGCCCTCCTCCCGGCCCCGGAGACTACACTCCGCGATGGCAGCAACAGCCGCAAGGTTTTCATCAAGACCTATGGCTGTCAGATGAACGTCTATGACTCCACGCGCATGAGCGATGCTCTGGCGCGCGACGGCTACGAGCCGACGGAGGACATGGAGCAGGCCGATCTCGTGCTGCTCAACACCTGTCATATCCGCGAGAAGGCGGCCGAGAAGGTTTACTCGGCGCTGGGACGACTGCGCGACATGAAGAAGGAGCGCAACAAGGAAGGCCGCGAGTTCATGATCGGCGTGGCCGGTTGCGTGGCGCAGGCCGAAGGCGAAGAGATTCTTCGCCGGGCGCCCGCCGTCGACGTCGTCATCGGGCCGCAGACCTATCATCGCCTGCCGGAAGCGCTGCGCCGCGCCAAGGAAGGGCAGCGCATCGTCGATACGGAATATGCGCTGGAAGACAAGTTCGAGCATCTGCCGATCGCCGAAAAGACCAAGATCCGGGCGCGCGGCGTCACCGCGTTCCTGACCGTGCAGGAAGGCTGCGACAAGTTCTGCACCTTCTGCGTGGTGCCCTATACGCGCGGCTCGGAAGTGTCGCGCCCGGTTTCGCAGATCGTCGAGGAAGCGCAGAAGATGGTCGAGGGCGGGGTGCGCGAGATCACGCTGCTCGGCCAGAACGTCAATGCATGGCACGGTGCCGGGCCTGATGGCCAGGAATGGACGCTGGGCGACCTGCTCTACCGGCTGGCCGAAATCCCCGGCCTTGCCCGGCTTCGCTACACCACCAGCCATCCGCGCGACATGGACGACCGGCTGATCGAGGCGCATCGCGATCTCAGAGCGCTGATGCCCTATCTGCATCTGCCGGTGCAGGCGGGTTCCGACCGGATCCTGAAGGCGATGAACCGTCGCCACACCGCTGCCGAGTATCTGACGCTGGTCGAGCGCATCCGCGCCGCGCGTCCCGATATCGCGCTCTCGGGCGACTTCATCGTCGGTTTTCCGGGGGAGACAGACGCCGATTTTGAGGATACACTAAAGCTCGTTGAGAAGGTCCGCTATGCGCAGGCCTTTTCGTTCAAATACTCGACGCGGCCGGGTACGCCCGGCGCTGATCTGAAGGACCAAGTGCCGGAAGAGATCAAGGCAGAAAGGCTCGAACGCCTGCAGGCGCTTCTCTTGAAGCAGCAGCAGGAATTTGCCGAATCCTGCGTCGGAAAGACCATCGAACTGTTGCTCGAAAAGCCCGGTCGCATGTCTCAACAACTTATCGGCCGTTCCCCCTGGCTTCAGTCGGTGAATGTTGATGCAAAAGCATCGCAAATCGGTGACATTATTAAAGTGCGAATCACAGGTACCGGACCCAACAGCCTGTTTTCCGAGATGGTAGAGGCTGGTGCCTAACTCAAGGAGCTCGACCGCTTGAACGGACAAGAATTGGTTTCTTCTTCACCGCGCCACCCACGCATCGCGAGCGACGCCAATCACTTTATTCTGACGTTCGAAAACAATCGGTTCGCCAGCGAACTGTTTGGTCAATTCGACCAGAACCTCAAGCTTCTCGAGGAACGCCTGAACATCGATGCCCGAGCGCGCGGCAATTCCGTCGTGATCTCGGGTGACATCGTCACCACCAACCAGGCGCGCCGCACGCTGGACTATCTCTATGACAAGCTCCAGAAGGGCGGCAGCGTGGAACGCTCCGACGTCGAGGGCGCGATCCGCATGGCTGTTGCAGCCGACGATCAGCTGAGCCTGCCGACGATGGAGAAGAAGGCCAAGCTGACCATGGCGCAGGTCTCCACGCGCAAGAAGACCATCATTGCCCGCACGCCGACGCAGGACGCCTATCTGCGTGCGCTCGAGCGCTCCGAACTCGTCTTCGGCTGTGGTCCCGCCGGTACCGGTAAGACCTATCTCGCCGTTGCCCACGCCGCCCAGCTTCTGGAGCGCGGCGTCGTCGAAAAGATCATCCTCTCGCGTCCGGCCGTTGAAGCCGGCGAGCGCCTGGGCTTCCTGCCCGGCGACATGAAGGAGAAGGTCGACCCCTATCTGCGCCCGCTCTATGACGCGCTCTATGACATGATGCCGGCCGACAAGGTCGATCGCGCCATCACCGCAGGCGTCATCGAAATCGCGCCGCTGGCCTTCATGCGCGGACGCACGCTGTCGAATGCCGCCGTCATCCTCGACGAAGCGCAGAACACGACGTCGATGCAGATGAAGATGTTCCTGACGCGTCTCGGCGAGAACTCGCGCATGATCGTGACCGGCGACCCGAGCCAGATCGACCTTCCGCGTGGCGTCAAGTCGGGCCTGGTCGAGGCGCTGCAGCTCTTGAACGGTGTCGAGGGCATCTCGATCATCCGCTTCAAGGACACGGATGTCGTGCGCCATCCGCTGGTCGGCCGCATCGTTCGCGCCTACGACGCGACCTATCTGACTGATACAGCAGAGGCCGCGCAGCAGGACTGATGGCCGAACTCGACATACAGATCAGCATCGAAGAGGGCGAATGGCCCTCCGAAGACGCGCTCCACGCGCTGGCCGACCGCGTGCTGGAGATGGCCGCGACCTATCTGCGCGAGACCGAGAAGCAGCCGTTTCCGAAAATGGTCCCCGAGGTGTCGCTGGTCTTCACCGACGATGCCTCGATCCAGGACATCAACGCGGAGTGGCGCGGCAAAGACAAGCCGACCAACGTGCTTTCATTCCCCGCCTTCCCGGTTCAGCCGGGCAAGGTTCCGGGGCCGATGCTTGGCGATATCATCATCGCCAGGGAAACCGTGGCCCGCGAGGCGGTCGAGCTCGAAAAGAGTTTCGATGACCATCTCACTCACCTAATGGTGCACGGCTTCTTGCATCTCTTCGGCTACGATCATAATAATGATACCGAAGCCGAGATAATGGAGGGGCTGGAGACTCGCATTTTGGCGAAACTCGGCCTATCTGACCCATACGAGGGTCAAGACCTTAAAATGGAACCATGAGCGACTTTACGACGAGACCGGCCACCGAGGCCAAGGACACCGCCGATCAATCATCCTCCGACGAGGGTGGCAGTAGTAGCAGGCAGTCCGGACGATCCCAATCCTTCTGGTCGCGGGCTGCCCGCATATTGAGGCCACAGCAGGGTTCGCGTATCCGCGAAGACCTTGCCGACGCGCTGATGACCGACGCGGCCGATGGCGATGCCTTCTCCGCCGACGAGAAGGCGATGCTCAACAACATCCTGCGCTTCCGCGAAGTGCGCGTTGCCGACGTGATGGTGCCGCGCGCCGATATCGAGGCGGTGGACCAGACGATCACCATCGGCGAGCTGATGATCCTGTTCGAGGAATCCGGCCGCTCGCGCATGCCCGTCTATGCCGAAACGCTGGATGATCCGCGCGGGATGGTGCACATCCGCGATCTCCTCTCCTACGTCGCCAAGCAGGCGCGCAACAAGCGCCGCGGATCGACCAAGGCTGCCAAGGGCGCCGAGCCGATCGTCGAGGTCGCGCCTGAGAACCTGCAGAAGGCGCCGCGCTCGGCCAAGCCGAATTTCGACCTTGCCCGCGTGGACCTGCAGAAGACGCTTTCCGAAGCGGGCATCATCCGCAAGATCCTGTTCGTTCCACCCTCGATGCTCGCCTCCGACCTTCTGCGCCGCATGCAGGTGAACCGCACCCAGATGGCGCTCGTCATCGACGAATATGGCGGCACCGACGGGCTGGCCTCGCATGAGGACATCGTGGAAATGGTTGTCGGCGACATCGACGACGAGCATGACGACGAAGAAGTCATGTTCAAGCGGGTCTCCGAGGACATGTTCGTGGCCGACGCCCGCGTGGAGCTCGAGGATATCGCCGAAGCCATCGGCCCGGATTTCGACATCACCGAGCAGGTCGACGAAGTCGACACGCTGGGCGGGCTGATCTTCTCCGAGCTTGGGCGCATTCCCGTGCGCGGCGAAGTCGTTCAGGCGCTGCCGGGCTTCGAGTTCCACATTCTCGACGCCGATCCGCGCCGCATCAAGCGCGTGCGGATTACCCGCAAACGCCAGGCGATCCGCCGGCGCGCGAAGAGCGACGGTGACGGCGCAATGGGTCTCGACCACGGCGACGAGCGGCAGAGCGAGACGCCGACGGCAAACTGATCACTGCCAACCACGACAACGGGCGGCTTTTTTGAAACACTGCGACCTCAGTTGATTCGCGGATTGGTGGGGTGCGCATGGAGCGAATTGCCGACAGGGTGATCCTGGTTTGGGGCTACAAGAGAGTGCTGCTGGCGATCCTTGCAGGCGCATTCGGCGTTCTGGCCCTCCCGCCCATCGGCTTCTTCGCCGCGATGTTCGTGTCCTTCACGCTACTGGTCTGGCTGATCGATGGTGCGGCTGCCGCACCCGACAGCGGCATCATCGGCAGGCTGTGGCCATCCTTCGTCACCGGCTGGCTGTTCGGCTTCGGCTACTTCGTCGCCGGCCTCTGGTGGCTCGGGCATGCGCTGATGATCGATGCCGAGGAGTTCGCCTGGGCGCTGCCGCTGGCGATCTTCGGACTTCCGGCCGTGCTGGCGATCTTCTACGGCCTTGCCGCAGCACTTGCCCGCATCCTCTGGTCCGATGGGGTCGGGCGGATCGCGGCGCTGGCGGCGAGCTTCGGCCTGCTTGAGTGGGCGCGCAGCGTGCTCTTCACCGGCTTTCCCTGGAACGCCATCGGCTATGGCATGACGCCGGTGCCGGTGATGATGCAGTCGGCCCATATCATCGGGATCATGGGCATCACCGCGCTCTCGGTCTTCGTCTTCGCCGCCCCTGCCCTGCTGGGCACCAAGCAGGGCGCCAAGACCGGCATTTCGCTGGCGCTGCTGCTGCTTGCCGCGCATGTCGGATATGGCGCCTATGTGCTTTACGGCGCACCGAAGCCGGTTGCCGCCACTAGCGACAAGAGCCCCGTCATCCGTCTCGTGCAGCCGATGATCGACCAGAGCGCCAAGATGGACAGCGACGCCGACCGGGCGGCGATCTTCGAGAAGCATCTGAAGCTCTCGGCAGAGGCGCCCAAGGATGGTGGACGCAAGCCCGACATCATCGTCTGGCCGGAGACGGCGATCCCCTTCATCCTGACCGATAACCAGGATGCGCTGACGAGGATCGCCGATACGCTCGACGACAACCAGGTGCTGCTGGCCGGCGCCGTGCGCGCCGAGGACATGGGGCCCGGCAATCCGCCACGCTACTATAATTCGATCTACGTGATCGACGGTCGTGGCCAGATCATCGCCGCCTCGGACAAGGTGCACCTCGTGCCGTTCGGTGAATACATGCCGTTCGAGAGCCTTCTCAGCGAGTTCGGCATCCAGAATATCGTCGAGATGCCCGGCGGCTTCTCGGCGGCCGCCACGCGCCAGCTGCTGACGCTGCCAAGCGGGCTGAAGCTCTATCCGCTGGTCTGCTACGAGATCATCTTCCCCGGCGAAATGACCGGCGATATCGGCTCGGCATCGGCCATCTTGAACATCACCAACGATGCCTGGTTCGGCGCCACGCCCGGCCCCTACCAGCACTTCCAGCAGGCCCGCGTTCGGGCCGTGGAAACGGGCCTGCCGCTGATTCGCGACGGCAATAGCGGGATTTCCGCCCTTGTCAGCCCCCGTGGTGAAATTATTGCAGGTCTTTCGCTCAATGAGACCGGCTTTATTGACGCAACCCTTGATAGTTTCGCCTCTCCGGCCCATCCGCCGCTGTCACGCGAAACGTACTTCTGGTTGATCGAGACACTTCTGCTTGCAATTGCAATGGCTTCGCGTTTTGGTTTTGTTTTCAAGCGTAATTGACCGAAAACCCCTAAAATTGCATAGTGGTTAGGATCGGCATTCTTAACGTATGGTTCAAGGTGAATAGATCGCACTTTGCAACGTGGCGTTTTGGGGATGGGTTTGGGCGTGCCGGTTTAAACAAGGGCAGAATTATTGTTAGGGCAGCACCATGATTGAGAACAAGAAGAAGCCGAACCCGATCGACATCCATGTTGGCAGTCGCATCCGTCTTCGCCGAACGATGCTTGGAATGAGCCAGGAAAAGCTTGGGGAAAGCCTTGGCATTACATTCCAGCAGATCCAGAAATACGAAAAAGGCACCAACCGCGTCGGCGCGAGCCGGCTGCAGAATATCTCCAGCATTTTGAACGTTCCGGTCTCCTTCTTCTTCGAGGATGCACCCGGCGAGAACGCTGGCATGGCGGGTGGCATGGCGGAAGCCTCCAGCTCCAACTACGTGGTCGACTTCCTGTCCTCCTCGGAAGGGCTGCAGCTGAACCGCGCCTTCGTGAAGATCACCGATCCCAAGGTGCGCCGAAAGGTCGTCGAACTGGTCAAGGCGCTGGCCGCCGAAGCCGACTCCGAATAAGCATCCCTCATAAGTCACAGTCGAGAAAGCGGTCGTAAAGGCCGCTTTTTTGCGTTTTTTGGGCAAAATTTGTCACTTCGACGCAGATATAAAGATATATTTATGTCCTTCTGCGCTTGTTTTTCGGCCCTGAACTGAGTACCACTACGCAGCTTTTTATTCTTTGAGGGGAATCCCGGAATGCGTGCCAATTACCTCTTCACCAGCGAATCCGTAGCCGAAGGTCACCCGGACAAGGTCTGCGACCGTATCTCCGACGAGATCGTGGATCTGGTGTACCGCGAAGCCGCCAAGACCGGCATCAACCCATGGGGCGTGCGCATCGCATGCGAAACGCTGGCAACCACCAACCGCGTGGTCATCGCCGGTGAAGTTCGCCTGCCGCCGAGCCTGATGAAGAAGGACAAGAACGGCGCCGACGTCATCAACCCGTCGAAGTTCAAGACCGCCGCACGCCGCGCCATCAAGGACATCGGCTACGAGCAGGACGGCTTCCACTGGAAGACCGCCAAGATCGACGTGCTCCTGCACTCGCAGTCGGCTGACATCGCGCAGGGCGTCGATAACGCCGCCGACCAGCAGGGCGACGAAGGTGCCGGCGACCAGGGCATCATGTTCGGCTACGCCTGCAAGGAAACGCCGGATCTCATGCCGGCGCCGATCTACTACTCGCACAAGATCCTGCAGCTGCTCGCCGCCGCCCGCAAAGCTGGCAATGGCGACGCCGCCAAGCTTGGCCCCGACGCCAAGAGCCAGGTCACCGTTCGCTACGTCGACGGCAAGCCTGCCGAAGTCACCTCGATCGTTCTGTCCACGCAGCATCTCGACGACAGCTGGGATTCGAAGAAGGTTCGCGCCGTCGTCGAGCCCTATATCCGCGAAGCTCTCGGCGAGCTGCCGATCGCCAAGGATTGCGCCTGGTACATCAACCCGACCGGCAAGTTCGTCATCGGCGGCCCTGACGGCGACGCTGGTCTCACCGGCCGCAAGATCATCGTCGACACCTACGGCGGTGCGGCTCCGCACGGCGGCGGCGCATTCTCCGGCAAGGACACGACCAAGGTCGACCGTTCGGCAGCCTACGCCGCTCGCTACCTCGCCAAGAACGTCGTGGCAGCCGGCCTTGCCGAAAAATGCACGATCCAGATCTCCTACGCCATCGGCGTTGCCCAGCCGCTGTCGATCTATGTCGACCTGCACGGCACCGGCAACAAGGTAACGGAAGACCAGGTCGAGGCGGCGATCCGCAAGACCATGGACCTGTCGCCGACCGGCATTCGCCGTCACCTCGACCTCAACAAGCCGATCTACGCCAAGACCTCGGCATACGGCCATTTCGGCCGCAAGGCTGGCCGTGACGGCTCGTTCTCCTGGGAGAAGACCGACCTGGTGAAGCCGCTCAAGGAAGCGATCAAGGCTTAAGACGATGACTGACATGGAACGTCGCGGACGCGCGACCGAGGCTTTCTTCGGTCGCCGCAAGGGTAAGGCACTTCGCGGACAACAGGCGGAGAAGCTCAGCACCCTCTTGCCGGCGTTCATCATCGACCTCTCAGCGGCTCCCCCAGAGCCGCTGAGCACGCTGTTTCCCGTCGAGACCAACCGGCTGAGGCTGGAGATCGGCTTCGGCGGCGGCGAGCATCTGATCCACCGCGCCATCGAGACTCCTTCGACCGGGTTCATCGGCGTCGAGCCCTTCATCAATTCGATGCAGAAGCTGCTTGCCAGCGTCGACAATGCCGGCGCCCGCAATGTCCGCGTCTACAACGACGATGCGACACAGCTGCTCGACTGGCTGCCGGATGGATCGATCGACCAGATCGACCTGCTCTACCCGGATCCCTGGCCGAAGCGGAAGCACTGGAAGCGCCGCTTCGTCTCGAAGACCAATCTCGACCGCTTTCACCGCGTGCTGAAGCCCGGCGGCCTGTTCTGCTTTGCCTCCGACATCGACACCTACGTGAACTGGACGCTCCTGAAGTGCCGCGACCACGGCGGCTTCGACTGGCAGGCCAGCAACGCGGCCGACTGGCTAACGCCCTACGAGGGCTGGCCGAGCACGCGCTACGAGGCCAAGGCCCGGCGCGAAGGACGCTCGTCGGCCTATCTGACGTTCAAGCGCGTCTAGCAATCAAACGAGGTCGGCGAATGGCATCCTACCTGACCGATCTTCGCCGCCTTATCGGCAATCGCCTCATCCTGCTTCCCGCCGTCGCCGCCGTCATCCATGACGAGGCGGGTCGCCTGCTGCTGCAGGAAAAATCATCCGGAGAAGCATGGAGCCTGCCCGCCGGCGCGATCGAGCCGGGCGAGACGCCGCAGGAAGCCATTATCCGAGAGGTCATGGAAGAGACCGGGCTTGTCGTCACATCGACCAGCATTCTCGGCGTCTTCGGCGGACAAGAATTCAGATATGTTTATCCGAATGGCGATCAGGTCGAGTATGTCGTGACGCTGTTCAAGTGCCGTGTTGGCGGCGGCAGCGGCGTCTGGGCGGACAGCGAGACGAAATCCATCCGATACTTCACACAAAACGACATGCCGCCGCTGGCGCTGCCTTATCCGATGTCCGTGCTGTTCGGCCAAGACTGAACATCGGGACTGACCATCGGCTTAGACCGGTAGCGTCAATCAATATCCAGCAGGATAGCGCCCTCCTCCCATTCAGGCACCTTGCTCGCGATCACGCCATCAGGCCCGACGGCGAGCGTGCAGCCGCAGCTCATCCAGCCATCTCCCCTGTCGCCGACGACATCGGAGGAGATGACCCAGCTGCCCGTGCGGACCGCGCAGGCGCGAAGGCTCTCGATCGCGGGCTCGCGCCATTGATCCACCTTGTGCGCCCGGATCATCATGTTGAGCGGGGCGCAGACGACGGAAGCGCCGTTTGCCACGATGGCATCGGAGAATGCCGGATCACGAAAGTCGCTGCAGATATTGATGCCGAAGCCGCGACCGGCTCTTTGCCAGACGGGAAATGCATCGCCCGGCGTGCAGCCGTCTTCGAGCGGGTTGGCCTTGGCGTATACGCCCGCGACGGTGCCGTTCTCGATCAGCATGGCGCTGTTGTAGACCAGATCACCGCGACGCTCGACAAAGCCGACGATGGCGGCTGTCCTGATGGAACGGAGCGGTTCGAGCAGCTTTTGCAGCGCCGGATCATCGACGCAAAGCGCGCGCCGCTCGTTGATCGCGCGGTCGTAGCTATGGCCCTGGAGGTAGCATTCGGGAAAGATGGCGAGATCAGCGCCGTGGCTATCGGCCCATGTCAGGTCGCGCAGGATCACACCTGCCGCCTTCTCAGCGTCATCGAAAATGGGGAAACGCTGGAAGGACGCTATTCGCATGAGATGGGGCGTAGCATGAGTCGCCCCTCAAAAACAAAACAACGGCGCTCCGGGGAACGCCGTCTGTTTTCATGCTGACCCGCCTTTAGAGCCTTTCCTGGTTAGATTGAAGCATTCTGCCGGAGCAGGTTTTCGTCAGGGCAAAGGCGA
Organism: Rhizobium sp. Rhizsp42; assembly: GCF_047304155.1. Lineage (NCBI taxonomy): Bacteria > Pseudomonadati > Pseudomonadota > Alphaproteobacteria > Hyphomicrobiales > Rhizobiaceae > Rhizobium > Rhizobium sp. Rhizsp42. The sequence goes on along the minus strand of NZ_JBGLYS010000008.1, from coordinate 28,728 downwards.
TTGGCGAAGGGCATACCCTAGGTACGGTCGAGCCGATCGCCTTTGATCCTGGCGGAAAGATGCCCGGCCCTAGCTGGTTTGCGAAGCAAACCACCGGGGTTGGCTGAAACGGGCCGCCTGATCGTCCGGCCGGCTTGGCCGTATGCGTTGGCTACGACACGCGCCAGCCGGACGACCATCCGACTCCGTTTGAGCCAACAGAATGCTTCAATCTAACCAGGAAAGGCTCTAGTGCAGGCTGACCGTCTTCAACTCGTCTTCAGCGGCCTTGAAGAAGGTGCTGGAGCGGTTGTCCGTGAGGAGGATCGGGGTTCCGTCCGCGCCGAAGAGCGCCCATAGATCGACGTTCGGATCGATATCGGGAGCTTCCGGAAAACACCGGGGAACATCCTCGGAACGGATTTTCCTGATATAGGCGACCTCGCCGTTGCCGATGCCGGCAAGCTCGGTCTTGGTCAGGTGCGAATTGGCTTCTTTCATCAACATTCCTGTACCTCCAGAGAGAAGGGACCAACGGTGCGATTTGCGCCGTTGTCCTACTGTGGGACCGAAATGTTAATTTTCTTCACCATACGCGACGGCTCCGGGCGAATGAGATCCACCGACAGCAGGCCGTTCTTCAGGCCCGCGCCGAGAACCTGCATGCCATCGGCGAGCACGAAGGTGCGCTGGAATTGCCTGGCGGCGATGCCGCGATAGAGATATTCCCGCTCGCCCTGCTCGACCTGGCGGCCACGGATGACCAACTGGTTTTCCTCGACGGAGATGTCGAGTTCCTCCTCGCTGAAGCCGGCGACGGCCAGCGTTATGCGCAGGCGCTCAGGATCATCGGTGATACGGTCGGCGGCGAGGCGCTCGATATTATAGGGAGGATATCCGTCACTCGCCTTGGAAATCCGCTCCAGCGTCTTTTCCATGGCGTCGAAACCCAGCAACAGCGGGCTGGCGAAAGGCGTCATACGGCTCATCAGCGTTCCAAGTCCTTGATGCAAGCGACCCTTCCGGACCTGAAGACAGCATCCGGATGTTGCTAATATGGGAACGAATGCTGTCATTCGCAAGACGGGCGCAGGACAGCCGGCGCAAGACGTGCGCTCCTCCCGCACGCGATTGCACCGCCTTGACAAAGCTTGCTGCGCCTCGCATCAAATCCTGCCCCGCGCCGGCTGTGCCGATTTGCGGCGGGAAGATAAACAGATGGTGCATGCATCGGTAAATGCGTCGATACAGGCACTGGGAGGATGGGACGAAACGGAATGGCAAACCCGAGAAAGATCATTATCGACACCGACCCAGGTCAGGACGATGCGGCCGCGATCATGCTGGCCTTCGGCAGCCCTGAGGAACTGGAACTGCTCGGCATCACCACCGTCGCCGGCAACGTGCCGCTCTCCTATACCAGCCGCAATGCGCGCATCGTCTGCGAGCTCTGCGGCAAGACCGACACCAAGGTTTTCGCCGGCGCCGACAAGCCGATCGCCCGGCCACTCGTCACCGCCGAGCATGTGCATGGCAAGACCGGCCTCGACGGCCCCGAGCTCGACGAACCGACCATGCCGCTGCAGGCGGGACACGCCGTCGACTTCATCATCGAGACGCTGCGCAGCGAGCCTGAAGGCACGGTGACGCTCTGCACGCTCGGACCGCTGACCAATATCGGCCTCGCCTTCCAGAAGGCGCCAGATATCATCGGCCGCGTGCGCGAGCTGGTGATGATGGGCGGCGGCTATTCCGAGGGCGGCAACATCACGCCGGCGGCCGAATTCAACATCTTTGTCGATCCCGAAGCCGCCGACATCGTGTTCCGCTCCGGCGTGCCGATCGTGATGATGCCGCTCGACGTGACGCACAAGCTGCTGACGCTGAAATCGCGCGTCAAGCGCATGGCCGAGATCGGTACGCGGCCGGCGATCGCGATGGTGGAGATGCTGGAGTTCTTCGAGCGCTTCGATATCGAGAAATACGGCTCGGACGGCGGCCCGCTGCACGACCCGACGGTGGTTGCCTATCTGCTGAAGCCGGAACTGTTCAAGGGACGGGTCTGCAATGTGGAGATCGAAGTGAAGTCGGAACTGACCGTCGGCATGACCGTGGTCGACTGGTGGCACGTGACCGACCGCAAGCGCAACGCGACCGTGATGCGCGATGTCGACGCGGACGGCTTCTTCGATCTCCTGATCGAACGCTTCGCCCGCATCTGACAGTCTGAATGAGATCAGGCCCGCTTAGGCGGGCCCGATCGGATCAGGCGTCCTTCTGGTCGAAGACCGAGTTGGTTTCGGCTTCGACGATCTTCGGGCCGCCCTTGGCGACGCCGACCATGGCGGGGCGCAGGACGCGTTCGCCGATGGAATAGCCGGCCTGGACGACCTGGACGACAGTGTTGTTTGGTACGTCGGGATTTGGCACTTCGAACATTGCCTGGTGGAAGTTCGGGTCGAACTTCTGGCCGACCGGCTCCAGCTTGCGCACGCCGTGGCGCTCCAGCGTCGACAGCATCGAGCGCTCGGTCATCTCGACACCTTCGATCAGCGTCGTCAGGCCGGCATCGGCGCCGGCGCGGGCCTCTTCCGGAATGGCGTCGAGCGCGCGGCGCAGGTTGTCGGAGACAGCCAGCATGTCGCGGGCGAAGCCGGCTGCGGAGTAGGACTTGGCGTCCTTGACTTCGCGCTCGGTGCGGCGACGCAGATTGTCCATGTCGGCGGCGAGGCGCAGATAGCGGTCGCGCAGCTCGGCATTCTCAGCTTTCAGGAGCTCGATCGGATCGGGCTCGGCTGCGGTCTCGTTCTCGACGTTTGCGGCGGCGTCGGCTGCGGCTTCTTCCGCGGCTGCGTCAGGTCCGTTCTTCGTCGTCTCGTCAGTCATGACGTTCTCCGGTCATTGGTGGCTTTTGGATGAGCCCGATATCGAACTTTGAACATCAAAAATCAAGTCTGCGTGACGAAGAAGGTCGGAAACACAGGCATGTTCGGCCCGTGACGACCGTGTATGAAAGCGACAGCGAGGTGGCAACCACATGTCATTCTTACTTTCGCAAAACCTAATACGGTGCCACACTCATCTCTCAACCTGGGAGGTGCTGAGATGGCCGACGAAAACGTCTATGTCGGGAAATGCTTTTGCGGTGCCGTGGAACTGACCGTGACCGGCACGCCGGTCGCGATGGGCTATTGCCATTGTCGCTCCTGCCAGCACTGGTCGGCCGGGCCGATCAACACCTTCACGCTGTGGCAGCCTCAGGCGGTTCGGGTCACCAAGGGTGGCGAGCATGTCGAGAGCTTCCAGAAGACCGACTACAGCGTGCGCAAGTTCTGCGACACGTGCGGCGGGCATCTCTATAGCGAGCACCCGCTCTGGGGCGTGACCGATGTATACGCGCCCGTTATCCCCGATCTCGATTACAAGCCGACCATGCATGTGAACTACGAGGACACCATCCTGCACGTGAAGGACGGGCTGCCGAAGTTCAAGGACATGCCTGCGGAGATGGGCGGTTCCGGCGTGCAGCTGCCGGAATAGCGTTATTTGGACGGGCGCGAGAGCCTTGCCATGAGCTGGGCAGTGTAATCGACCATCGGCACGATGCGCGAATAGTTGAGCCGCGTCGGGCCGATGACGCCGACGGCGCCGACGATGCGATCGTCCTCGTCGCGATAGGGTGCGACGATCAGCGAGGAGCCGGAGAGCGAGAAGAGCTTGTTTTCCGAGCCGATGAAGATGCGGACCCCAGGGCCGCTTTCGGCAAGGTTCAGCAGCTCCAGCAGGCTGTCCTTCTTCTCGAGATCATCGAACAGCATGCGCAGGCGGTCGAGATCATCGGGATTGCCCAACCCCTCCAGGAGATTGGCGCGGCCGCGGATGATGAGCTGCGCGGGCTTGCCTTCATCCGCGCTGCCGGACCAGACCGCGATGCCGCGCTCGACGAGATCCTGCGACAGCGCGTCGAGCTCGTGGCGCACATCGGCCTTGAGGCGGCCGAGCTGGCTGCGCAGCTCGGGCAGCGTCTGGCCGGTCATGTGGGCGTTGAGGAAGTTCGCGGCTTCGGTGAGCTGCGAGGAGGTGACGCCGGCGGGCAGTTCGATGATGCGGTTTTCGACCTGATCGTGATCGCCGACGAGAACGGCCAGCGCCTTGGTGGGCTCCAGGCGGATGAACTCGACGTGCTTGAGCACGGGATCGCTCTTGGACGTGATGACGAGACCGGCGCCGCGCGACATTCCCGACAGCATGCGGCTTGCCTCGTTCATCATCGCTTCCATCGGGCCATCGCGGCTTTCCGCCCGCACCTGCCGGTCGATATTGGCGCGGTCCTCGGCGGAGAGATCGCCGACCTGCATGAAGGCATCGACGAAGAAGCGCAGGCCTACCTGCGTGGGCAGGCGGCCGGCGCTCACATGCGGGGAATAGACGAGGCCGAGCTCTTCCAGATCGCTCATGACGTTGCGCACCGAGGCCGGCGACAGCGACATGGGCAGGATGCGCGAAAGATTGCGCGAGCCCAGCGGCTCGCCCGTCTCCAGATAGCCCTCGACGATGCGACGGAAGATTTCCTTGGAGCGTTCGTCCAGCGCGGCAACGGCGTCCGAAATCGTCGACGACCTGAATTCCATTAAGCCTTGCGCACCCATGCTGATAATGATGCCGCAAAATATAGCCAATCTCCCCGTGCGCGCAAAAGGGAATTTGCAAATGCGCGCCGCCAATCGTAGAAGCGGTCAACAACAGACCCGCACATAGGATGAAGCCTGGGATCGCGCCCGCGTTCCCGGTCCCGTGCACCGAGGAGAATTAGGATGCGGCCATCAGGCAGAAAAACCGACCAGATGCGCAAGGTCACCTTCGAGCGCAACTTTTCCAAGCACGCCGAAGGCTCCTGTCTGGTGAAGTTCGGCGACACGCATGTGCTGTGCACGGCGAGCCTTGAAGAAAAGACGCCGCCGTGGCTGCGCAACACCGGCAAGGGCTGGGTCACCGCAGAATACGGCATGCTGCCGCGCGCCACCGGCGATCGCATGAAGCGCGAAGCCGCCGCCGGCAAGCAGGGTGGCCGCACCCAGGAAATCCAGCGCCTGATCGGCCGCTCGCTGCGCGCCGTGGTCGACCTCAAGGAACTCGGCGAACGCCAGATCACGCTCGACTGCGACGTCATCCAGGCCGACGGCGGCACCCGCACGGCATCGATCACCGGCGCATGGATCGCGCTCTACGACTGCCTGAAGTGGATGGAAAGCCGCAACATGATCAAGGTCGAGCGGGTCCTGAAGGACCACGTCGCCGCGATCTCCTGCGGCGTCTTCGCCAGCCAGCCGGTGATCGATCTCGATTACCTCGAGGACTCGTCTGCCGAGACCGATGCGAACTTCGTGATGACTGGTTCGGGCGGCATCGTCGAGATCCAGGGAACGGCCGAGGGCACGCCGTTCAGCGAGGAAGAGTTCGGCGCTCTGATGGCGCTTGCCAAGAACGGCATTGCCGAGTTGGTGGAGATGCAGAAGGCGGCGATTGCCTGAGGGGAGCTGAATAAAGGCCCCTCCCCAACCCTCCCCACAAGGGGGAGGGCTTAACCCAGACGCCCCGTCGACGGTCAATTTGGGCAGTCGCTTGCCACAAGCCTTCTCCCCCCTCGTGGGGGAGATGGCCGGCAGGCCAGAGAGGGTCTTTGGCGCCCCGGAGAATGACAGCATGATCGACGGCATTCTTGAAACCGCGCTTTATGTCGACGACCTCGATGCCGCCGAAGGCTTCTATCGCGATGTTCTCGGCCTCGAGAAAGTTCTGCGCCACGACAACCGGCATGTCTTCTTTCGCTGCGGCCCGGGCATCCTTCTGATCTTCAACCGCCACGAGACGATCAAGCCGCCCTCTTCTGACGCGCTGCCGGTTCCGCCGCATGGCACCACCGGCGCGGGGCATGCCTGTTTCCGGATGAGTGCGGAAGCGATTGACTTGATCGCGGAAAAGCTGAACAAAGCGGGCGTTTCCATCGAAAGCGATTTCTGCTGGCCGAACGGGGCGCGATCGATCTATTTCCGCGATCCTGACGGCAACAGCCTGGAATGCGCCGAACCCAAACTTTGGAATCTTTGAAGGACCGCCCATGCGCAAGCTCGATACCCGCACCATCGTCGTTGCCAGCCACAATGCCGGCAAGATACGCGAGATCGCCGACCTGATCGGTCCTTTCGGCTTCTCGGCGAAATCGGCAGCCGAACTGAAGTTCGAGGAGCCGGATGAGACCGGCACGACCTTCGAGGAAAACGCCGCGATCAAGGCGCTGGCTTCCGCCAAGGCTTCCGGCCTGCCGTCGCTCTCCGACGACAGCGGCCTTGTGATTGACGCGTTGGGTGGCGCACCTGGCGTGTACACCGCCAACTGGGCGGAAACGGCTGATGGTACGCGCGATTTCGCCATGGCGATGCAGAAGGTCGAAACCGCTCTTCAGGAAAAGGGCGCGACCACGCCGGAACAACGCACCGCGCGCTTCGTCAGCGTGCTCTGCCTGGCATGGCCTGATGGCCATACCGAGATGTTCCGCGGCGAAGTCGAAGGCTTCGTCGCATGGCCGCCGCGCGGCACCGCGGGCTTCGGCTACGACCCGGTCTTTCAACCCGAGGGCTACGACACCACATTCGGCGAGATGAGCGCGGAAGAGAAGCACGGCTGGAAGCCGGGCGACGCTGCCGCCCTCTCGCACCGCGCCCGCGCCTTCAAGATCTTCGTCGAAACCTGCCTGGACGCATAAGACCCGAATCGTGGACACTTTGGAACAGCCTAACCTGACGCGCTATGCATCTCTTTTGCCCGATACCGGTGAGCCCGGCTTCGGCGTCTACGTGCATTGGCCGTTTTGTGCCGCCAAGTGCCCCTATTGCGACTTCAACAGCCATGTGCGCCACCAGCCTGTCGACCAGGAGCGCTTCACCGCCGCCTTCCTGAAGGAAATGGCGGCGATGCGGCAGCTGAGCGGCCCGAAGACGGTGACCAGCGTGTTCTTGGGCGGCGGCACACCCTCGCTGATGAACCCATCGACGGTTTCGGCCATTCTCGACGGCATCGCCAAGGAATGGCACATGCCTGATGGCATCGAGATTACCATGGAGGCCAACCCTTCAAGCGTCGAGGCCGAGCGTTTTCGCGGCTACCGCGCCGCCGGCGTCAACCGCGTGTCGCTCGGCGTGCAGGCGCTGAACGATCGTGACCTCAAGTTTCTCGGACGTCTGCATGACGTCGAGGATGCGCTGAAGGCGATCAAGCTGGCGCGCGATATCTTCCCGCGCATGTCCTTCGACCTGATCTACGCCCGTCCCAAGCAGACGGTGGAGGAATGGGAGCGCGAGCTGCGCGAGGCGATCTCCTACGCCGTCGATCACCTGTCGCTCTACCAGCTGACGATCGAAGAGGGTACGCCCTTCTTCGGACTGCACAAGATGGGCAAGCTCGTGGTGCCCGACGACGACCAGTCGGCGCTGCTCTATGAGGCGACACAGGAAATCACCGCCGCCGAGGGCATGCCCGCCTACGAGGTCTCCAACCACGCCCGCCCGGGCGCGGAGAGCCGTCACAATCTCACCTACTGGCGCTACGGCGACTATGCCGGCATCGGCCCCGGCGCGCACGGCCGGCTGACGCGCGGGCCCATCAAGCTCGCCACCGCCACCGAGCGCAAGCCGGAAGCCTGGCTCGAGCTCGTGGAGCGCGACGGCCACGGCGTGCTTGACCAGGAACAGCTCGGCTATGACGAACAGGCCGACGAACTGCTGCTGATGGGCCTGCGCCTCACCGAAGGCGTCGACCTCGCCCGCTGGCAGCAGCTCTCCGGCCGCGATCCGGATCCGAAGCGCGAAGAGTTTTTACTGGAACACGGGTTTATCGAGCGGATCGGCAACTCGCGCATCCGCTGCACGCCGTCGGGGATGCTGATCTTGGATTCGGTGGTGGCTGATCTGGCTTGTTGAGTTGGGGGGTTAGGGCGGTCAGCGTCTTACCGTGAAGCCCCCTCATCCGCCTGCCGGCACCTTCTCCCCGTTGGGGAGAAGAGACCTAGGGCTAGCCGCTCGCTCCCTCTTCCCTTCTCCCCAGCGGGGAGAAGGTGGCCCGAAGGGTCGGATGAGGGGGCTCCAACCGATGAGCTATCCTATTGTTTTCCTAAATAACTTCCGCACTCACACCACCCTCCTCCGCACCCGCGCAAACAACCGCCCATCGATCGCAGCCAAACCGATCGCGATCATCGCCATGCCGATCAGATGCTTGGCCTGAAGCTGCTCGCCCAAGATCGCGGCGCCGAGCAGGATGGCGCTGACGGGGATGAGGAAGGTGACGAGCATGAGGTTGGTGGCGCCGGCGGTGGCGAGGATGCGGAAGAAGAGGACGTAGGCGACCGCGGTTGAGAGCAGCGCCAGGCCGAAGAGCGCCATCCAGGTCTCCATAGAGGGGGCGGCGAGTGTCCAGGGGTGGTCGACGATGAGGGCGATGGGGAGCATCAGCACGCTGGAGGCGGTGACCTGGCCGGCGGCGGGGAGAAGTGGTGCCATGCCCATCTGGCGGAAACGGCGGCCATAGATGCCGGCGAAAGAGTAGGAGAGTGCGGCGCCGAGAACGGCGAGCTGCGCCAGCACATTGGTTCCGAGATCGCGCAGCGCATCGAAGCCGATCATGTAGGCGACGCCGGCGAAGCCGACGATGACGCCGAGCAGGCGGTTTCCGGTCATCTTCTCATCCGCCGTCAACAGATGCGCGACGACGACGCCGAAGAGCGGCGTAGTGGCGTTGAGGATCGAGGCGAGGCCGCTCGCAATATGGGTCTGCCCCCAGACGATAAGGCAGAAGGGGATCATGTTGTTGATCAGGCCCATGACGAAGAAGGCCGCCCACGATTTTCCGTCGCGCGGCATGGCGTGACCGGTGGCGCGCACGATCAGGTTCAGCGCGACGGCGGCGATCAGCACGCGGCCAGTGACGATGGTAAACGGCGGCAGGGTCTTCACCAGGATGCCGTTGAACAGGAAGGATCCGCCCCAGAGCAACGACAGCACCAGCAACATTCCCCATTCGGCAAGGCCCATCTGTCTCTGCTGCATCGCGTCTCTCCCTTTTGCGGCATGACCGGCTTAGCGCTCGGCGCTAGCCTACGCCACCCGATTCCTGCGCGGACTATTACCATCCGTCGAGTTATTCTTATCCGTGACGATCAAGCTCTGACTTGGAATGATCACCTTGATGCATATACTATGGTGGTCAGAGCCATGCGACAAACGAGTCTTTTTCGTTTCATGATTGAGCTGAGCTAAAGCATGAGTGATTTTCTTCCATCGCTTTCGGCGCTGCGCGCCTTCGAGGCCGCCGCCCGGCATTTGAGCATGACGCTTGCGGCGCGGGAACTCAATGTGACGCCTGGCGCCGTCAGCCTGCAGATCCGCGATCTCGAGACCTCGCTCGGCGTTCGCCTGTTCGAGCGCAAGGCGCGGGCGCTGGCGCTGACGCCCGAGGGTGCCGACTATTTCACGACGTTGCGGGCGGCATTTCGGCTGGTGCGAGAGGCAACGGCGGCGATCACGGCGCGAAACCGCGGCACGGTGCTGAACGTCACATGCACCGCGGGCTTTGCGACCTACTGGCTGGTGCCGCGGCTTTCGCGCTTCGAAGCGCTGAACCCGGAGATCGACGTGCGCATCAGCGCCTCGCACAGGGTGATGGATTTCCAGCGCGATGGCATAGACCTCGCTATCCGTCACGGGCTCGGGGGCTATGACGGGCTCGTCAGCGAGCGGCTGGTGGATGACGAGCTGGTGCCGGTCTGCACGCCGAAGCTCGCCGATGCGCTCGGCCCGGATCCGTCGCCCGATGCACTAGCGCCGTTCCAGCTGATCCACGACGTCTACCGCCACGACTGGCAGCTATGGCTGGAGGCGGCGGGCGCAAGCAATGTCGATGCCGCCCGTGGGCCGGTCTTCATGCACGGCAACGGCGCCTACGAGGCGATGAAAGCGGGGCTCGGCTTCGCGCTGATGCGGCGCTCCTTCGTGACAACTGAACTGGAAGAAGGCCAGCTCGTCGCCCCCTTCCCCGTCGGCGTCGCCAGCCGGCTCGCCTTCCATCTCGTCTATCCCGGTCAGGCGCTGGAACGGCCGGCAGCGGCCGCCTTCCGCCGCTGGCTGCTGTCGGAAGCGCAGCGCTGATCGCGGCGCCTGCGCGCTTACTTCAGCAATCGCGGAAAAAGTGGACACCCGCACTCATAAAACACTTTCCTGCCGCGTATTTGCTGATTATCATAATCAGGATTAAGACGCATACGGGCAAGGCCGAACCTCAGTCATGGCAGTTCAACAGATCGCGCGGACGGCGCCCGGGCTCCCGCAGCCGATCGGCTTGTCCCACGCTTTTTCCGGCGATCACGCCTGGTGCCGCGAGAAGATGATGCTGGCGGATGAACTGGCCGGTGGCGTCGCCCTCGCCACATTCTTCGAGGATGGCGGTTTTGAGCGGGCGATCGACCGGTACACCGAGGTGACCAAAGGTACCGATCGCCGTGCCGTCGTCTCCATGTGGTCGCTCTATTACTTCGCCGGGATCACCATTCCCTATCTGCTCGCACGCCGCCTGGCCGGCCAGGTGCTGCCGGTGGCATTCGATGCGATGACGATCGCGCTGACAGAGGACGGGCTGCCGCGCGCCTTCGGCGTCTCCCATCGCGGCATGATCGGCGAAGAGACGAGCGGCGACGAATTTTCCGTGGTCGGGCCGCTGATGTCCGGCCATCTCAACATGGCCGTCGAGCGCCTGAAGCGCTGCGGGCTCTCGGCAAAGCTCCTGTGGAACAACGCCGCCGTCTACATCGACTATACGCTGCGTCTGACCGATAGCGACGGCTGTGGGCGTTCCGCTCCTGACCTGCCGCTCTTCGTGCGCGGGTGCCTGCCGGATGGCGGGCCGAACCCCTTGTGCGGCAGCGTCAAACGGATCGAGGACGGCGGCGAGATGATCCAGCGGCGCAAGCTCTGCTGCCTGCGCTACATGCTGCCAGGGGTCGCCAGCTGTGGCAATCGCTGCGCACTGCCCAGCCAGCGCAATCCGCAATAGACACATTGCACCGCTTCAACTCAGAACCGATGACGACGCGGCGCGTCACTTGGCCCACGCCTTGACGTAGTCGATGTCGAATGTGGCAGTGAGCGCCTGCGAGCGATCCTCGTCGCCGGGCAGATCGTAGAGGTTCAGCATGAGCTGCATCGGATAATCGGGGCTCTGGCGGGTCTGCGTCACGATTGCCCCATCGACGAGAAAATCGATCCCCTCGGGCGTCCAATCCATCGCGTAGACATGCCAGTCGCCAACAGCGATCGATACGCTCGTCTCATCGAGCTCGGTTGTCAGTTTCGGATCGTGGATCTTCTTGATGCCGCGTCCGATCTTCACCGCATCGGGCTCGACATTGCGGCCAAAGACTTCGAAGACGGTTATCTCCCCGGAGCGATGCGGCTCGTCCTCGAAGCCGATCAGCCATAGCGCCGCGAGGTTCCATGGGTTGAGGCTTGCGCGAGCGCGCATCTCCAGACGGCAGTAATGCGGCAGGAAAAGGCGGCGGGGCGGGATCGCCTCGCGCACCGTGAGATCCTGATTGAACCGGTGCTGGCCGGCGCGGCTGCCGACCGGGCCGGACCAATGGCCCGTCTGCAGGTTGGAGACCCTGACGCCGCCATCGAATTCCGGGCACCAGGGCTGCTGGTCGTCTTCGAGCATGAGCCGAAGGTAGCCATCGCGGATCTTGTAGCGCGCCTGCGACCGTTCCCACGAACTCCAATGCGGGAGATAGCAGGGCAGCCAGCTTTCGCCGTTCAGCTCGGGCGCATCGAAGTCGTCGAAAAAAAGCAATGCCGGCATGATCAGCTCCGCGCCTCAATCGTCTAACGCCGACTATGCAGAGGCGCGCGCCAAAAGCAAACGGCCGGGATTGCCCCGGCCGTCTGGCGATGATGCGAGCAGCGATCAGGCTCTGCGGGACGCACCCGTCTTGAAGAGGCTGCCGGTCGGGGTCTTCAGGAACATGTCGAGCGGAATGTGCTCCTGGTGCAGGAAGCCGGTTGCGGGCAGCAGGCCGTCGCGCACCATCTCGATGACGGCAACGACCGATGCCGAAGTTGTCCAGGCGATCGCCGTGCGGCGGGCGCCTGATATCTCGATCGGGTAATAGGCGCGCACGAATTCCTTGCGGCGCAGGTTGCCACGCTCTGTGCCTTCGGCGGCCACATGCACATAGACGACATCGTCATCGACGGGGGGCTTGGCCTCCGTCAGGATTTCGCCGGCGAGCTTGCGCTTGTCGCGCATCAGAAGCTCGTGGAAGAAGAAGTTCATCAGATCCATGTGGCCGGGATAGCGCATGGTCTTGTAGTCAAGGTTCTCAACCTTCCCCAGAAGCGTGTCGCACATGGTGCCGAGACCGCCCGAGGTCGTGAATGCCTCAAGCTTCACGCCCTCGACGTAGATGGTCTCCAGCCACTCCATCGGCGACACCAGCTTTCGCACACCGCCTTCGATCACTTCGCAATCGTTCAGATACTCGTTGACCACGCCCTCCGGCGACCAATTGAAGGCATAACCCAAGAGGCCCGTCGGATTTTGCGGAAGGGCGCCGACGCGCATGCGGATCGAGCGGCAGCGATCGAAGCCATCTGCAAGGCTCGAGCCGACGATGCCGACAAAGCCCGGGGCCAGCCCGCATTGCGGCGCCATCAGGCCACGCGCGGTTTTCGACAGCTCAATGATGAAGTTGGTGGTGGGCACATCTTCCGTCAGATCGAAATAATGGATGCTGGCGGCATGGGCGGCGCGCGCCAGCCCGATATTCAGGTGATAGGGCAGGCACGACAGCACCGCATCGACACCCGACAGCAATTCACCGATGACGGCGGGATCGGAGATATCGCCGCTATGGCACTTGAACGGCACCTCGCCGACAGGCAGCTGCGCATCCACACCCGTGACCTCGAAGCCGCCCTCATGCAAAAGCGTGGCGGCCAGCCGCCCGACCTTGCCCAGACCGAGTACGGCGATTTTCGTAAAGCTCATTTATATCCTCCCAAGGCGCGGCGTTTTCCTCCCGCCGCGCGTATGCTTGAAAGGGCTGTATAAAATAAACAGTGCATAAAAGGAAACGGCCGGGATCGCTCCCAGCCGCTTAATTTCGATGCTATGATCGCGACTATTCGTTGATCAGGCGCTTCAGCAGCTCGATCTCGTGCGACAGCTTGCTATCACCTGAAATCAGCTCCTCGATCTTGCGCACGGCGTGCAGCACGGTCGTGTGGTCACGGCCACCGAAGCGACGGCCGATCTCCGGGAAGGAGCGCGGCGTCAAGGTCTTGGCCAGATACATGGCGATCTGGCGTGGCTTGACGATGACGCGCGTGCGACGGTTCGAGACCAGCTCCTGGCGCGACACGTTGTAGTGACGGGCGACGATGCGCTGGATATCCTCGATACGCACGCGGCGCGGCTCGCCGGAGCCGACCAGGTGGGCGAGAAGCTCGTCCACGCGCTCGACCGTCAGGTTCGGCTCGAAGGAGCGACGGAAGAGCAGCTGGTTGAAGGCGCCTTCCAGTTCGCGGCCGCTGGCGGTGATGCTGCGGGCTACGTGGTTGAGCAGCTCGGTCGACATTTCCAGCGACGGATCCTCGGTGCGGGCGACATCAAGACGGCGCTGGAGGATTTCGAGACGCATCTCGTAATCCGGGCCGTCAAGCTCGATCGCCACACCGCCCTGCAGACGCGAACGAACGCGCGGGTCGAGCGATTCCAGTTCCCAGGGCGCACGGTCGGCTGCGACGACGACCTGCTTGGCGCTGTCGAGCAGCATGTTCAGCAGATGGCAGAACTCGTGCTGGATCATCTTGCCCTGCAGGAACTGCATGTCGTCGATGATCAGAAGGTCGATGTTGCGTAGCGAGTCCTTCAGCGTCAGCGCATCATTGTCGCGGATCGCGGTTGCGAAACGCCACATGAAGTATTCGGCCGTCAGGTAGACGACGCGCAGCTGGCGCGGGTTCTGTACGGCTGCATTGGCGATTGCCTGCAGCAGATGGGTCTTGCCGAGACCGACCGTGGAATGAACGAAGAGCGGGTTGAAGCGCACTGCGCCCTGACCGGCTTCGGCAATGGTCTTTGCAGCCGCGAGAGCGACGCGGTTGGAGCTGCCTTCGACGAAGGTGTCGAAGGTGAAGCGGTTATCGAGCGGCGAGCCGAAGAGCGGCTGGCCAGAGGTCGCCGGACGCGCCGCAGACGCTGCCGAAACGGCCTGCTGTACGATCTGGCCGGCCTGCTGAGCGACCGGGCGACGGATCGGCGCGACGGATGATACCGGCTCCTGGGTCGCCGTTTCTTCCGGCTTGCTGGTTGCGCGCGCTGCCGTGCGAACCAGGATTTCGACCTTCAGGATTTCAGCGTCTTCCGCCTGGAAGATGCCGGTGATCAGGTCGAGGTAGCGATTGTTGATCCAGGACTTCAGAAAAGTTGTTGGGACCGTCAGCCGTACGACACTCTTGGAGACGGAATGGAGCTTCAGTCGTGCAAACCAGCTTGCGTAGACATCCGGACCGACCTGCGCCTTCAGGCGTGCACTTGCTCGTTCAAAAAGTATGCCATCATTCTTCATGTCTCCCTTTTCCCCCGCCGCGTCTGGGCAAATAGAGCCTAACGTCTGAGATACCTTGTCCGAGTTGTCCAAAGCACTCGCCGCCATCGAATTCATGTGCATCTTGCCGCCTTATAGTTCCATCGGCCGACCTAATCCTGGTCGCCCGATCATTTCCCCGCTTATGACCAGACAGCATCACCCTCATGCTCTGCTGTCGGCCGGTTCACTCAAACGCGTGCCTCTTAACGAGAGGCGACTGTTGGAGGCGAAGCCAACCGCTTCATGCGGTCTTATTGCTTCTTGTCTCCTAGGTGCCCGCTCCTCGTCCAACGAACACCAGCCTGCCTGCGTATGCTTTTTTCCATTTCCCGAGATCGCACGCGCTGCGTGCAGCCCTCAAAAATGGCGCACAGATGATCCCGTTCCGCGGCAGCCACAGCCGCAGTCCAATCTGCATCGGTGCGTGAAAATCCGGAGGTCGAAACTTCCGCAACAAAAGACACTAAAGCATCGTCCTGCCGACGTGGCAGTTTCAGACCAAGCCTTAAAACAGGTGATGTCCGAGCCCCTTGTTGGGAGGCATTTAGGCAGGATCGGGGGTCGAGATCAACGGGCATATTTCCGCAAAATTAAGCGTAGCCGGTTGACTCCTGCGGCAGATTTAGGGCGCTGCATTAGCGCAAAAAAAGAATCGCTTTTGAATCAAGGAGATTCCGGAAACCGGCAATTTTGACACGCATAAAAAGAAAAAAAGAAAAAAGCTTCTTGACTCGTTTTAGACGCCGCAAGGGAAGGTCTGAGTCTCTTCGTTCAGGAACAACCTGACACAAGCCTTTGTAATTACTCATTTTTTTGTGTCATTTGCCGGACACGAAATCGTCGCCAAATTAACCATAGTCCGGGCAGTTGGCGGAATCGAAAAAGCCCGACAAAGTTGCCGGGCTAATCATATAGCTGTCTTTATTAACGGAAGCTTAAGCGGTCGCGCCGACCGACAGAGCCTTCACACGAGCAGCGAGGCGCGAGACCTTGCGGGATGCCGTGTTGGCGTGCAGGACGCCCTTGCTTGCTGCGCGGGCCAGTTCCGGCTGCGCGGCCTGGAAGGCTTCCTTGGCCTTGGCAGCATCGCCAGCTGCGAGTGCTTCTTCGACCTGACGAACGAACGTGCGAACGCGCGAGCGACGAGCCTTGTTGACGTCGGTACGGCGGGCGATCTTGCGGGTCGCTTTTTTCGCCGAAGTTGTATTGGCCATGGATGCCTCTCTCAAGAATTCGAACAAATTCCGCTACCGCCGCGGGCCTTGCAGCCACTTCCTACACAGCAATGCGGGAGTATTATCGGAAAACCGGACTGGCTTCCCGAACCTTGGGCGGGCATATAACCCTAAAGCCGACCGGCGTCAACGCGCATTTTCAAGGAACCGTCGCCTTTTCTCTTCAGGGGTCAGCGGTTCTTGAAGGCGGGTTTACGCTTTTCGATGAAGGCTGTCATCCCTTCCTTCTGATCTTCCGTCGCAAAGAGACTGTGGAACAGGCGGCGCTCGAAGCGCAGACCTTCCTCCAGCGTGGTCTCCAGCGCACGGTTGACCGCCTCCTTGGCCATCAGCACCGAGGGGCGCGACAGGGAGGCGATCTTGGCCGCGGCCTCGAGCGCCTCATCGAGCAGACGATCGGGCGCCACCACACGCGATACGAGTCCTGCCCGTTCTGCTTCCGCCGCATCCATCATGCGGCCTGTGAGCACCATATCCATCGCCTTGGCCTTGCCGACGGCGCGCGTCAGGCGTTGGGAGCCGCCCATGCCGGGGATGACGCCGAGCGTGATTTCCGGCTGGCCGAACTTGGCGGTCTCCGACGCGATGATGAAGTCGCAGATCATCGCAAGCTCGCAGCCGCCGCCGAGCGCGAAGCCGCTGACGGCGGCGATGACGGGTTTGCGCACCTTGGCGACATCGTCCCAGCCGCCGAGGAAATTGCGGGCGTAGACATCGGCGAAATCGAGCGGCTGCATTTCCTTGATATCGGCGCCGGCGGCAAAGGCGCGCTCGGAACCGGTCAATACGATGGCGCCGATGGCGTCGTCATTCTCGAATGCGGCGTAAGCCTGCAGCAGTTCCTTCAGCACCGTCGAGTTCAAGGCGTTCAGCGCCTGCGGGCGGTTCAGCGTGATCAGCCCCACGGCGCCACGGGTTTCGACGATCAGCGTTTCATAAGACATGCGTTCCTCCCGGTCGGGCCAATGCCCAGGCTTACTTCTGGCAGGTAGGGCAATAGAAAGTCGAGCGCCCGGCCTGAACGATGCGGGCGATGGTACCGCCGCAATCGGGCGTACGGCAAGGCTGCCCTTCGCGATCATAGACGGAGAAGGAGTGCTGGAAATAGCCGAGCGAGCCATCCGTCTGGATATGATCACGCAGCGACGAGCCGCCCGCCTTGATGGCGTCGGCGATGACGTCGCGGATCGAGGAGACGAGCAGGTCGAGCTGCTTGGTGGGCTTGCCGGTCGGTGTCACCAGGGTGGTGGCGGCACGCGTCGGCTTAAGGTGGGAGCGCCATAGCGCCTCGCACACATATATATTGCCGAGGCCGGCAATGTTCTTTTGGTCGAGCAGTGCGCTCTTCAGCGGCTGCGCCTTGCCCTTGAAGCGCTCGGCCAGATAGGCGGCGCTCAGCGCATTGCCTGTCGGCTCCGGGCCGAGACCATAGAGAAAGGGATTGATGTCGAGCGCGGTGCGCTCTGCCATGTCCATGAAGCCGAAACGGCGCGGGTCATTATAGATAACGCGGCTAACGCCCGACGGCCCCTCCAGATGGAAGATCACGTGATCGTGCTTTTCATCCTTGGAGCGCGGATGATGGAAATCGCCCGGTGTTTCGGAGATGGGCATATCCGCAATCGGGCCCGCCTCGATGCGGAAGGAGCCGGACATGCCGAGATGGGCGATGATGGTGGCGCCGCTGTCGAGATCGATCAGCAGATATTTCGCGCGACGACCGAGAGAGACGATGGTGCGGCCGGATGCCTTTTCGCCGAAGGCCTCCGGAAACGGGAAGCGCAGGTCCCCTCGCCTAAGCTCCAATTTGACGATACGCGCGCCCTCCATGGTGGGCGCGAGGCCGCGCTTGACGGTTTCGACTTCTGGCAATTCCGGCATCTTAACCCATCTATATCGAACATGTTTCAACCGCCCGCGATGTGCGCTATAGCGCCATGGTGTCGCGGACCGGACCGTTGCCCACAGATAGCGTCGCCTGCCTGATTTCGCTATGGTCGCCGCGTTGTTTTAAGAGATTGGAGTATTCGATGTCAGACAGCCGCACCTCCGCCGACGGCGGCATGGAAACATCATACGGCTTCCGCGAAGTTTCAGGCGGCGAAAAGCAGGGCCTTGTCAACGAAGTCTTCCATAAGGTCGCCAAGCGCTACGACATCATGAACGACGTCATGTCGGTCGGCATGCACCGCGTCTGGAAGGATGCGATGATCGCGGCGCTGAACCCGCGCAAGGAGCCCGGCTACAAGACGCTCGACGTGGCCGGCGGCACGGGCGACATCGCATTCCGCATCATCGAAGCCTCGAACCGGATGGCGCACTCCACCGTGCTCGACATCAACGGATCGATGCTGGCAGTCGGCGCCGAGCGCGCCGCCAAGAAGAAGCTCTCCGACAACCTGACCTTCGTCGAGGCCAACGCCGAGGAACTGCCTTTCGAGGCCAACAGCTTCGACGCCTATACGATCGCCTTCGGCATCCGCAACGTGCCGCGCATCGACGTGGCGCTCAGCGAAGCCTACCGCGTGCTGAAGCGCGGCGGCCGGCTGCTGGTTCTCGAATTCTCCGAAGTCGACATGCCGCTGCTCGACCGCGTCTATGAAAGCTGGTCGTTCAACGCCATTCCGAAATTCGGCAAGGCCATCACCGGCGATGCCGAGCCTTACCAGTATCTGGTCGAATCCATCCGCAAGTTCCCGAACCAGGAAAACTTCGCGGCGATGATCCGCAATGCCGGCTTCTCGCGCGTCAGCTACACCAATTATACCGGCGGTATCGCCGCCCTTCACTCCGGCTGGAAGCTTTAAGCCGGAATGAGCACTGTTTCGGCATATTTCCAGCTCTGGCGGGTTGGCTGGATTCTCGTGCGCGAGGGCGTCGTCTCGGCGCTGCCTTCCGACGAGCTTCCGCCTTCGGTCGCGGCTGCCAAGTCCTTCGTCGGCATGTTTGCGCGCAAGCGCGCCAAGACCCAGAAGCGCAGCGACCGGCTCTCCAAGGCCGTCGAACGGTTGGGGCCTTCCTATGTGAAGATCGGCCAGTTCCTGGCGACGCGTCCAGACGTCGTCGGCGTCGAGTTCGCCGACGACCTGTCGCAGCTGCAGGACCGGATGGCCTTCTTTCCTGATGCCGCCGCCAAGGCCAATATCGAGGGATCGCTCGGCCGGCCGGTGGATGAGCTCTACGTCAGCTTCGGCGAGCCGATCGCCGCGGCCTCGATCGCGCAGGTGCATCCGGCCGAGGTGATGACGCCGCAGGGACGTAAGAAGGTTGCCGTCAAGGTGGTGCGCCCCGGCGTGCGCCAGCGCTTCACCCACGATCTCGAGGCGATGTATCTCGTCGCCCATCTGCAGGAGCGCTTCATGCCCTCCAGCCGGCGCCTGAAGCCGGTGGAAGTGACGAAGACGCTGGAGCAGACGACCAAGGTCGAGATGGACCTGAGGCTCGAGGCGGCGGCCCTTTCGGAGATCGCCGAGAACACGCGAGATGATCCGGGCTTCCGCGTTCCGACCGTCGATTGGGAACGAACGGGACGCGACGTCATCACCATGGAGTGGATCGACGGCGTCAAGATGTCCGATGTCGAGGGCCTGAAGGCCGCTGGCCACGATCTCAATGCGCTGGCCGATACACTGATCCAGTCCTTCCTGCGCCATACGCTGCGCGACGGCTTCTTCCATGCCGACATGCATCCGGGCAATCTCTTCGTCGACCCCAAGGGGATGATCGTCGCCGTCGACATGGGGATCGTCGGGCGTCTCGGAAAGAAGGAGCGCCGCTTCCTCGCCGAGATCCTCTACGGCTTCATCACCCGCGACTATATCCGCGTCGCCGAGGTGCATTTCGAGGCGGGGTATGTGCCCGGCCACCACAATGTCGAAAGCTTCGCGCAGGCGATCCGCGCGATCGGCGAGCCGATCCACGGGCAGCCGGCCGAGACGATCTCGATGGGCAAGCTGCTGACGCTTCTGTTCGAGGTGACCGAGCTGTTCGACATGGCCGCACGGCCCGAGCTGGTGATGCTGCAGAAGACCATGGTCGTGGTCGAGGGCGTCGCCCGCATCCTCAACCCGCGCTTCAACATGTGGAAGGCATCCGAACCCGTCGTCGGCGAATGGATCCGCAACAATCTCGGACCGAAGCGGATCGCGACCGATATCAAGGACGGGCTGAAGGCCGCCGTGAAGCTTGCCGAGGCCGCACCCGAGATCGCCGCCAAGACCGAGAAGTTCCATCACGAGCTGCTCAGGATGAGCGAGAACGGCCTGCGCTTCGACGCCGAGACGGCCGAGGCGATCGGCAAGTCGGAAGCCCGCCACAGCCGCTCCGGCCGCTGGGCACTGTGGCTGATCGCGCTGACGTTGATCTATATCGCCTGGGCGGTTAGCTGACCGCTCGCACGAGCCTACCAATAATGAGAAAGCCCGCCATGTCGCGGGCTTTTCCTATTTTTGCTATCGACGCGACAGCCGTGCTGCGGCAAGTGCCGCGACCATGCCGATCGCCAGCAGCGTCAGGGTGAAGATAACGACCGCGTTCCAGCCATCAGCACCCCAGAAATAGCCGCCGACGGAGCCGGCGACGCTGGAGCCTATGTAATAGGACAGGAGATAGAGCGACGAGGCATGGCCCTTGGTGCCCTTTGCGAGCCGTCCGACCAGCGCGCTTGCGACCGAGTGGGCGACGAAGAAGCCTGAGGTCAGGAGCACGATGCCCAGGATGATCAGCGGCAGCGAGGCCGAGAGCGTCAGCGCCACGCCGATCGCCGAGAGCGCGATGCCGGAAGGCAGCACGACGAAGTGGCCGAAGCGGTCTCCAAGCAGGCCGGCGATCCAGGAGGCGGCGATGCCGAAGATGTAGACGGTGAAGATCAGACCGAGTTCGGTCTGGTTCAGATTGTACGGCGCTTCTACGAGGCGGAAGCCGATATAGTTGTAGACCGTGACGAATGTGCCCATGGCGAGGAAGCCGATGGCGAACAGGAAGGGCAGCGCCGGGCTTCTGATATGGCCGGCCCAGGCGCCGAGATGGAAGCGGGCGTTGAAGCCCTTGCGCGGGGTGAAATTGCGCGAGGCGGGCAGCAGCAGGAAGAAGCCGATGGCCGCCGCAAGGCCGATGGCGCCCAGCGTGCCGAGCGCGATACGCCAGGAGAAGAACTCGGCCAGCGTGCCGGTGACGACGCGGCCGGCCATGCCGCCGAAGGCGTTGCCGGCGATATAGAGGCCCATGGATGCGCCGAGGCCGCGCGGATCGATCTCTTCCGAGAGATAGGCCATGGCGACGGCGGGAACGCCGCCGAGGAGCAGGCCTTCAAGGGCGCGGATGACCAGCAGCGCATGCCAGCTCGGGACCAGCGCGCAGGCAATCGTGCAAAGGGCGGCACCGAGCAGCGAGGCGAACATCAGGCTGCGGCGGCGGAAGCTTTCGGAGACGGCGGCGGCGCAGAAGATGGCGAAGGCGAGCAGGCCCGTCGACAGCGACAGGGAGAGCGAGCTTGCGGCCGGACTGATGCCGAAGTCGCTGGCGAAGATCGGCATCAGCGGCTGGACGCAATAGAGCAGAGAGAAGGTGGCGAAGCCCGAGAGGAACAGGGCGATGCTGGCGCGCCTGTAGGCCGGCGTGCCGCGCAGCAGGAACTGCTTTTCCTGCGCTTCGCTTCCCTGGTGCTGGGGAGCGGCATTCTCGATCACGGTCAGATGAGGACGGGAGGGGATTTCCGAGGGGACGGACTGCTTGTCTGCGGCGCGTGGCATTGAGGACCAACCTTTCACGCCCTTTGATCTAGCCAACGGGCCATCATTTGTCCAATATATGAAACTGGCTTTCTTGATAGGTTTTGGAGATACCGATGGAGCTGCGCCATATCCGCTATTTCCTTGCCGTGGCCGAGGAGCGTAATTTCACCCGCGCCGCCGCCAAGCTCGGCATCGGCCAGCCGCCGCTCAGCCAGCAGATCCGCGATCTCGAAAACGAAATCGGGGCGGCGCTGTTTCACCGCGTGCCGCATGGCGCGGAGCTGACGGAGGCGGGAGCGGCCTTCCTGCCTGAGGCGCGCGCGGCAATTGCCTCGGCCGAGAAGGCGAAGCTTGCAGCCCAGCGAGCGACGCGCGGCGAAACTGGGCGACTGGCGCTCGGCTTCACGGCGTCGTCGGCCTTCAACACCGCCGTCAGCGGCACGATCCGCCGGTTTCGCGGACAATGGCCGGATGTCAGCCTGTCGCTCACCGAGATGAACAGCAACTGGCTGATGGAAAAGCTGATGCGGCAGGAGATCGACGCCGCCTTCATTCGCCCCGGGCTGGAAGATCCTGGGGATGTGTACCTGAAGCGGCTGGCGGACGAGCCGATGCTGATCGCGCTGCCGGCGCACCATCCGTTGGCGAAGCTGAAGACGGTGCCGCTTGCCGCGCTTGCGGGCGAGCCCTTCATTCTCTTTCCCCGCACCGTCGGTCTCAGCCTCTATGACGATATCGTGCGCGGCTGCCGGGATGCCGGTTTCGAACTTGTCGTGACGCAGGAGGCGCCGCAGATCCCTTCCGTCATCAATCTGGTCGCCGCGGACCTCGGCGTGTCGATCGTGCCGGGTTCGCTCGCGCATCTGAAGCTCGACGGCGTCGCCTACCGGCCGATCGAGGGGCCGCCTTTGGTGGCGCGGCTTGGACTGGCGATGCTGAAGTCGCGGCGGTCGCGCGTTGTCGGCAATCTGATGAGCCTGATTTGAGTTGCCCGACCTGATCAGCCTGATGGGTCCCAATAGGGCGGATCGCCGAAGGTCTTGCGCAGATGATCGGCGACGGCGCGCAGCTTGGCGGAGGGATTGCGGCCTTCGGGATGAGCCATATAGATGAACTCGGCCTCCGGCTTGTAGCCGACGTCGATCTCGCTCAGCAGCCCCTCGCTCACCGCCGGGCCGGCGATGAAGGCGGGGAGCAGCGCGATGCCGAGGCCGGCCACCGCCGCATCGCGGATCATGTCGCCATTGTTCATGCCGAGCACTTGGCTGGCGCGCACCACGATGGCGCCATCGGGCGTCTGGAAGCGCCAGTCGGAGACGCCGCGGTTGGTGTAGAAAATGCCCTTGTGGCCATCGAGATCGTTGAGCGTCTTCGGCGTGCCGTGGCGCTCGAGATAATCGGGGGACGCGACCAGCAGACGGCGGCTGCGGCTGAGCTTCCAGACGACGAGGCGGGAATCGACGATCGGCCCGTTGCGCACGATGGCGTCATAGCCTTCCGATGACACATCGACGCGGCGATCATCGATATCGAGCACCAGCTGGATCTCCGGGTGCTTGGCCAAAAACGGATAGAGCGCCGGGCCGAGATGCATGCGGCCGAAGGTGACGGGGGCGGCGATCCTGAGCGGCCCGGAGAGCGTGCCGCGCCGCTCGGCCATCTCGGCCGTGGCGTCCTCGATCTCGCGGACGATGCGGGCGGCGCGCTCGAGAAAGGCGGTGCCATCCTCGGTCAGCGTCAGCTTGCGGGTGGTGCGGTGAAGCAGCATGCCGCCCAGCGAGCGCTCCAGTTCCGCCAGCCTTTCGCTGACCACCGATTTCGACAGGCGAAGGCGCCGCGCCGCCTCGCTGACCGAGCCGGATTCCACCACCGACACGAATGCCGTTATTCCTTCGATCCTGATCATCGTTCGGTATTTCCGAATTCGAGTTCCGTTATTTGGAGACTAATCCGAACAAAAGGAAAATGCCATCTTCCACTCATCGAACGGGGCGGCAAACGCCACCCCAACCCAAAAAGGAGATGGAAGAATGAACCGCTTGAATGGAAAAGTCGCCATCATCACTGGTGCCAGCGCCGGCATCGGCCGCGCAACGGCCAAGCTCTTTGCCGCCGAAGGCGCCAAGGTCGTGGTCGGCGCCCGCCGCCAGGCCGAACTGGACAGCCTGGTCGAGCAGATCAAGGCCGCCGGCGGAGACGCAGTCGCATTGGCCGGCGACGTGCGCTCGGAAGATTATCACAAGGCGCTGGTCGCCGCCGCCGTCGAACGCTACGGCAAGCTCGATATCGCCTTCAACAATGCCGGTATCCTCGGCGAGGCAGGCCCGAGCACTGGCGTTTCGGAAGCCGGATTCACGGAGGCGGTAACGATCAACCTGACGGCCTCCTTCCTTGCCGCCAAGCACCAGATCGGCCAGATGGAACGGAACGGCGGCGGCTCGGTGATCTTCACCTCGACCTTCGTCGGCTACAGCTTCGCCTTCCCTGGTGTGGCAGCCTATGCCGCCAGCAAGGCCGGCCTGATCGGCCTGACGCAGGCGCTGGCCGCCGAATACGGCCCGAAGAACGTGCGCGTGAACTCGGTGCTGCCAGGCGCCGTCGACACCGACATGTATCGCGAGATGAACGACACGCCCGACAAGCAGGGCTTCGTCACCAACCTGCATGCGCTGAAGCGCGTGGCAACGCCGGACGAACTGGCCCGCTCGGTGCTCTACCTCGCCTCGGACGATTCCAGCTTCGTGACCGGCACGGCCTCGCTGGTCGATGGTGGCGCCTCGATCACCCGCACCTGATGCGCATACTCGCTCGATCACCTTCGCCTTTCGGAGGGGGTGATCGCGACCGAACAGCAAGGCATTCTGCCCACCGCCCCCAACAACACATCATGGGCAAGCAGCCCACCCCACAAGGATATCGATCCATGTCACGCCTTCAGAACAAGACTGCCCTCATCACCGGCGGCACCAGCGGCATCGGCCTTGAAACCGCCCGCCAGTTCATCGCCGAAGGCGCCCGCGTCGCCATCACCGGCAGCAGCGCCAACAGCGTCGCCGCCGCCCGCGCCGAACTCGGCGACAAGGCCATCGTCATCCAGGCCGATGCCGGCAATGTCGCCGGGCAGCAGGTCGTCGCCGAAGCCATCAAGAACGCCTTCGGCCATCTCGACATACTCTTCGTCAATGCCGGCGTGGCCGAGTTCGGCCCTGTCGAGCAATGGAGCGAGGCCGCCTTCGACAAGTCGATCGCGATCAACGTCAAGGGTCCGTTCTTCCTGATCCAGGCGCTGCTGCCGATCTTCTCCAAGCAGGCCGCGATCGTGCTCAACACCTCGATCAACGCGCATATCGGCATGCCGAACTCCAGCGTCTATTCGCTGACCAAGGGGGCGCTGCTGACGCTTGCCAAGACGCTGTCGGGCGAACTGATCGGTCGCGGCATCCGCGTCAACGCCGTCAGCCCCGGCCCGATCGCCACACCGCTCTACAGCAAGCTCGGCGCATCGGAAGCGGATTCGAAGGCGATGGCCGATCATATCCAGTCGCAGATCCCGGTTGGGCGCTTCGGCGACGCCGCCGAGGTCGCCAAGACCGTCATCTTCCTCGCCTCCGACGAGGCCGCCTATATCGTCGGCAGCGAACTCGTCATCGATGGCGGGATGAGCAATCTCTGAGATCGAGTATCAAGCTCGCATGGAAGGCCGCGGATGTTTCGTCCGCGGCCTTTCTTTTGTATCAGGCGGCTTCGACCAGCCGGCGGATGGCTGTCTCCAGCGTCGTCGATCCCTTCTCTGGCTGGCCTTCGAAGCGGATCCAGCCCTCGTTGAAGCCGTCGATCATGCGGATGCGCGGCATCGGGTTGCGCATGCCTTGCCCCTTGAACAGCGCCTCCCAGCTGTCGCGTGCGACGATTTCCGCGCTGACCGGCTTGCTGAGCACCTTGGAGAAGGCGGCTGCGATGTCGGCGGGCGTCACCTTCTCCGGCCCCTGCAGCTCGACGATGCGCTTGCCGGTCCAGTTCTCCTGCAACAACGACGCGGCCCTTTCGCCGACATCGGCGACCGAGACCATCGGATAGGCCTGGTCGAGCGGCTGGAGAAAACTTGCGATGACGCCGGCCTCGCGCGCGGCCGCCGCATCCCATGCGGCGTTCTCCATGAACCAGGCGGCGCGGAGGAAGGCGATCGGCAGCGGCAGCGTCGAAAGCTCCTGCTCGACGAGGCCCAGCTGGCTGAGCAGGTTCGGCTCCTCGGCCTGCGCGCCGATGGTGGAGAGGCAGACGACCCTTTCCGGCCGCGCCCGCAGCAGCGCCGTCTTCAGCGCGGCAATGACGGCACGCACTTCCGGGAAGCCTGATGTCGGGTCGAAGGTCGGCGGGATCAGCAGGAAGACGCCCTCGGCGCCGGTGAAGGCGGCGGTCAGCGCATCGGCATCGGTCATTTCGGCAAGCGCCAGTTCGGCGCCCTTCTCGCGCCAGGCCTTGCCTTTCTCGGCGTTGCGAAGGATGGCACGGACCGGCAATCCGGCCTGTAGCAGCTGCGCGGCGACGATGCCGCCGACCTGCCCAGTTACTCCTGTAATGGCGAACATTGGAAACTCCTTTGGTTCAGTTTTCCGTTCGCCCGCAAAATGATCCTTTCCTATCTTTGATTGAAGTGCGCATATGTCATCGTATTAGTGACTGAAAATCACGGATGGATCGATGTTCGATGGACGACTGCTGAACGGAGTGAGTGTGCTGGCGGCCGTGATCGAAAGCGGAAGTTTCGCGCGGGCGGCGGATGCGATGGGTCTGTCTCCGTCAGGCGTCAGCCGCGCCATTGCCCGGCTGGAAGGCCGCATCGGCTTGCGCCTGCTCGACCGCACCACCCGCACCATGCGCCTGACCGACGACGGCGCCCGCTTCTACGAGCAGGTGGCGCCACTGCTGAGCGGCATAGAGGAGGCGGCGATGGCGGCCTCGGGCGTGGCACAGTCGGTGCGCGGGCGGCTCAGGGTCAATGTCGATCCGTATTTCTCGCGACTGGTTCTGGGACCTAGGCTTGGCGCGTTTCTCGATCTCTATCCCGAGCTGCAGATCGAGATCATCACCCGCAACGAGATCGGCGATCTGGTGGCCGACGGCATGGACGTGGCGGTGCGCTTCGGCGATCCCTCACACACCACGCTGATCTCGCGGCTGTTGATGCGCACACGGGTGATCACCATCGCGGCGCCCGCCTATCTCGCCAAGCATGGGCGGCCGACGGCGCCCGGCGATCTTGCCGACCACACCTGCATCCAGTTCCGGGATTCGCTGACAGGCCGGCCCTTCGAATGGGAATTGCGGCGTGGCGCCGAGGTCGTGCCGATCGAGACGCGCGGACGCATTCTCGTCAATGACGCCGGTACCACGCTTGCCACCTGCCTTGCCGGGATCGGCATCGCGCAGGTGTTTTCGCTTGGGATGCAGGACTATCTGGAAAGCGGCCAGCTGATCGACCTCTTTCCTGACTGGCCCGACGAGACCTTCCCGCTCTACGCCTTCTATCCGTCGCGCCAGCATGTGCCGGCGAAGGTCAGGGCGTTCATCGATTTCTGTGTCGGGATCGTTCAAGAGTAGGGAGTGAGGAGGCATCGACGATGCCTCCTCACGGCTTTCAGATCGATCGGCGGCGGCGGGTTCTGACGTAGATCCAGTCGAGCGCCAGCATGACGACGAGCGACAGGCCGACCAGCGGGAAGATGATGCCGCCGATGGCGAGGATGGCGATCAGGCCGCGAAACACCCGCTTGTCCGACGGCATGGGCGGGACGCCGAGCGAGCCTGCCGGGCGGCGCTTCCACCACATGACGCCCGCGGATACCGCGAGCACCGCGATGCCGATGCAGGCGGCGAGCAGGACAAGCTGGTTCGCCAGCCCGAACTCCTGCCCCATATGGACGTTGATGCTCCACTCCAGTGCCTTGCCGAGTGGGCCGTAATCGGCATAGCTCATGTCGATCAGCGGTTTTCCGGTGAACTGATCAAGATGCACGACGCGCTGTTCGGCGAGATCGTCAGGATAGACGGAGCCGGTGTAGACGCCCATCGCATCCACGGGGATATTGACGGCATAGCCGCGATGCAGGCCGAGGCGATCGAAGGTGGCGACGGCTTCATCCAGGCTGATCGGCATCGCGCCGTGCTGGTGGCCCGGGGATTGCGGGACCTGCGCCTGTTCGAGCGACCATGTGGTCTTGGCGATATGATCGAGATGTTCGTCCGACATGGGCACGGCGACGCGCACGCCAGCCGGATAGCCGAAGTTGTTTCCGTTCGCCCACTCGTTAACCTTGGCGCCCCAGACGCCTGACCAGGGCATGCCCGTGACGGCTAAGAAGACGATGAAGCCGCCGACGAAGAGGCCGAGGACAGCATGGGTATCGCGCCAGAAGACGCGCTTTCGGGGCGTGCCGCGAATGCTGAGCACCCCTCCCGTCTGCTTGCGCGGCCACCAGAGATAGATGCCCGTGCCGACAAGCAGGATCGCCCAGCCAGCCGCGATCTCGATCAACGAGCGGGTGACGGAGCCGAAATATTTGAGACTGTGGAGATAGCGGACCGTCCACATGATCGTGCCGCGATCGGGCAGTTCGCCGAGCACCTTGCCGCTATAGGGATCGACATAGACGGCGATGTTGCCCTCGGCCACGGTATGGATGGTGATCTCCGCCGACGCGCCGGGGTCGACGGGATCGGTGAACTTGATTGCGGTGCCGGGATGGGCGGCAAGGGCTGCATCCACCATCGCGGATGGCGATCGCGTTATCTGCTGGCTGATTGCCACGCGCTTCAGATCGGCATGAACGACATTGTCGATCTCGTCCCTGAAGAGATAGAGCGCGCCGGTGACGGCAAGCGAAAGCATGAAGGGCAGGACGAGAAGACCCGCGTAGAAATGCCAGCGCCAGACGGCGCGGTAGAGATCGGACGGGGAACGCACGGCAGCGCTCGCACCTTCCCGACCGATGGTGAAATCGGACATGATATGTCTCCAATGAAAGAACACAAGGGATAAAACACCAGCGTTGGCGGCGTTTCCTTGGGTTCTGGTTGTGTTTTGACCGGC